>JBPCMA010000147.1:0-15627 GCA_051002715.1 Caulobacteraceae bacterium
GGACGAAGCCGGGGAAATCGAACGCGCCCTCGAGCCCTTCCTCCAGGGCCATCTGGCGGATATTGTTGCCGTAGTCGACGGTGGGAACACCGGCGCGGTGGAAATCGAGCATGGCGCGCACCTGGACGGCCATGGAGGCGCGCGCCGCCCTCTCGACGGCCTTGGGATCGCTCTCGCGCCGCGCGATCCACTCGGCGACGCTCCAGCCGGCCGGCAGATAGCCGTTGATCGGATCGTGGGCGCTGGTCTGGTCGGTGACCGCGTCGGGGCGCACGCCTCGGCGGACCAGTTCGGGAAAGACTTCGGCGGCGTTGCCGAGCAGGCCCACCGACAAGGGTTTCTTGTCGGCGCAAGATTTGGCGATCAGGGTCAGCGCCTCGTCCAGATCCTGGCTCATCACGTCCAGATAGCCGGTGCGCAGACGCATCTCGATCCGCGACGGCTGGCACTCCACCGCCAGGCACGACGCCCCGGCCATCACCGCCGCCAGGGGCTGGGCCCCGCCCATGCCGCCCAGGCCCCCGGTGAGGATCCAGCGGCCGGACAGGTCGCCGCCATAGTGCTGGCGGCCCAGCTCGGCGAAGGTATCGAAGGTCCCCTGCACGATGCCCTGGGCGCCGATGTAAATCCACGAGCCGGCGGTCATCTGGCCGTACATCATCAGGCCCTTGCGATCGAGTTGATTGAAATGCTCCCAGGTCGCCCAGCGCGGCACCAGGTTGGAGTTGGCGATCAGTACGCGGGGCGCGTCGGGATGGGTGCGGAAGACACCCACGGGCTTCCCCGACTGGACGAGCAGGGTCTGGTCGTCCTCGAGCCGGCGCAGAACCGCGACGATGGCGTCGAAACTCTCCCAGTCGCGCGCCGCCCGGCCGATGCCGCCATAGACCACCAACTCATCGGGCCGTTCGGCGACGTCCGGGTCGAGGTTGTTCATCAGCATGCGCAGCGGCGCTTCAGTGAGCCAGCTCTTGGTGCTGATCTCCGGTCCGCGCGGACTGCGGATGACGCGGGAATTGTCCAGGCGGGTCATGGGCGGCCTTCGGCGAAATCGAGGCAGGATTGGAGAACGGCGGTCAGTGTCTCCCGCATCGCCGCCGCCTCGACGGGGTCGTAGGGACTCGGCCAATTGTCGACGCCGATCGCGCCGGCGGGGTCGTTCATGTAGCCGCGGCAGGCAAGCTCCATCTGGATGGCGTGGACGCCCTCATCGGGCCGGCCATGGTGGCGGGTGGTGTAGCCGCCCTTGAACCGGCCGTTGGTGACGCGGGAAAACGCGCTCGCGTCGCACACGGTTTCAACGGCGGCGGCGAGAGCGGGGTGGCAGCTCGCGCCACTGTTGGTCCCGATGTTGAAATGGGGCAGCTCGCCCTCGAACAGCCGGGGGATCCGCGAGCGGATCGAATGGGCTTCATAGAGAACCACCGCGCGGTGGCTCTTCCGCAGGCGTGCGATCTCGGCGGCCAGGGCGCCATGGTAGGGCTCGAAATACAGGATTCGCCGGCGCCCGATCTCGGCGCTGTCGGGGCCTTGGCCCTCCCGGTAAAGCCCCTCGCCGTCGAAGGTGGTGGTCGGACAGAGTTCGGTGGTCGCCTGGCCCGGATAGAGTGAGGCCCCAGTGGGATCGCGGTTCACGTCGATAACGGTGCGCGAGATCGCCGTGCGGATCGTGGTCGCCCCCAGGTCGGCGGCGAAGTCGTAGAGGCGGTGAACCCACCAGTCGGCGTCCTTGCGCGCCAGCCAGGGCGAGGCGAGGCGCGCCTCGATGTCCGGCGGAATGTCCGTGCCGGTGTGGGGGAAGGCGACAATCAACGGCGCGTCGCCGGATTGGACGGTGAGCCAGTCGGGATGGCCGTGCGGGCTCATCCCGCCTCGCAAACGCCGGGCAGGGGGATGTCGCCGATGGCGGCCTGAACCTCGCCGGCGCGAACCATCGCGATGGCGGCGGCCATGTCGGGGTGGAGATAGCGATCGTCGGCGAGGGGCGGTACCTCTGCGCGCAAGAGCGCGCGAACCGCCTCCAGGGGCGGGCTGGTGGCCAGGGGGCGGTGGAAGTCGCATCCCTGGGCCGCCACCATCAGTTCGATGCCGATCACGGCGGAGGCGTTGTCGGCCATGGCCAGGAGGCGGCGCGCGCCGTGGGCGGCCATGGAGACGTGGTCCTCCTGGTTGGCCGAAGTGGGGATGGAATCGACGCTGGCCGGCCAGGCGCGCTGCTTATTCTCGCTGACCAGGGCGGCGGCGGTCACCTGGGCGATCATGAAGCCCGAGTTGAGGCCGGGGTTGGGGGTGAGGAAGGCCGGCAGGCCCGAGAGGGCCGGATCGACCAGCATGGCGATGCGCCGCTCGGCCAGCGAGCCGATCTCGCACAGGGCCAGGGCGACGATGTCGGCGGCGAAGGCCACCGGCTCGGCGTGGAAATTGCCGCCCGACAGCGCTTCGTCGGTCTCGGCGAAGATCAGCGGATTGTCGGTGACCCCATTGGCCTCGTCGGCCAGGGTGTGGGCGGCCTGGCGCAGGGTGTCGAGGGCGGCGCCCATTACCTGCGGCTGGCAGCGCAGGCAGTAGGGGTCCTGGACCCGCGCATCGCCCGTCAGGTGCGAGGCGCGGATGGCCGAGCCGGCCATCAGGGCGATGAGGGCGGCGGCGGTCTCGATCTGGCCCCGGTGGCGACGCAGGGCCTGGATGCGCGGATCGAACGGGGTGTCGGAGCCCTTGGCCGCCTCGGTGGAGAGCGCTCCGGTGACTAGGGCGGCGCGAAACAGGGTCTCGGCCGCGAACAGGGCGGCCAGGGCGTGGGCGGTGGAAAACTGGGTTCCGTTGAGAAGGGCCAAGCCCTCCTTCGGTCCAAGGATCAGCGGCGCCAGCCCGGCGTTTTCGAGGGCGCGGGCGGCGGGAAGGCGGGCCTCGCCGACGACTATCTCGCCCACCCCGATCATGGCGGCGGCCATGTGGGCCAGGGGAGCCAGATCGCCCGACGCGCCCACCGATCCCTGGGCCGGGATGACCGGCGTCAGCCCCCTGGCCAGCATGGTCTCCAGCAGGGCGAGGGTGGCCGGCCGCGCGCCCGAGGCGCCGTGGGCGAGCCCTGCCAGCTTCAGCGCCATCATCAGGCGGACGATGGCGACGGGGATAGGCTCGCCGACCCCGGCGGCGTGCGAGAGGACCAGATTGCGCTGCAGCCGCTCGAGATCGCCGCTCTCGATGCGGACGCTGGCCAGTTTGCCGAAGCCGGTGTTGATCCCATAGACCGGCGCGCCCTTGGCGAGGATGCGCTCCACCGCCGCCGCGCTCGCGGCGACGCGGGGCGCGGTGGCCGGATCGAGGCTCACGCCGGCGCCCCGATAGATCGCCCGCCAATCGGCGAGCGGGATCTTGCCGGGCGTGAGAACGATGTCGGTCAACGGCCTCTCCACACCCGCGCGTGAAGCGGATTGAAGCCCATGCGGTACACTAGCTGCGCCGGCCGTTCGATATCCCACATGGCCAGGTCGCAGCGCTTGCCGGCTTCCAGGGTTCCGGTTTCGCCCTGCAGACCCAGGGCCCGCGCGGCGTTGCGGGTGACGCCGGCCAAGCACTCCTCCACGGTAAGGCGAAACAGGGTCGCGCCCATGTTCATCGTAAGCAGCAGGGAGGTGAGCGGCGAAGTGCCGGGGTTGCAGTCGGTGGCCAGCGCGATCGGCACGCCGGCGGCGCGGAGGGTCTCGATCGGCGGCAGCTTGGTCTCGCGGACGAAATAGAAGGCGCCGGGGAGGAGGGTGGCCACCGTCCCCGCTCCGGCCATGGCGGCGACGCCCGCCTCGTCGAGAAATTCCAGGTGATCGGCCGACAGGGCGCCGAATTCCGCCGCCAGGGCCGCGCCGTGCAGGTTGGAAAGCTGTTCGGCGTGCAGCTTGACCGGCAGGGCCGCCGCCTTGGCCGCCTCGAACACCCGGCGGACCTGGGCGAGCGAAAAGCCGATGCCCTCGCAGAAGGCGTCCACCGCGTCGGCTAGATGCTCGGCGGCGACGGCGGGGATCATCTCGTCGCACACCCGGTCGATGTAGCCGTCGGCGTCGCCGGCGAATTCCGGCGGCAGGGCGTGGGCGCCCAGGAAGGTCGTCCGCACCGTGATCTCCCGACGCTCGGCCAGGGCGCGGGCGGCGCGCAGCTGCTTCATTTCGTCGGCCAGCGACAGGCCATAGCCGGACTTGATCTCGACCGTGGTCGCCCCCTCGGCGATCAGGGCGTCGAGGCGGGGCAGGGCGCCGGCCACCAAGTCCGCCTCGCTCGCCGCCCGCGTGGCGGCCGTGGTCGAGACGATGCCGCCGCCGGCCCTCGCGATCGCCTCGTAGGCGGCGCCGGCCAGCCGCATCTCGAACTCGCCGGCCCGGTCGCCGCCGTGGACCAGATGGGTGTGGCAGTCGATCAGCCCCGGCGTGATCCACCGGCCCTCGCAGTCGATGGTCTCCTCGGCCTCGAAGCGCGGCGCCTCGGCCGCGCCCCCCGCGTAGAGGATGCGTCCGGCGGCGCAGGCGACGACGCCGCCCTCGACCTCGCCCAATCCCGCCGCCCCGGCCGCCAGGGTCGCCAACCGCGCGTCGCGCCAGAGCCGCTCGCAGCGCATCTTCTCTCCATGGGAAGGGCGGCCCGCGCGTGGCCAAAGCCAGAGTTTATACCTAGACAAGGAACCATGAGCGAGAGGCGTTGAGCGCGGTGGAATCTCTCTGGTTCGAAACGGCCTTGCTTCCCACCGGCTGGGAGGCGCCGGTGCGCATTACGCACGCGAACGGTCTGATCGTCGGCGTCGAAGCAGGCGCGGCGGCCCAGGAGGGCGACGAGCGCGGCGGGATCGCCATTCCGGGGCTCGGCAATGTCCACAGCCACGCCTTCCAGCGCGGCATGGCCGGCTTGGCCGAGACGCGCGGCCCGGACGCCGACGACTTCTGGAGCTGGCGGGCGGTGATGTACCGGTTCGTCGACCGCCTCTCGCCAGAGGATGTCGAGGCCATCGCCGCCCTGGCCTACGTCGAGATGCTGGAAAGCGGGTTCACCCGCGTCGGCGAGTTTCATTACCTGCACCACGATCTTGACGGCCGGCCCTACTCCGATCCGGCCCGCATGGCGGGCGCGATCGCGGCGGCGGCGGGCGCGGCGGGGATTGGCCTGAGCCTGCTGCCGGTTTTCTACGCTCACGGCGATTTTGGCGGCGCGGCGCCGACCGCCGGCCAGCGGCGGTTCGTCAACACCCCAGATTCGTTCGCGCGGCTGCTCGAAGACGCGCGCCATATTGTCCGGATGCTGCCCGACGCGGTGGTCGGAATCGCCCCGCACAGCCTGCGCGCCGTGACGCCCGACCAGCTGGCCCTGATCCTCCCCCTGGCCGGCGACGGGCCCATCCATATCCACATCGCCGAACAGGCGCGGGAGGTGGAGGCCTGCGTGGCCTGGTGCGGCCGGCGGCCGGTGGAATGGCTGCTCGATCACGCGCCGGTGGATGACAACTGGTGCCTGGTCCACGCCACCCACATGAGCGAAGCGGAAACGGGCCGCCTGGCGGCCAGCGGCGCGGTGGCGGGCCTCTGCCCAATCACCGAAGCCAATCTGGGCGACGGAATCTTTCCGGCCGCGCCATATTTTTCCGCCGGCGGCGCCTTCGGGGTTGGCAGCGATTCGAACGTGCTGATCGACGCCGCCGAGGAATTGCGAATGTTGGAATACGGCCAGCGCCTGATCCGTCAGGGGCGCAATGTCCTGGCCTCCGAGCATCGTCCCTCGGTCGGCGCCGCTCTTTTTGCCGGCGCGCACCAAGGCGGCGCGCGGGCCCTGGGTGCCCGACCGCTCGGTCTCGCTCCGGGCGCTCCCGCCGATGTCGTCTGCCTCGACGCCGGCCACCCTTCCGTGATCGGCCGTCAGGGCGACGCTTTCATCGACGGCTGGATCTTCGCGGCCCGGGGCGGCGCCGTCGAGCGCGTCTGGCGCGGAGGCCGCAAAGTGGTGGAAGGCGGCCGGCACGTCGGTCGGGACATCATCGCCCATGCCTACCGGCGAACCCTCGCGCGGCTGCTCGGCGCGTAAGCCATTTCCGATCTCCACCGGGAACTCGAGAAGAGCCGGCGCTCTTGTGTCGAAGGGCCGCCACGGCCTGCCACCGTCCGCCAGCACCGGAGACTCTCATGAAATATCGCCAACTCGGGTCGAGCGACCTCACGGTTTCGGAAATTTCCCTGGGATCGTGGTTGACCTTCGGGGTTGGGGTGGAGCGCGAGCGGGCGGCGGCCTGCGTGCGGCGCGCCTTCGATTTGGGGGTCAATTTCATCGACACCGCCAACGTCTACGGGCGCGGGGCGGCCGAGACCTTCCTGGGCGAGGCCCTGGCCGGCCGCCCGCGCGACTCCTACATCCTGGCGACCAAGGTCTTCTTTCCCATGAGCGATGCCGATCGGGGTCTGTCGCGCGGCCAGATCGTCAAACAGCTCGACGCATCCTTGAAGCGCCTGCGGGTCGATGTCATCGACCTTTACCAGTGCCACCGCTACGACGACGCCACGCCGCTGGAAGAGACCATGGCGGCGCTGAGCGAGGCGGTGCGCTCGGGCAAGGTGCGCTGGCTGGGCTTCTCCGAATGGCCCGCCGACAAGGTCCGCGCCGCCATCGCCATGGCCGGCGTCGAGCGCTTCGTCTCCAGCCAGCCGCAGTATTCCCTTCTGTGGCGCGAGCCGGAAAAGGAGATCATCCCGCTCTGCCGCGAGAACGGCATATCGCAGATCGTCTGGTCGCCGCTGGCTCAGGGTGTGCTCACCGGCAAATACGCCCCGGACGCCCCGCCCCCGGCGGAGACCCGCGCCGCCAGCGAGGCCATGGGCGGATTCATCTCCCGCCTGATGGCCAAGCCGGTGCTGGAGGCGGTCGAGAAGCTCAAGCCGGTCGCCGCCGCGGCGGGCGTGTCGCTCACCCGGTTCGCCCTGGCCTGGGCGCTGCGCGAGCCGAACGTCGCCTCGGCTATCGTCGGAGCCAGCCGCCCCGAGCAAGTCGAGGAGAACGCCGGGGCGTCGGGCCTGACCATCGACCCTGCCCTGTTCGCCAAGGCCGAGGCGATCGTCGCGGAAGCCCGAAAAGTCGGTTGATTTCGCGCGAGTCCTCCTGTAAACGCCGACTCCGGTTCGGGTCCGCCCGCGCCGATCCTGTCCTAGAACCGCGGGCCTTCAGGCTTAATCGTTATCGCCGCGGGGAGATGGGGAGCCTTGAAAGGCTTGGCGCCCCCCGTGCGGGGGCGCGGCCAGTGGCATCCTTCGGACAGACTGGGCTATTGGCCGCGCGCGGAACCGCCCGCCGCGCGGGCTGTCGGATTTGTCAGGAGATCGCCATGGAGCGCGCCCAGAAGTCGCAGTCCATCGAGACGCTCAAGGGCGTGTTCGCCGGAGCCGGGGCGGTGGTGGTGACCCACTACCTGGGCCTCACGGTCGCCGAGATGAGCGATCTGCGCCATCGCCTCCGACAGGAAGGCGCCGCCCTCAAGGTGGTCAAGAACCGCTTGGCCCAGAAGGCGCTGAACGGCGCGGGGGAGGGGGCGCGGGCGCTCTTTCAGGGTCCCGTGGCCATCGCCTATGGCCCCGACGCGGTCAGCGCCGCCAAGGTGACCGCCGCCTATGCCAAGGACAACGAGAAGCTGACCATCGTTGGGGGCCTGATGGGCGACGAGGTCCTGGACGCGGCGAGGGTCGCCGCCCTGGCCAAGCTTCCTTCGCTCGACCAGATACGCGCCAGGCTCGTGGGTCTCGCGCGGGCGCCTGCCACCAAGGTCGCCGCCATTCTCCAAGCCCCCAGCGCCCAGCTCGCCCGGGTCATGAACGCCTACGCCATCAAGGACGCCGCCTGAACGCGGCCCGCTCAAGTCGCCATTCGCCGAATAAGGACCTAGAATCATGTCGAAACTCGAAAAACTGGTCGACGATCTTTCCGCCCTGACCGTGCTGGAAGCCTCCGAGCTTTCCAAACTGCTGGAAGAAAAGTGGGGCGTTTCCGCCGCCGCTCCGGTGGCCGCCGCCGCCGGCCCGGCCGCCGCCGGCCCGGCCGAAGTTGCCGAGGAACAGACCGAATTCACTGTCGTTCTCACCGGCGCGGGCGAAAAGAAGATCAACGTCATCAAGGAGGTGCGCGGCGTGCGTCCCGACCTTGGCCTGAAGGAAGCCAAGGATCTCGTCGAAGCCGCGCCCCAGAATATTAAGGAAAACGTCTCCAAGCAGGAAGCCGCCGACATCAAGGCCAAGCTCGAGGCGGCCGGAGCCAGCGTCACGGTGAAGTAGGCATTTATCCTTCTCCCTTCTCGGGAGAAGGAATTCGTTAGCGACGAAGGATTTTTCGCCGGCCCTCTTCCCAATGAGGCGGCGATTGCCTAGATACGCGTTCCTCTCAATTTTCAGAGCCACCGATCGTGCGCGCGCCTTAGCTTTGCGGCGCGCGCATCTTACGCCCCGAGGCGCGGTTCGCCGCCCTCTGACCAGCGCGAAGGGGCGCCGCGGCCCATGGAGGCCCGCGGAACATTCCCGCGTCCGGCGGACGGCCCGAGGCCAGGGATGATCTGGACGGCGCCCGTTCGATCCGAGGGTGGACGCGGAACGTGGAGACGGCGTCCCAGGGCAATCCTGGCGCGCGCCCAAAACAAGGGAGCCTTCATGGCGCAATCGTTCACCGGCAAGAAGCGGATCCGGATGTCGTTCGGCCGCATACCCGAAGCGGTGCGGATGCCGAACCTGATCGAGGTTCAGCGATCCTCCTATGAACAATTTCTGCAGCGCGAGGTTCGCCCGGCCCAGCGTCGCGACGAGGGCATCGAGGCGGTGTTCAAGTCGGTGTTCCCGATCAGGGATTTCAACGAAAAGGCCATGCTCGAATACGTTTCCTACGAGTTCGAGGATCCGAAATACGACGTCGAGGAATGCATTCAACGCGACATGACCTATGCCGCGCCGCTGAAGGTGAAGCTGCGCCTCATCGTGTGGGAAATCGACGAGGAAACCCAAGCTCGCTCGGTCAAGGACATCAAGGAGCAGGATGTCTACATGGGCGACATCCCGCTGATGACCGAAAAGGGGACCTTCGTGGTCAACGGCACCGAGCGGGTGATCGTCTCCCAGATGCACCGCTCGCCGGGCGTCTTCTTCGACCACGACAAGGGCAAGACCCACTCGTCGGGCAAGCTGCTGTTCGCCGCCCGCATCATCCCCTATCGCGGCTCCTGGCTCGACTTCGAATTCGACGCCAAGGATGTGGTCTTCTGCCGCATCGACCGGCGCCGCAAGCTGCCGGCCACCACCTTCCTCTACGCCCTGGGCATGGATGGCGAGGAGATCCTCACCACCTTCTACGATGTCGTTCCCTACGTGAAACGCGAGGGCGTCGCGGGCGGCTGGGCCACCCCCTACAAGCCGGAGCGCTGGCGGGGCGTGAAGCCCGAATTCCCGCTCATCGACGCGGACACCGGCGAGGAGGTCGCGCCGGCGGGGACCAAGATTTCCGCCCGCCAGGCCAAGCGGTTGGCCGACAGTGGCCTCACGACCCTCCTTTTGTCCCCCGAGGCCCTGGTCGGGCGCTATCTCGCCCGCGACGAGGTCAATCCCGCCACCGGCGAGATCTACGCCGAGGCGGGCGACGAACTGGACGCCGAATCCATCGCCGCCCTCGAGCAGCAGGGCTTCACCACCATCGACGTCCTGGACATCGACCACGTGACGGTGGGCGCCTATATCCGCAACACCCTGCGGGTCGACAAGAACGCCATCCGCGAGGACGCTCTCTTCGACATCTATCGCGTCATGCGCCCGGGCGAGCCGCCGACCATCGAAGCGGCCGAGGCGATGTTCAAGTCGCTGTTCTTCGACCAGGACCGCTACGACCTCTCCTCGGTGGGCCGGGTGAAGATGAACATCCGCCTCGAATTGGACTGCCCCGACGATGTGCGGGTGATCCGCAAGGAAGACGTGCTCGAGGTCCTGAAGACCCTGGTCGGCCTGCGCGACGGGCGCGGCGAGATCGACGACATCGACAACCTGGGCAATCGCCGGGTGCGTTCGGTGGGCGAACTCCTGGAGAACCAGTACCGGATCGGCCTTCTGCGCATGGAGCGGGCCATTAAGGAGCGCATGTCCAGCGTCGATATCGACACCGTCATGCCGCACGACCTGATCAACGCCAAGCCGGCGGCCGCCTCGGTGCGGGAGTTCTTCGGCTCCTCGCAGCTTTCCCAGTTCATGGACCAGACCAATCCGCTGTCGGAAATCACCCACAAGCGCCGCCTCTCGGCGCTGGGCCCGGGCGGCCTGACCCGCGAGCGGGCCGGCTTCGAGGTGCGCGACGTGCACCCCACCCACTACGGCCGCATCTGCCCCATCGAGACGCCGGAAGGCCCCAACATCGGCCTGATCAATTCCCTGGCCACCCATGCGGTGGTCAACAAGTACGGTTTTATCGAGAGCCCCTACCGGCGGGTCAAGGACGGCAAGATCACCCAGGAGGTGGTCTACATGTCGGCCATGGAGGAGGCCAAGCACGTCATCGCCCAGGCCAATATCACCTTGAAGAACGGCCACATCGTCGACGATCTGGTGCCCGGCCGGATGAACGGCGAGCCGTCCTTGCTGGCCAAGGATCAGGTCGACCTGATGGACGTGAGCCCAAAGCAGGTGGTGTCGGTGGCCGCCGCGCTAATCCCCTTCCTGGAAAACGACGACGCCAACCGCGCTCTCATGGGCTCCAACATGCAGCGCCAGGCGGTGCCGCTCATCCAGTCGGACGCGCCCTTGGTCGGCACCGGCATGGAGGACGTGGTCGCCCGCGATTCCGGGGCGGTGGTGATCGCGCGGCGGCCGGGCGTCGTCGAGCAGATCGACGGCACGCGGATCGTCATCCGCGCCACCGAGGAGACGGACCCCACCAAGCCGGGCGTCGACATCTACCGACTGTCGAAGTTCCAGCGCTCCAACCAGAATACCTGCATCAATCAGCGACCCCTGGTGCGGGTGGGCGACAAGCTCGTGGCCGGCGACATCATCGCCGACGGCCCGTCCACCGATCTTGGCGAACTGGCGCTGGGGCGCAACGCGCTCGTCGCCTTCATGCCGTGGAACGGCTATAACTTCGAGGACTCGATCCTGATCTCCGAGCGCATCGTGCGCGATGATGTGTTCACCTCGATTCACATCGAGGAGTTCGAGGTCATGGCCCGCGACACCAAGCTGGGGCCCGAGGAAATCACCCGCGACATTCCCAACGTCGGCGAGGAGGCGCTGCGCAACCTCGACGAGGCGGGCATCGTGGCCATCGGCGCCGAGGTCCTGCCCAGCGACATCCTGGTCGGCAAGGTCACCCCCAAGGGCGAATCGCCGATGACGCCGGAGGAAAAACTCCTGCGCGCCATCTTCGGGGAGAAGGCGTCCGACGTACGCGACACTTCGCTTCGCCTGCCGCCCGGCGTCGCCGGCACGGTGGTCGAGGTGCGGGTGTTCAACCGCCATGGAGTCGAAAAGGACGAGCGGGCCATCGCCATCGAGCGCGAGGAGATCGATCGCCTGGGCAAGGACCGCGACGACGAATTCGCCATCCTGAACCGCAACATGACCGCGCGCCTGCGCGAACTGATGATCGGCCGCGGCGCCGTCTCCGGACCCAAGGGCCTGGGCCGCGGCGAAATCACTCCGGCCAAGCTCGACGAAATATCCCCTGGGCTGTGGTGGCAGATCGCCGTGGACGACGAAAAGGCCATGGGCGAACTGGAAGCCATGCGCCGCCTGTTCGACGACGCGAGAAAGCGGCTCGACCGCCGCTTCGAGGACAAGGTCGACAAGCTCCAGCGCGGCGACGAGATGCCGCCGGGCGTAATGAAGATGGTCAAGGTCTTCGTCGCCGTGAAGCGCAAGCTGCAGCCCGGCGACAAGATGGCCGGCCGGCACGGCAACAAGGGGGTGATTTCCAAGATCCTGCCCATGGAGGACATGCCTCATCTTGAGGACGGCACCCCGGTTGACGTGGTGCTCAACCCCCTGGGCGTGCCCTCGCGAATGAACGTCGGCCAGATTTTCGAGACCCACCTGGGCTGGGCGTGCGCCGGCCTCGGCCGCCAGATCGGCGATCTTCTGGAAGCTTGGCAGCATGGCGGGCAGAAGAAGGCGCTGACCGACCGCCTGCGGGCCATCTACGGCAAGGGCCAGGTTCTGCCTGACGACGAGGGCGAGCTGATCGAACTGGCGAGGAACCTCTCCAAGGGCATTCCCATCGCCACCCCGGTGTTCGACGGCGCCCACATAGGCGACATCGAAAACCTGCTGGAAGCGGCGGGCCTTAGCCGTTCAGGCCAGGTCATCCTCTACGACGGGCAGACCGGCGAGGCGTTCAAGCGCCCGGTGACGGTGGGGTACATCTACATGCTCAAGCTGCACCACCTTGTCGACGACAAGATCCACGCTCGCTCGATTGGACCCTACAGCCTGGTCACCCAGCAGCCCCTGGGCGGTAAGGCGCAGTTCGGCGGCCAGCGGTTCGGGGAAATGGAGGTCTGGGCTCTCGAAGCCTACGGCGCCGCCTATACCCTGCAGGAGATGCTGACGGTGAAGTCCGACGACGTGGCCGGCCGCACCAAGGTCTATGAATCCATCGTCCGCGGCGACGACGCCTTCGAGGCCGGCATTCCCGAGAGCTTCAACGTCCTGGTCAAGGAAATGCGCTCCCTGGGCCTCAACGTGGAGTTGGAAAACACGTGATCTTAGAGCGCGGGCGTCTCGCCCGCGTTTCTCACCGCGGGCGAAACGCACGCGCTCCTTTGTCTTTGGATACGCCATGAACCAGGAAGTTCTGAATATCTTCAACCCGGTGGTCGTCGCCCCGACCTTCGACCAGATTCGCATCTCCCTTTCGAGCCCGGAGAAGATCCGCTCCTGGTCGTTCGGCGAAATCAAGAAGCCCGAGACGATCAACTACCGGACGTTCAAGCCGGAGCGCGACGGCCTGTTCTGCGCCCGCATCTTCGGCCCGACCAAGGACTACGAGTGCCTGTGCGGCAAGTACAAGCGCATGAAGTACAAAGGCATCATCTGCGAAAAATGCGGCGTCGAAGTCACCCTGGCGCGGGTGCGGCGCGAGCGCATGGGGCATATCGAACTGGCCTCACCGGTCGCCCACATCTGGTTCCTCAAGTCCCTGCCCAGCCGTATCGCCATGATGCTGGACATGCCGCTCAAGGACATCGAGCGGGTGCTCTATTTCGAATACTACATCGTCACCGAGCCGGGCCTTACCAGTCTCAAGCAGCACCAATTGCTGTCCGAGGACGAGTACATGCGCTTCCAGGAGGATTTCGGCGACGACAGCTTCACCGCCGAGATTGGCGCGGAAGCCATCCAGGGTCTCTTGAAAGGCATCGAGCTCAACAGCGAAATCGAGAAGCTGCGCGGCGAACTCATCACCACCACGTCCGAAATCAAGCTTAAGAAGACCTCCAAGCGGCTGAAAATCCTCGAAGCCTTCGTCGAGAGCGGCAACAAACCCGAATGGATGATCATGTCGGTCATCCCGGTCATCCCGCCGGAGCTGCGCCCCCTGGTGCCGCTGGACGGCGGCCGGTTCGCCACCTCCGATCTGAACGACCTCTACCGCCGGGTCATCAACCGCAACAATCGCCTCAAGCGCCTGATCGAGCTCAGGGCGCCGGACATCATCATCCGCAACGAAAAGCGGATGCTGCAAGAATCGGTGGACGCCCTGTTCGACAACGGCCGCCGCGGCCGGGTGATCACCGGGGCGAACAAGCGCCCGCTGAAGTCCCTCGCCGATATGCTCAAGGGCAAACAAGGCCGCTTCCGCCAGAATCTGCTCGGCAAGCGGGTGGACTACTCGGGCCGCTCGGTGATCGTGGTCGGCCCCGAGCTGAAGTTGCACGAGTGCGGCCTGCCCAAGAAGATGGCCTTGGAGCTTTTCAAGCCGTTCATCTACGCGCGGCTGGACGCCAAGGGCCTGTCCGGCACCGTCAAACAGTCCAAGCGCATGGTCGAGCGCGAACAGCCGCAGGTGTGGGACATTCTCGAAGAGGTGATCCGCGAACACCCTGTTCTGCTCAACCGCGCCCCCACCCTGCACCGCCTGGGAATCCAGGCTTTCGAGCCCAAGCTCATCGAGGGCAAGGCGATCCAGCTTCACCCGCTGGTATGCACCGCTTTCAACGCCGACTTCGACGGCGACCAGATGGCCGTCCATGTGCCCCTGTCGCTGGAGGCCCAGCTCGAGGCGCGAGTGCTGATGATGAGCACCAACAACATCCTCTCGCCGGCCAACGGCAAGCCGATCATCGTGCCCTCGCAGGATATCGTGCTGGGTCTCTACTACATCTCGCAGGCCCGCGAGGGCGAGCCCGGCGAGGGCAAGGCCTTCGCCGACGTGGGCGAGATCGAGGCGGCGCTGGACGCCGGCGCGGTCACCCTGCACGCCAAGATCAGGGCGCGCTTTACCGAGATGGACGCCGACGGCAAGATGGTCCGCCAGGTGATCGAGACGACGCCGGGGCGGATGAAGATCGCCGCCCTGCTGCCTCAGCACCCCGCCATCGGCCACCGCCTCGTCGATCGCAGCCTGACCAAGAAGGAGATCGGCAATCTTATCGACGCGGTCTATCGCCACTGCGGCCAGAAGGCGACGGTGATCTTCGCCGACCAGATCATGGGTCTGGGCTTCCGCGAGGCCGCCAAGGCCGGCATCTCCTTCGGCAAGGACGACATCATCATCCCAACCCAGAAAAAGGCCATCGTCGAGCGTACGCGCGCCGACGTGAAGGAATACGAACAACAGTACGCCGACGGTCTGATCACCAAGGGCGAGAAGTACAACAAGGTCGTGGACGCCTGGTCCAAGGCCACCGACCGAGTCTCCGACGAGATGATGGCCGAGATCTCGACCGCGCCCAAGGACGGCGCCGGCCGGGAAACCGAGATCAACTCGGTCTGGATGATGGCCAACTCCGGGGCCCGCGGCTCCCAGGCCCAGATGAAGCAGCTGGGCGGCATGCGGGGCCTGATGGCCAAGCCGTCGGGCGAGATCATCGAGACGCCGATCATCTCGAACTTCAAGGAAGGCCTCACCGTCCAGGAATATTTCAACTCGACCCACGGGGCCCGCAAGGGCTTGGCCGACACCGCGCTCAAGACCGCCAACTCCGGCTATCTCACCCGCCGCCTGGTGGACGTCGCTCAGGACTGCATCATCACCGAGGAGGATTGCGGCTCGACGCGCGGCATCACCCTGCGGGCGGTGGCCGAAGCGGGCGAGGTCCAGGTCTCTCTGGCCCAGCGGGTGCTCGGCCGGTTCAGCGCCGAGGCCATCAAGAAGCCCGGTTCCGACGAGATCGTGGTTCCCGCCGACGCCTATCTCGACGAGGACGCCATCGACGCCATCGACAAGGCCGGCGTACAGGCGGTGAAGGTGCGCTCGGTGCTCACCTGCGAAGCCAAGGTCGGGGTGTGCGGAGCGTGCTACGGCCGCGACCTGGCGCGGGGCACGCCGGTCAACATCGGCGAGGCGGTCGGCGTGATCGCCGCCCAGTCGATCGGCGAGCCGGGCACCCAGCTGACCATGCGAACCTTCCACATCGGCGGGGCGGTGCAGGTG
>JBPCMA010000148.1:0-5664 GCA_051002715.1 Caulobacteraceae bacterium
TCGCGTCGTCGGCGACGTGCCGATAGCCCGACAATTCATGGGGAAAGGAGCCCATGTCGCACGAGCCCTGGACATTGTTCTGGCCGCGCAGCGGATTGACCCCCACCCCCTCGCGGCCGATGTTCCCCGTGGCCATGGCGAGGTTGGCCATGGCCATCACCGCGGTCGAGCCCTGGCTGTGCTCGGTGATCCCCAGGCCGTAGTAGATGGCGCCCGCGCCCGCCCCGGCGTAGAGCCGCGCCGCCGCCCGGACCTCGGCCGCCGCGACGCCGGTGAACGCCTCGCTGGTCTCCGGCGAATTGACCGGCGCGGCGATGAAGCGGGCCCAGGATTCGAAGCCGGCCAGATCGCAACGCTCCCGCACGAAGGCCTCATCGACGAGGCACTCGGTCACCACCGCATGGGCGAGGGCGTTGAGCAGGGCCACATTGGTCCCCGGCTTCAGCGCCAGATGATGGGCGGCCTCGATGTGCGGCGTCCGCACCAAGTCGATGCGGCGCGGGTCGGCGACGATCAGCGCCGCCCCCTGGCGCAGCCGCCGCTTCATCCGCGAGGCGAACACCGGATGGCCGTCGGTGGGGTTGGCTCCGATGAGGAGGATCACGTCGGCCTTTTCCACCGACTTGAAGTCCTGGGTGCCGGCCGAGGTACCGAAGGTCTTGCCCAGGCCGTAGCCGGTCGGCGAGTGGCAGACGCGGGCGCAGGTGTCGATGTTGTTGTTGCCGAAGCCGGCCCGGACCAGCTTCTGCATGACGAAGGTCTCCTCGTTGGTGCAGCGCGAGGAGGTGATGGCGCCGATGGAATCGCGGCCGTGGGCGGCCTGGATGCGCTTGAATTCCCCCGCCGCGTGGGCGAAGGCCTCGCCCCAGGAAACCTCCCGCCACGGGTCGGAGATCTTCGCCCGGACCATCGGCTTGACGATCCGGTCGGCGTGGGTGGCGTAACCGTAGGCGAAGCGCCCCTTGACGCAGGAATGGCCCTCGTTGGCGGCGCCGGCCTTGTAGGGAACCATGCGGACCACCTCGTCGCCCGTCATCTCCGCCTTGAACTGGCAGCCGACGCCGCAGTAGCCGCAGGTGGTGAGGACAGAGCGCTCGGGAACGCCCATCCGGATGACGCTCTTCTCGTTCAGGGCCGAGGTCGGGCAGGCCTGGACGCAGGCGCCGCAGGAGACGCATTCCGAGCCGAGAAAGCTCATCCCGCCGGCCGACACTTCGGAGCCGAAGCCCCGTCCGGCAATGGTGAGGGCCAAGGTCCCCTGCACCTCGTCGCAGGCCCTGACGCAGCGCGAGCAGACGATGCATTTGGCCGCCTCGAAGGTGAAGTAGGGATTGCTCTCGTCGTTCGCCGCCGCCAAGTGGTTCGCCCCGCCGTAGCCATATCGGCTGTCGGCGACGCCCAGGGACGCCGCCGTCGCCTGCAGCTCGCAATCGCCGTCGGCCGAACAGGTGGCGCAGTCGAGGGGGTGGTCGGAGATGTAGAGTTCCATCATCCCCCGGCGCAGCCGCTCCAGGCGCGGGGTGGTTGTCGTCACCGCCATGCCGTCCTCGGCGGGGGTGGTGCAGGAGGCCGGCGTCCCCTTGCGGCCGGCGATCTCCACCAGGCACACGCGGCACGAGCCGAACGCCTCCAGGCTGTCGGTGGCGCACAGGCGCGGGACCGACACGCCGGCCAGGGCCGCCGCCGCCATCACCGAGGTTCCCTCCGGCACGCTCACCGCCGCGCCGTCGATGGTCAGGGTCACCGTCGCTTCGGCGGAAGGAAGCGGCGTGCCGAAATCGGGTTCGACGATCTGGCCCATGGCCGCCTTTCTATCCCGCCGGCCGGCGAAAATCTTCCGGGAAATGGGTGAGGGCGCTCAGCACCGGATAGGGGGTCAGGCCGCCCAGGGCGCACAGCGAGCCGTCGGTCAGCAGCACGCACAGCTCCTTCAGCGTCTCCAGGTTCGCTGCCCGGTCGGTCCCGGCGATGACGCGGTCCAGCACTTCCACGCCCCGTACCGAACCGATGCGGCACGGCGTACACTTGCCGCAGCTTTCCAGAGCGCAGAATTCCATGGCGAAGCGGGCCTGGCGGACCATGTCCACGGTACCGTCGAACACCACCAACCCGCCGTGGCCGAGCAGGCCGCCGGCGCCCGCCATCGCCTCGTAGTCCAGGGGCGTATCGAGCAGGCTTTGCGGGAAATAGGCCCCGAGCGGCCCGCCGACCTGAACGGCGCGAACCGGCCGCCCGCTCGCCGTGCCGCCGCCGATGTCGAAGATCGCGTCTCGCAGGGTGAGGCCAAAGGCGGTCTCGTAAAGGCCGCCGCGCTTGATGTTGCCGGCCAGCTGCAAGGTAAGGGTGCCGCGCGAGCGGCCCATGCCGTAGTCGGCGTAAGCTTGGCCGCCATGGGTCAGGATCCATGGGACGGCAGCCAGGGTCAGCACATTGTTGACCGCCGTCGGGGCGCCGAACAGGCCCTTGACGGCCGGCAGAGGCGGGCGGGGCCGCACCTCGCCACGCCGGCCCTCCAGGCTCTCCAGCAGCGAGGTCTCCTCGCCGCAGATATAGGCCCCCGCCCCCAACCGGGCCTCCATATCGAAATGCTCGCCCAACACCCCGGCCCGGCGGGCGATGGCGATGGCCTGTTCCACGACGCGGAAGGCGGCCGGGTATTCGGAGCGGATGTAGACGTAGCCCTGGCGCGCCCCGACCGCCGCGCCGGCGATGGCCATGCCCTCGATCAGCAGGAAGGGATCGCCCTCCATCAACAGGCGGTCGGCGAAGGTGCCGCTGTCGCCCTCGTCGGCGTTGCAGACAACGTATTTCCGCTCGCCCGGAGCCTCCAGCACGGTGCGCCACTTCACCCCGGCCGGAAATCCCGCCCCGCCCCGCCCGCGCAACCCCGAGGCGGTCACCGCCTCGACGATGGCCGCCGGGGCCATGGCCCGCGCCGCCGCCAGCCCCGCCCAGCCGCCGTGCGCCGCGTAGTCGTCCAGCGACAGAGGATCGGTGACGCCGCAGCGTTCGAAGGTCAGGCGTTGCTGGCCCTTCAGCCAGGGGATGTCCTCGGTCAGCCCCAGGGCGAGGGGATGGGCGCCGCCCTCCAGGAACCCGGAGTCGAACAGTCCCGCCACGTCCGTCGCGCCCACCGGCCCGAAGGCTACGCGGCCATCGGACGTCTCCACCTCGACCAGGGGCTCCAGCCACATCGCCCCGCGCGAACCGGTGCGGACCAGGGCGACATCCGCCCCGCGCCGCCCCGCTTCGGCCGCGATGGCGGCGGCGACCGTCTCCGTCCCCACCGACCGGGCGGCCGAATCCATGGATACGAAGACGCGGATCAAGCCGGCCCTCCGGCCCGCGTCTCGACGATGGCGTCCAGGCGGGTGGCGTCGAAGCGGCCGATCAGTTCGCCATCCAGCATGGCGGCCGGCGACAGGGCGCAGTTGCCCAGGCAATAGACCGCTTCCAGGGTCAGCCGCCCGTCCGCCGTCGTCTCGCCCATCGCCAGCCCATGGCGCTCGCCGGCGCGGGCGACCAAGCTCTCGGCCCCCATCGACTGGCAGGCCTCGGCGCGGCAGATCTTCAGCACATGCGCGCCAGCCGGGGCGGACCGGAAGTCATGGTAGAAGCTGATCGCGCCGTGCACCTCGGCCTTGGAGATGTTGAGCCCTTCGGCGACGATCGGCAAAGCCTCGCGGTCGATATAGCCGAACGCGCCTTGCAGATCGTGCAGGATCGGCAGCAGCGCCCCCGGCCGCCCGGCGTGCCGCTCGACGATGGCCCGCGCCAGGTCGGCGTCCCAGGCCACGCGTCGCGACTTGCCCATCGGCTCGCTCAAAACACCTCTCTCCTTCGGGGTGTCGTTATCATAGCGGCGGACGCCGCCCTCGGCCATCCGGGTCAGCGGTTGAAAAGTTAGTCAGGTTGACGTCCATGACGGCTGGAGGTCGCCATGGAAACGGTATCGAAGCGTGACGAACGGCTCGGGTTCGCATTGACGCGCCGACCAAGACCCTGATCGAACGCGCCGCCCGCCTCGAGAGGCGCAGGGTGACCGATTTCTGCACGGCCGCGATCACCGACGCCGCCCGTCGCACGATCGCCGAACACGAGATGCTGGTGCTTTCCGAGCGGGATCGCGCCGCTTTCTTCGACGCTCTGGTCAATCCGCCAGCGCCGAGCGAGCGGCTGGCGCGGGCGTTCGCCGAACACCGACGCCGGGTCGCGCCGTGAATGGCGCGGCGACCGCTCGCCGATCTGGCGGTCGCGCCGCTCAGCGACGGCCACGACCGGAACGGCTTCACCTGCGGCGTGGACAGCCTTGACTGGTATATCCAAGTCCAGGCCGGTGAGGACGTCCGCCGCAAGGCCAACGCCGTTTTCGTGTTGTACGCGCGCGCCGAGCCGGCGCGTCCTGGGTTACTATACCCTCTGCGCCACGGCGCTCGCGCCAGGCGAGATCCCCGAGGCCGCGCGCAAACACGTTCCACGCTATCCCCTGGTCAGCGCCACCCTGATCGGCCGTCTCGCCGTCTCCCAGGCGCGACAGGGCCAGGGCCTCGGCGCGATCCTGCTGGCCGACGCGCTCCGCCGGGCGTTCGATGCCGCCGCCGGCTTCTACGCCGCCCACGGTTTCGTTCGCTTGCCCGACTCCTTCCGGCTCGTGCTGCCGATGCGGCTTGCCGAGGACGCCGCCACACTCTGACCGCCCCTTTTCTTGTTCCCGGCTCTCCGCCCCCCCTCACCCCCCCAGCTTCAGCGTCTTCATCCGCCGCTTGTTGGCGTGGGCCTTGGGCGGGGGGCCGGAGTCGTCGGGCATTTCGCCCTTGAAATAGTAGCGCTGCCAAGCTTCCTTCACCGCGCCGGGGTCGCGCTTGTAGAGGCGGGCGTTGAAGTCGTCGCGGCGCGCCCGCCAGGCTTCGTACTGGCCGAACAGGTCCACGTCCCGCTCCAGGGAGCGCTGGACCAGGTCGAAATCCTCCAGGGGCTTGTCCTGGGCCAGGGTGATGAAGCAGAAGGGCTCGCCCTTGGCGAACTTCACCCGGCCGGGCCGCGTGAACACCCAGTTCATGGTGAAGGGAAACGGCAGCCAGTCGGTCTCCACCAGGCCGGCCAGGGGCTGGATGCCGTCCTTGACATGGTTGGGCGGCCCGCCGGCCCACATCGACCAGCCGCCCGGGGTGCGGAACAGGTATCCGGGATGGAAGGTCACCACCCCGTGCGAGAAATGACTCTTCACGAAGTCGGTGAAGCCGGCGAAGGGGTGGTCGGGCGTGATCTTGATGTCGCTCTGCTCGATCCCGCCATTCCACTCGGCGGCGAAGCCCACCGGGCAGAGGATCTCCCAACCGGTGGAGTTGGCCATGGTCATCGGCAGGCAGCGGTAGGGATGGCGGCCCAGGAAGGCGTCCATCCACGCCCGCTGCGGCCGGCCCGGCACGATGTCCGGCGGCCGGGTCGCGGTGGGGAAACACTCCAGCTTCATCGGCCGGTCCTTTCGGGCGATCGCATCCTTCCTCTAACAGGCTGAGGAAGAAGTCTCACGCGGAAGGTTATTCTTTTCCGGGATGGGTTTGATAGGGTCGTTTCGCGTTCTGGCGTTTGCCGTGCGGCGATCCTGGGAGCCGTGCGGATGTCGCGTGGAGGCTGGGGGGCGGCTTGTTGTCATGCGGCGGC
>JBPCMA010000149.1:0-6147 GCA_051002715.1 Caulobacteraceae bacterium
GCCCTCGGCCCGCGGGCGGGTTCGGCCGGGCGAGATCCCACCAGCGCGAAAAGTTCCGCCGCCGGGCGCTTCAGGCCGAGGGTGAAACTCAGGGCGGCCAGGGCGAACAGGGCCATGAGAAGGCCGGCGAGCATCTCGGCGTGAGGCAGGCCGGCCCCCGCGAGAGGGCTGGCGGCGAGGCTAAGGAGCCCGTCTCCCGCCAGGCCGCCCAGCCCCGCCGCCAGGGGCCAGGTGACGGGAGGGCTGGGCGCGGCCAGGGCGCCGGCCAGAGCCGCCAAGCCAAGGAGGGTGAGTAGCCCGCGCAGGCCCGGGCGCGGGCGCCTCTCCGTCGGCCGCCGGCGCAGCAGGCGGGCGAGGCCGGCGATGAGCAGAATCAAGGCGATCGCCCAGGCGGCCAGGCCGAGGAGCTGCAAGGCGAGGTCGGCGATGGTCGCCCTGGCCACGCCCAGGGCGTTGGCCGGGACCCCCGGCGCGGCGGCGTCCAGGCTCGGGTCGGCGGCGTGATACGTGGCCAGGATGGCGATCAGGGCGCCCCCCGCGACGGCGGCGGCCAGTCCGGCCAGGCGGGCCGCTCCGGCTCCGGACAGAATCTGGCCGGCCAGCGGCCGCCACCACCCGCCGCCGCGCCGCCGCCGCGCCGCTCTCGCCATCGCCTTTAGACCCCTTGAAGCCGGCCCCTGGGACCGACGCCACCCTTTCAGCAAGAGAGTTAAGGCGCGTTTACCGCGCCCGCGTTGGGGAACTGCGGCTTTTATGTGACGCCACGCCACTTTCGAATCGGCGGCCGCTGGTCGGTGCGGATTACGGATTGTTAATCGAGGGCCCCAGGATATCGTCGCTCGGGGCGTGGGCGGCGCCAGACGCCCGGCCTGTGTTTTGTTTGCCACGGAGGGACCGATGACCCATTCAACCATGCGCGCGCGCCTGATGGCGTCCTCGATGATCGCTGGGCTGGCCTTGACCGCTCTCGCCGCGGCCCCGGCGATGGCCGCCCCGGCCGCCGCCGCTCCCGCTCCCGACTCGTCGGACACCACGGTGGGCGAAGTGGTGGTCACCGGCTCCATCCTGCAGCACAAACTCAACGAGACGGCCGCGCCGCTCACCGTCATCACCGCCAAAGACCTGACCACGCGCGGCATCACCACCGTTCAACAGGGCATTCAGACCCTGTCGGCCAACGGCGCGGGCAACCTGCCCAATTCGTTCACCGCCAACGGCGCCTTCGCGGCCGGCGCCTCGGCGGTGTCCCTGCGCGGCCTGAGCACCAATTCGACCTTGACCCTCTTCGATGGACTGCGCGTGACCTACTATCCCCTGGCCGACGACGGCACGCGCAATTTCGTCGATCTGAACACCATCCCCGATGTGATCGTCGAGCGGATCGAGACGCTGAAGGACGGCGCGTCCTCGACCTACGGGGCCGACGCCATCGCCGGCGTGGTCAATGTGATCACCAAGCACACCTATCAAGGGGTAACCCTCAAGGCGGAGGGCGGCACCACCCAGGCGGGCGGCGGCGACACGGTCAATGTGCAGGCTCTGCTCGGTCACGGCGACCTGCACACCGACGGCTACAATGTTTACCTCGGACTCGAATATGAGCACGACTATGCCTTGCTGAACAACGAGCGCGGCTACCCGTTCAACACGGAAGACAACAGCCAGGTCTGCGCGCCGGGCGGGGCGCCGGAAAAATGCGGATTCAACAACGAGGTCAACGGACTACAGGCTGACGGCTCTTTCTTCGGCGTCGGCAGCTCCAACGTGGCGACGATCCGCCGAGTCGATCCGGCGACTGGCCAGCCGGAAGGCGACTTTCGGCTGCTCAATCCGACGGCGGGCTGCGGCGGCATGCAGACCGTCGTCGTCACCCCCGAGGAGGCGGCCCTGGGGGGGGCGGTGGGCATCAACCACCCGGTGACCCTGTGCCAATTGAATCGCACCTTCAGTTACGGCTATATTTCCCCCGACGACCAGCGCCTCAGCGCGTCATTCCGCGGCACGAAGATGCTCG
The DNA here is from genome assembly GCA_051002715.1 of Caulobacteraceae bacterium. Lineage (GTDB taxonomy): Bacteria > Pseudomonadota > Alphaproteobacteria > Caulobacterales > Caulobacteraceae > Acaudatibacter. The sequence continues at coordinate 2,015 of JBPCMA010000149.1, forward strand.
GGGCCAACACCGAGGCCTATCTCGCCCTTAATTTCTATCGCAATGACGTCTTTTCCGGCGGAACACCGTCGAACATCCGCCAGCAGTCGACGCCCGGACCCCTGGGGCTGCCGCCCTTCTCCACGGCGAACCTGACGCTGCCGGTCTATGTCTGCGCCGGCGGCGTGGGCTGCAACGCCACCAATGGAATGCTCAACCCCAACGACCCCTACGCCGCCCAGGGGGAAGAGGCCAAGATCTACTATCGATTCGGCGACATAGCCAACAGCAGCGAGCAGATCTCCAAGACCTATCGCGCCGCCGGCGGCGTCAAAGGCTCGTTCGATCTGGGCGGGGAATGGAATTACGACATCGATGGCACGTTTTCGGAGAGCCGCCTAAGCAATATAACCAAGGGCGATCTTTACATCGCGAACGTTTTGTCGGCGGTGGCCGATGGGTCCTATAATTTCGTGAATCCGTCGGAAAACACCCAGGCGGAGCGGGACTTCGTCGCGCCGGTTAACAATCAATACTCCAATTCCAAGCTGGGCCAGGTGCAGGGGACCCTCAACCGGGAGCTGTTCACCTTGCCGGGCGGTCCGCTGCAACTGGGCCTGATCGCGGCGTTCCGCTATGAGTCCATCGATAACCCGAGCGCCAACACCGACGCCAACGGGCCGACGGAGCGGTGGTTCACCATCAACCCGTTCGGGGCGATCGGCGACCGGACCACCGAAGGCGTGGCCTTCGAACTGGACGCGCCGATCATTAAGCAACTCGACCTGGACGTGAGCGGCCGCTACGACTGGTATTCGACCGGGGCCAGCGCCTTTTCGCCCAAGGTCGGCGGCCGCTTTCAGCCGATCAAACAGATCACCTTCCGTTCGACCTATTCGGAAGGATTCCGTATTCCCAGCTTCGCCGAGGCCAACGCCTTTCCCACCACCGGATTCGTCACGGCCTTTGCGCCGCAGTCGTTTCTGGACCTTCACAAAAACGACGGCTATGGCAGCCCGTACTCCCTGGGCGAAACCACTCTGGCCAATCCGAATCTTCAGCCGGAAACCTCGCGCAACTTCACCGTTGGCGTGGTGGTCGACCCGATCCCGCAGATCCAACTGTCGTTTGACTACTATCACATCACCAAGAAGAACGTGATCGCGGCGGACAGTAGTTGCCTGGCGCCGGCGCTCGACGCCTATTTCAACGGCGCCCCGCCGCCCCCCGGGGGCTGCAAGATCATCCCGGGCATTCCCGACCCTAACCTTCCCAACGCCCTGGCGTTGCCCGGCTTCGTCTCCTTCACGTTCGCCAACCTCAATGCGGAACTGGCGGAGGGTTACGATTTCGGCGCGATCGTCCGGTTCAACCTGCCATATGACGTCAAATACACCGCTTCGGTGGACGGAAACTACACGGAGCGTCTGGATCTGACGACGGCCGATCCGAATAATCCGGGCCACACCCTGACCCAGCACTACGCCGGCACGATCGGCCCCTATAACGCCGTCTCGGCGTCCGGCACGCCCAAGCTGCGCTTCAACGTGCAGAACACCTTCTCCAAGGGCCCGCTCACCCTTTCGGCCACCGTCTACTATACCGACGGCTACAAGCTGACGGCGGAGGATGTCGATCCGCCAGGCACCACCTGCTTCAACAGCTCCATCAACGCCACGTACCTCGACGGCTCGATCATCGAGTGCAATGTCAAGGCGTTTGTGGATGTCGATGGTCACGCCAGCTATGACATCAACCCGCACCTGCAAGTCTATCTAGACGTGATGAACATTCTTGACACCGGCCCGGCCTTCGACCCCGCCACCTATGGGGCCGTCAACTACAACCCCGCTTGGTCCAACTCCGGGATCTACGGCCGAGCCTTCAAGATCGGCGCCAGGATCAATTTCTAGCTGAAGCCCCTTCTCCCGCAAGGGGAGAAGGATTTTGGCCGGCGCCGCGGAATCCCGGCCCTTGACCGCGTGGCGCTAAGGCGGGAACACGTTCCGCCATGTATCTGACCGTCAACGGGGCGCGGCTGTTCTTCGACACGGCGGGCTCCCAGCTCGCCATCGACGGGGCGCGGATGGTCGAGCGGCCCGCCCTGGTCGTCCTGCACGGCGGGCCGGGCTTCGACCACGCTCTGATGCGCCCTTACTTCGATCGCTTCGCCGACACCCATCAGGTGGTCTACTTGGACCATCGCGGCAACGGGCGGTCGGGCGGCGAAGCGGCCACCTGGCGCCTGGCCCAGTGGGGCGACGACATCGCGGCGTTCTGCGACGGCCTGGGCCTCATCAAACCCACCGTCTACGGGCTTTCCTTCGGCGGCATGGCGGCGATGGCCTATGCCACCCGCCATCCGGAGCATCCGGGCAAGCTCGTTCTCGCCTCGACGGCGGCTCGGATGAACCTGCCGGCCACCTACGCCGCGATGGAGCGCCTGGGCGGCGAGCGGGCGCGGGCCATCGCCGAGACCTTCTGGACCGCGCCCAGCGCCGAGGCGGCGGCGGACTACATGGCCGTCTGCCTGCCGCTATACAATCCGCGCCCCAATCCCGATTCCCAGCAGATCCAGCGCGCCCTCATGCGGACCGAGGTGATGTTCCACTTCATCGCCGGCGAACAGCGGAGCATGGACATGCTGGGCGACTTGGCGAAGATTGCCTGCCCGACTCTGGTGACGGCCGGCGGCGCCGACCCGATCACCCCGGTCGCCTGTTCGGAGGCGATCTTCGCCGCCCTGCCGGCGAGCCTGGGCGAACTGGAGGTGTTCGAGGCGGCCGGCCACGGCGTCCACCGCGACGAACCTGAGCGCGCCGAGGCCAGCCTGCGACGCTTTTTGAGCAAGGAGACCGCCTGAAATGAATTCCGCCGAGAGTTTCAGCGCCGACTACCGCGAGGCGCGCGCCAAGTTCCGCGACGCGGCCGCCCAGGCCGGCGGGACGCTGGAGAGCGTCTCCCACCCCGAGCGGGGGCCGGCCGGCGGCGACCTTACCTGCGATGTGGCTTGGTTCGGCCCGCGCCAAGCAAGCGGCGCGCTGGTGATGATCGCCGCCACCCATGGGGTGGAGGGCTTCTGCGGCTCGGGCGCGCAGGTGGACTGGCTGCGGCGCGGCGAGGCGGCCCGCCTGCCGGCCGATGTCGCCGTGCTGATGATCCACGCGGTCAACCCCTATGGGTTCGCCTGGCTGCGGCGGGTGACCCAGGAGAACGTCGACCTCAACCGCAACTGGATCGATTTCGACCGGCCCCTACCCGCCAACCCCGGCTATGACTCCCTAGCCGAGGCCATCTGCCCGGCCGAGTGGAGCGAGGACGCCCAGGCCGCCAGCGCCAAGACCCTGGGCGCCTACGCCGCCGAGCACGGCTTTCCGGCCCTGCAGCAGGCCCTCAGCGGCGGCCAGTACGCCCACCCGGCCGGCATTTTCTACGGCGGCGCAGGGCCCACCTGGTCGCGGGCGACCCAGACCGCCATCTTCGAGGCGTGGCTTAGCCAAGCGGCGCGCGTCGCGGTGATCGACTACCACACCGGCCTGGGGCCCTGGGGTTACGGCGAGCAGATCGTCACCGCGCGGCGCGGCAGCGCCGCCTTCGCCCGCGCCGCCGCCTGGTATGGGGGCGCGATCACCTCGCCGGCCGACGGCAGTTCGACCTCGGCCGATATCGTCGGCGACGGCCTGGGCGCCGCGCCGGGCCTCGTTCCCCACGCCGAGGTCACCGGCATGGCCCTGGAAATCGGGGTTCAGTCGATCAACGAGACTCTTACCTCCTTGCGCGCCGACGCCTGGCTGCACGCCCACGGCGATGTCGCCTCGCCGCAAGGCCGGGCGATCAAGGCGCGGGTGCGCGCCGCCTTCTTCGGCGACGCCGACGACTGGAAAGGCATGGTCGTCGGCCAGTCCCTGCTGGCCACCCGCCAGGCGGTCGCGGGATTGGCGGGGTAGTCGCCGGAAGCTCAGCCCTTCACACCGGCGGCGACCCGGGCGGCTCCCAGAGCTCCACCTTGATCCCGGCCGGGTCGATCAGCCAGGCGAACCGGCCGTAGTCATCGTCCTGGCGGCCGGTGGGCTCGGCGTCGGCCGCCGCCGCCCTCTCCACCCCCCCGTCAATCTCCCCGACCATCAGGCTGATTCCGAACGGTTGTGGGGGCG
>JBPCMA010000150.1:0-5341 GCA_051002715.1 Caulobacteraceae bacterium
GCGGCGCGGGCAAGCGGCACGGCGGTGTGGAGCTATTGCCTGATGCCCAACCATGTTCATTTCATCATGGTTCCCAAGAGCCAGGACGGGCTGCGCGCCACCTTCGCCCAGGCCCACCGCCGCTACACCGGCATGATCCACGCCCGCGAACAGTGGACCGGCCATCTTTGGCAGGGACGGTTTTCGTCCACGGCGATGGACGAGGCGCATCTTTACGCCGCCGCGCGCTATGTCGCCTTGAACCCGGTCCGCGCCGGGCTGGCGAGGCGAGCCGAGGACTGGCGGTGGTCGAGCGCGCGGGCCCATCTGGCCGGGCGGGACGACAGGGTGGTGACGGTGGCTCCGGTGCTGGACCGGGTCGGGGATTTCGCCGCCTATCTGGATCAAGAGGCGGACGCCGCGGCCGTCGCCGCGATCCGCCGGTCGCGTTCCACCGGCCGGCCGGTGGGCGGCCCAGACTGGTTGGCCGCCCTCGAAGCCCGCACGCAACGGGACCTGGCGCCGCGCAAGCGCGGGCCAAAGCCAAGAGAAAGCGCCTCGCCCGACCCAGGAGACCTATTTAGTGCAGTGTCACCGTAATGGAATCGTCTTTTTTACCGCCTACTCCGCCGCGATCTTGAGGGCCGAGGCGGCGCGGTCGCGGAAGTTGATGGTTTTGAGATAGGCGATGCCGTCCTCGGCGATGGCGTCGCCGACCATGCCGTCGCCCTCGCCCTTCAGCTCGTCCATGTCGACATAGATGGCGTAGAAGGCGCGGGTGCGCTCGGTGATGATGCCGGCGTTGAGCAAGGTCTTGATCAGCACACGGAAGATGTTGGTGGCTTCCTTCATATCCTCGCGGCGGGCCTCGTCGGTGGCGATCTCGGCGAACTGGGCGATCACGATATCGGGGTCGAGGCCGAACTCCTCGTAGAGGTCGCGCTGCTCGGACGGGGCGACGAGATTGAACAGCAGGGTCTGGAAGCAGTGCGCCGCCCAGTCCTCGATGATGTTGTGCTCGTCGGCCGAGAGGTGGGGCACGGTGCGGTCGGCCCAGATCTTGCCGAACTTGTGGTGGAAGGCTTCGTCGGTCATGACGAGCTGCATCAGCTTGCGGCCCAAGGGGTCGTTGAGCTTCTGGTAGAAGGTGGCGAAAGCGCCCATGGCCAGACCCTCGACCAGCATCTGCATGCCGACGATCTTCTTATAGACCTCCGGCGAGGCGATGATCTCCACCAAGAGATTCTGCAGGACCGGGCTGCACGCCGCCGGCCGGCCCCAGCGGGCCTTGATGTATTTGGCGAAGGCGGTGACGTGGCGCGCCTCCTCGCGGGTCTGGTTGGCGGCGTATTCCTGCGCTCCCTGGTCGTAGAGGACGTGGCAGAGCGAGGCCGACAGGTTCAACGCCCCCTGCTCGCCGTGCAGGATGGAGGAGAAGGAGCGCAGGGCCTGGGCGTTGATGAAGGCGACCCGGCGCTTGGGGTCGGAGAGGGCCTCGGAGACGTAGCGGGTGTGCAGGGCGCCGATCAGCTCCTCGGGCACCAGGGCCTCGTTCTCCATGTCGAAGGGCTCGTCGAAGTCGATGTATTTCTTGTCGAGCGGATCCCAGAAGTGGTCGTGGGTGGCGGCGATGATCTTGTCGAAGGCGGTCGAGCGGCTGCCGTAGCGGTCCAGGGTGAGCATGGACTCGAAATCGTCCGGCGAAACGGCCTCGTACATGACGTCCTTGGTGATGTTCCCATCGGCCACGGCGGTGTCTCCAATTGTTTTGCGCCCACCCCAATCTGGCCGCGCCGCCAGCGCGAGTCAAGAAAAAATGACGGGGGCGTCACTAATCCTCCCCCGTAAACGGGGGATGATTTTTCGCCCCCTCACATGCTCTTCCAGTCGTTGAAGGGCGACGGGGCGCGGCCCCAGCCGAGGTCGGAGGGGTTGGCGGGGGCCATCGGCGCGGGAGCCGTCAGCGGCCGGCTGAGGCAAGCGTATCGGGCTTCGTCGGCGACGTGATCCTCGCACGTCGTGTCCAGGTCCTCGGGCCGCGCCGGGTCGTGCGGCAGGGTGGGGACGGTGCGGATGAAGTCGCGGCAGGTATCGAAGACATAGAGCATGGGCCGCGCCCCGTCGCCGGCGATGCGGGCGCGCAGCTGATCCCAGCCGGAAAGCGCGCCGGCCTTGCCCACGCGGGTGTTGTCGGCCGGGCGAAAGGCGCAGCCGGCGCGGCGCATCCGCTCAGCCAGAGACGGGCCGCCGTCCTCGCGGAAGATGGAGGGGTCGGCGACGCCGTAGCGGATCGTCTCGCCGGCCTCGCGGCTGAGGATGCCGGCGGCGACCGCCTCGGCCTCCAAGCGCAGGCCGGCGTGGTTCGGCCCGCTCGCGCCATACCATTCGCGGTAGCGGACAAGCGCGCCGCGCGGCAGGACACCGGCGGCGGTCGGGCAGTCGTCGGAAACCACCGCCCACCAGCCGACGCTGAACGGCGCGGCGTAGCCCCAGTCGAAGGACCGGAAGCGGGTCCACCAGTCGGGAATGGCGAAGGGAGCGATGATGTTGCGGATCGACCACTTGTCGAAGAACGCCCCTTCGACCGCCGACCAGTCGCCGTCCAGCCAGGCGCGGACCAGCTCGGCCGAGCCGGACTGCTTGAGGCGCGCCACATAGTCCGGGTCGCTCTCCAGCAACGCGGGGTTGTCGGCGAGGCGGGCGGGAATGAACAGGCGGTCGAGCACGATCGGGCCGCCGCCGAACGGGTTTTCGAACGGCTCGGCGACCACCCGCCACGGCCCGGCGTCGATGTAGCGGGCCTTGACCCAGTTGTGGCCGGGGCCGCCGGGATTGCAGGTGGCGCGAAAGCCCACCATCGCCCCGCCGGCGCTGCGCAGGGTGGCCTTCAGCTTATCCACCGGGCGCGGGTTGGCGAACTGGGTCAGCTCCTCCACATAGACGCGGCTGTAGTCGTGGCCCTGATAGGCGTCGGCGTCGGCGTCGCGGTCGAGATAGCGGAAATAAAGCCGCGCCCCGCCGGGCCAGGCGAAGGCCGACCTGGCCTCGCTCCACGCCGCCCCGCCCGGCGCGAAGACGGCGCGGGCCCGGGCGATGGTGGGCTCCAGGGCGACGCGGGTGCGGCGGACCAGCAGGCCCTTGGCGTGCGGGCCGAACCGTTGGGCGTGCAGGGAAAAGTCGCCCAGCGCCGCGTCGGTCTTGCCGCCGCCGCGCGCCCCGCCATAGACCACCTCGAACACGTCGCTGGCGACGAAGGCCGCCTGCGGGCCGGGCTGCGGCGCCCAGCTCATGGCTGGCGCGGGGCGAAGGCGGCCAGCCATTCCTCCTTGGTCAGAATAGGCGGCAGGGCGGAGGCGCCCGCCGTCCCGCCATCGGCGCCGCCACCGGCCGGGGCGCCGCGCTCGCGCAGGGCGATCGCCTCGGCCAGCAGACCGCGCTCCGCCACCATGGCCGCCCCGGTCCCCAGCTCGCCGGCCTTCGCCGCCAGGCGCATCAGCTCGCCATAGATGCGGGCCAGCTGCGGGTCGCGGCCGGCCCAGGCCGCCGCCTCGGCCAGTTCCGCCACCCGCGCGATCATGTCCTTCTTCTCGGCCAGGCGCCGCGCCCGCAGCGGGCGGCTGGCGTAGCCGGCCTCCGGCCAGGCCCGCCGAGGCGACTCGCCCCGCGCCTGGGTTGCCGCGAACATCGCGTGCCGGGGAGTGTTCAACGCCGCCACGGTTGTCGCCCTTTCATCGCCCAGAGGATTGCACATTGCAATATGCAAAGGCGATTGTCAAGGCGGGAAGGCCCGGCCGGGGCGGCCCGGGTTCTACAGCTTCAGGTATCGGCGAGCGACGGCGCGGATTTCGTCCACGAGTTCGGGGCGGACGCTTTCACCGGTCAAGATGCGCGCCCCTCCCCCCTCGCCTTGGCGTCGCGGCGGGCCTTCACCCGCAGGCGCAGGGCGTTGAGGGCGATGAAGCCGGCGGCGTCCTTGTGGTCGTAGGCGCCCTTGCCTTCCTCGAAGGTCACCAGGTCGCGGTCGTAGAGGGAGACGGGGCTGGAGCGGCCGATCACCGTGACATTGCCCTTGTAGAGCTTGACCCGCGCGGCGCCGGTGACGAATTCCCGCGCCCGGTCGATGGCCGCCTGCAGCATCTCCCGCTCGGGGGAGAACCATAGGCCGTTGTAGATCAGGGCGGCGTAGCGGGGCATGAGCTCGTCCTTCAGGTGGGCCGCCCCGCCATCCAGGGTGATCGACTCGACGCCCCGGCGGGCGGCCAGCAGGATGGTCCCGCCCGGCGTTTCATAGACGCCGCGCGACTTCATGCCGACGAAGCGGTTTTCCACCAGGTCGAGGCGGCCGATCCCGTGGTCGCGGCCGAGCTGGTTGAGACGGGTGAGCAGGGCGGCCGGCGAGAGGCGCTCGCCGTCGACGGCGACCGGGTCGCCGGCCGCGAAATCGAGGGTGAAGACGCCGGCGCGGTCGGGGGCGTCCTCGGGGCTGAGGGTGCGCTGGTGGACGAACTCCGGCGCCGGCGCGTCCGGGTCCTCCAGAACCTTGCCCTCGGACGAGGAGTGCAGAAGGTTGGCGTCGACGCTGAACGGCGCCTCGCCGCGCGCGTCCTTGGCGATGGGAATCTGGTGAGCCTCGGCGAAGGCGAGCAGGGCCTCTCGGCTCTTGAACGCCCATTCGCGCCAGGGGGCGATGACGCGGATGTCGGGGGCGAGGGCCAGGTAGGCCAGCTCGAAGCGGACCTGGTCGTTGCCCTTGCCGGTGGCCCCGTGGCAGACCGCGTCGGCCCCGACGCGGCGGGCCAGGGCGATTTGCGCCTTGGCGATCAGGGGCCGGGCGATGGCGGTGCCGAGCAGGTAGGCGCCCTCGTAGAGGGCGTTGGCGCGGAACATGGGAAAGACGTAGTCGCGGACGAATGCCTCGCGCAGATCCTCGATGAAGATGTTCTCCGCCTTGACGCCCAGCAGCAGGGCCTTGTCGCGGGCCGGGCCCAGCGCCTCGCCCTGGCCGAGGTCGGCGGTGAAGGTGACCACTTCGCAGCCGTAAGTCTCGCCCAGCCACTTGAGGATGATCGAGGTGTCCAGCCCGCCCGAATAGGCCAGGACGACTTTCTTCACCGGCCTGGCGTCGGCCATCACCTTATCCTCGCGCGCCTTACGGATCGTCCTCGCCCTCCCCATGACCGGCGGGCGGCGGGAAGTCCAGCGCGCCGGCAAACACCCAAACCCACCGTCATCGGCGGCCTTGTCCCGCCGATCCATTCACCCAGACGCTTGCCGTGGGCACGCTTAGGCGCGGGCAAAGACCAAGGCGGGGTCACGGGTGGACGGGAACTGCGCCCAGACACGGAATTCCAAGAGAAAGGAG
>JBPCMA010000151.1:0-21936 GCA_051002715.1 Caulobacteraceae bacterium
CTTGATCATTCGCACACCTTGTAACGCCGCCGTCCGCCGCATGCCGATCTCCCCGCGAGGAGACCCGCCTCCACCGGACAGATCGTGTGCTACCTAAACCGGCCATATCGTGTGCTACCTACACCGGGCTATCGCAAGGGTTGACAAGATAGTTTCTATATATGTTAAATATTGCGGATCAAATCATGTTCTTGCCGGAGAGGCCCCCTTGGCCGCGATCATGCCTACTGTCTTTTACCGCGACCCCATGGGCGCCCTTCGGTGGCTGGAGGCGGCTTTCGGCTTCGAGACCAGCCTGTTGGTGACCGATGAAGCGGGCAAGGTCGGCCATGCCGAGATGGCTTGGCGCGACGGTGCGATCGGCGTCGGCGGCGAGTTCGCCAACCCCGAGTTGCTCGGCCCAGCGAGAATGGTCAGCCCGCTGGCTCTCGACGGCGCGGCCAGCCAGTTCATTCATGTGGAGCTCGATGCGGACATCGACGCCCATTGCGCTCGCGCCAGGGCGGCGGGCGCCACGATCACGCAGGAACCGGCCGACCAGTTCTACGGCGCGCGCACCTACCGCGTCCTCGACCCAGAGGGCCACGTGTGGAACTTCAAGCAAACCCTGAGCGAGGTCTCGCTCGCCGACATGGAAGCGGCCGGGGGTTTGAAGATCAGAACCTCTCTTCATGAAAAGGAGACATACATGGCCGATTGGCGACCCAAGCTCATTCCGGCGGTGAGTTACCAAGACCCTCGCGCCGCCCTCGCCTGGCTTGAAAGGGCCTTCGGATTCGAGGTTTTCATGCTGATCGAGACGGCCGACGGCGCCGTCGCCCACTCCGAAATGCGCTTTGGCGACGCCGTGGTGATGGTCGGCGCCGAATGGAGCGCCGATCACAAGAGTCCGGCTTCCCTGGCCGGCAAGAACACCCAGTCGATCCACATCCACATAGATACGGACGTCGACGCCCATTGCGCGCGGGCCAGGGCGGCGGGGGCGGAAATCACCATGGAGCCAGAAACGCAGTTCTACGGCGCCCGCTCCTACCGCTGCCGCGACCTGGAGGGCCACATCTGGACGGTCGGCCAGACGGTGGCGACGGTCTCGCGTGAAGAAGCGGAACGGGCGAGCGGCCTGAAGATCACCGGCTGGGTGTGAAGGCCGCGCTCGACCGGACCCTGGCCGCCCTGGCCGACCCGCATCGCCGCGCGTTGGTCGAGCTGCTGCGCGAGCTGCCGCGGGCCGCGTGCGACTTGGCGCGCGCCGTCGGCCTCGCCCCGCCGGCCATGAGCCGCCAACTGCGCGCCTTGCGCGAGAGCGGCATAGTGGAGGAGGCGCATCCCGATTTCGACGCGCGGGTGCGGGTCTATTCGTTGAAGGCCGGATCGATGATCGAATTGATGCGCTGGCTGGAAGAAACCGAGCGGCTGTGGAGCGAGCAACTCGCCGCCTTCAAGGCCCATGTCGAACGTGCGATTGAAGAACAGGCGCCGGGCGAGTGAGTTCGCGCGTTCTGGTCGCCCTGCGGGTGAAGGCGACGCCGGCGCGCGCCTTCGCGGCCTTCACCGCCGACATCGGCGCGTGGTGGCGGCCCAACCCGATGTTCGCCTTCACGCCGCGCGATCCAGGCGTCCTGTCGTTCGAGCCGGGGGAGGGGGGCCGCCTGATCGAAACCCGCGCCGGGGGCAAGGTGTTCGAGATCGGCAAGATACGCGCCTGGGAGCCGCCGGACCGCCTGGCCTTCGGCTGGCGACAGGCGACCTTCGCGTCGGATCAGGCGACGGAGGTCGAAGTCCGCTTCGAGGCGGTGGGCGAGGAAACCCGGGTCACCGTCGAGCACGCCGGATGGGACAGCGTGCCGGCCCCCCATGTCGCGCGCCACGGTTTCCCCGACGCCGTCTTTCTGCATCGTCACGCGGAATGGTGGCAAACGCTGCTGGTCTCGTTCAAAGAGAGCCTGGGCGGGAGCGAGGCCCCAGAATCATGACCGAATCGGCGCCCGTCAACGCGCTGCGGCCGCCGCGCGCCGCCGCCTTCGGCTTCATCTTCGCCACCGCCCTGATGAACGCCGTCTCCTTCGGCATCATGATCCCCATCCTGCCCAACCTCATCAAGCAGATGGTCGGCGGCGACACCGCTTCGGCCTCGGAGTGGAACGTCCTCTTCGCCACCACCTGGGGGGCCATGCAGTTCCTCATCGGGCCGGTGCTGGGCATGCTGTCGGATCGCTACGGGCGCCGGCCGGTCCTCCTGATCTCGATCTTCGGCCTGTGCGTCGACTTCCTGTTCATGGCCTTCGCCCCGACCCTGGCCTGGCTCTATGCGGGCCGTATCCTGAACGGCATGACCGCCTCCAGCTTTTCCACCGCCAACGCCTATGTGGCCGATATCACGCCGCCCGATCGGCGGGCGCGCAATTTCGGCATGATGGGCTCGGCTTTCGGTTTCGGCTTCGTGATAGGGCCGAGTCTGGGCGGGGTGCTGGGTGAGATCAGTTTGCGCCTGCCGTTCATGGTCGCCGCCGGCCTCTGCCTGGTGAACGGGATCTACGGCCTGCTGGTCCTGCCTGAATCTTTAGCCCCCGAGCGGCGCACGGCGTCGATGAACTGGCGTCGCGCCAATCCCTTGGGCGCCCTGGCCTTCCTGCGCGAGCACGGCGAGCTGTTGAGCTTGGCCGCCGTCGGCTTTCTCTTCCAGCTCGCCCAGGTCGTCCTGCCGACCATCTTCGTCCTCTACACCGGCTATCGCTACGGCTGGACGCCGGCCATCCTGGGCTTCACCTTCATGGCCACCGGCGCGGCCATGATCGTGGTCCAGATGTTCTTCGTCGGGCCGTTGGTGAAACGGGTCGGCGAGCGCGGCGCGGTGCTGGTCGGCGCGGGGGTCGGGGCGCTCGGTTTCGTCATCTACGCCCTGGCCCCTTCGGGTCTGATCTATCTGATGGCCATTCCGGTGTTCGCCGCCATGGGTTTCCTCCAGCCGGGCCTTCTGGGCCTGATGAGTCGCCGCGCCGGGCCGACCCACCAGGGCCAGCTCCAGGGCGCCAACCAGAGCCTGCAGGGGATCGCCTCGATCCTCGGGCCGCCTCTCTTCGGCCTGACCTTCGCCTGGTCGATCCGTCACGAGGCCAGCCTGCATCTGCCGGGCCTGGCCATCCTGGTCGCCGCCGGCCTATTGGGCCTGGCCTTCCTCATCTCACTGCGCGTGGCCCGGCCTCTCGCGGCGTCGGCGCCGGCGGTGGCCTGAGTCGGGACGGTCGGGCGGGACCGCCTTGATCCCGCCGAATCCTTGATCGACATACCGCCGATCAAAAATGAACCGCCGGACCCTTGCATGAACGCCGCCCGCGCCTTCCTTCCCGCCCTCGCTCTCCTCGCCGCCTGCTCCGGGCCGGCTCCCGCCAGCCGCGCCCAGAGCGCCGGGCTGGACGACTCCAGCCCTCTGCCCGCGCCGCGCCGCGTCCCCCCTGACGCGGCGACCATGAAACTTTCCTTCGCGCCGATCGTGCGGCGAGCCGCGCCGGCGGTGGTCAATGTCTATTCGCGGCGCGTGGTGCGGGCCCAGGTCGACCCGTTCTGGGGCCTGTTCGCCGGCGGCGGCCTGACCCGCGACCGGGTCGAGCAGTCGCTGGGCTCCGGCTCGATCGTTCGCGCCGATGGAGTGATTCTCACCAACCACCACAATATCGAGAACGCCCAGGAGATCATGGTGGTCACCGCCGACCGCCGCGAATGGCCGGCCAGGGTGCTCCTCGACGACGCCAGGGCTGACCTGGCGGTCCTGAAGATCGACACCAAGGGCGAGCGCCTGCCGACCATCGCAATCGACGCGGCGGCCAGCCCCCAGGTCGGCGACCTGGTGCTGGCCATCGGCGACCCGTTCGGGGTCGGCCAGACGGTGACCAACGGCATCGTTTCGGCCCTGGCCCGCTCCGACGTGGGGATCAGCGACTATTCCTTCTTCATCCAGACCGACGCGGCGATCAATCCGGGCAATTCCGGAGGGCCGCTGGTGGACATGGACGGTGACCTGATTGGGGTGAACACCGCCATTGTCTCGGGCTCGGGCACCTCCTCGGGGGTCGGCTTCGCCATTCCCGCCGTCATGGCTAAGCAGGTGGCGACCGCGGCGCTGGGCGGCGGCCACGCCGTGGTGCGCCCCTGGCTGGGGGTCAAGACACAGGCGCTCACCGGCGACATGGCCAAGAGCCTGGGCCTCCCCACCCCTCAGGGGGTAGTGGTGACCGACGTGTGGCCCGGCGGCCCGGCCGCCCGGGCCGGCCTCGCCCAGGGCGACGTCATCGTCTCGGTGAACCGCCAAGCAATCAACGACGACGCCGGCCTTAACTACACGGTCGCGACGCGCGGGGCGGGCGACGTCCTTTCCCTGGTGGTGCGCCGCAATGGCGAGCCGCCGCGCACCCTCACCGCCCGCGTCGAGGCGCCGCCGGCGACGCCGGCCCCCGACCTTCGCGCCCTGACCGGCCGCAATCCCCTGGCCGGGGCGAGCGTGGTCAACGTCTCCCCGGCCGCCGCCTATCGCTATGGGGTCGATCCCTTCGCCGCCCAGGGGGTGCTGGTGACCGCCGTCGCCGGTGGTTTCGCCCGCCAGATAGGCCTTCAGCCCGGCGATTTCATCCGGGAGATCAACGGCCGCAAGATCGCCGATACCGCCGGCCTCGCCGAAGCCCTGCGCGGCGGCTCCGGCGCCTGGACCCTCGCCATCCAGCGCGGCGACCGGGTGATCACGGCGCGGTTTCAGGGGTAGGGCGCCGCGGCCGCGCCGTTCAGGCCGGCCGCGAAAAGCGCGTGCCCCTCGCAACCTCGAACCGAGGCGCGGATTAGCACGGCATTCGACGCCCATCAGGTCAAGCCGGCCGGTTTCGTCGCCATGACCGGCGCAGGGGGTGATGATCGGCGCGGCCCTCCTCGCCATGCGCATGGCGGAGACGAGGGGCTATTGGCAGGCGCTGATCACCTTCATCGCCCTGCCGATCTGCGGGCTGGTGGCCGCCTCGATCATCAAGGGGTGGGGCGTCTCCCCGGTCCAGTCCCTGGACGGGATCGGGGCCGGGCTGCAGAGCGTGGCCGTGCCGGGCCTGGTGGCGCGTATCCTCAATGGGACCGGGCGGGTCAATGTCGGCCAAGGGGCGGTGATCACGGTTCAAGGGGTCGGGGCGGCCCTCAGCTCGGCGATCGGCGGGGCCATCGCCCAAGCCTTCGGCTATCATGTGACCTTCGTCGTCCTGGGGTCCTTCGCGCTCGGCTCCCTGGCCTTGTGGCTGGGCTTCGCCGGGACGCTGAAGCCGGCCTGCGCGGGAAAGCCGGCGCCCATGCCGGCCGCCGCCTAGGCGCGAAACGAGGGGCCGATGCTCAACGCCGCGAACGTGCTGATCTGGGTCATCGCCGCCCTGGCCACGGCCGGGGTGATCGCGCGGCCGTTCAGGCTCCCCGAGGCGGTGTGGGCGGCCGGCGGCGCGGTCATTCTGGTGCTCGGTGGTCTTCTGCCGCTGGGAGACGCCGCGCGCGCCGTCGGCAAGGGAGGCGAGGTCTATCTGTTCCTGGTCGGCATGATGCTGCTCTCCGAGACGGCGCGGCGCGAGGGCGTGTTCGACTGGGTGGCCGCCTTGGCCGTCAACGCGGCCCGAACCTCGCCCAGGCGTCTCTTCCTGCTGATCTACGCCGTCGGGGTGGTGGTGACGGTGTTCCTGTCCAACGACGCCACCGCCGTCGTGCTGACTCCGGCCGTTTACGCCGTCGCCAAGAAGGCCAAGGTAAAGCCCCTACCGTTCCTGTTCGCCTGCGCTTTCGTCGCCAACGCGGCGAGCTTCGTCCTGCCGATCTCCAACCCAGCGAACCTGGTGCTCTACGGCGGTCACACCCCGCCGCTCGGCCGGTGGCTGGCGAGCTTCGCCCTGCCGTCCGCCGCCTCGATCGCGGCGACCTTCGTCGTGCTCGGATGGGTGGAGGGCGGCGCCCTTAAGGGGGCCTGCGAGGGCGATGTCGGCCAACCGAAGCTCGCGGCCGGCGGCTGGACGGCCCTGGCGGGGATCGGCGTCGCCGCCCTGGGGCTGATGGCCGTGTCGGCCTTCGACATCCGGCTCGGCCTGCCGACCGCGATCCTGGGCGCCCTGACGACCCTGGCTGTTCTGCTGCGGGGCCGGCTGTCCCCCGCGCCGGTGCTGAAGGGCGTTTCCTGGGCCATCCTGCCCCTGGTCGCGGGCCTGTTCGTGCTGGTCGAGGCGGTGGATCGAACCGGGGCCATCCGCCTCCTCGCCGGCGTTCTGGAAACCGCGTCGAGGCAGTCGCAGACCCTGGCCGCCGCTCTGGCCGGCGGCGCGGTCGCCATCGCAGACAATCTGATAAACAATCTCCCCGCCGGCCTGATCGCCAGCACGACCATCGCCCAGGCCCACGCGCCGGCGCGGGTAACCGACGCGCTGCTGATCGGCGTCGATCTGGGGCCCAACCTGTCGATAACCGGATCGCTGGCGACCATTCTGTGGCTGACCGCCATTCGCCGCGAGGGCGAAACCGTGAGCTTCCGGAGATTCCTGAAGGTTGGCGCCTTGGTCATGCCGCCGGCCCTCGTTCTGGCCCTGGCGGCGCGGCTGATCCTGCCTTAGTGCCGCTCCGCTCCGCCTCTGCTAACGTGATTGCCATGAGCGACCTCTTTGAAGCCGCCGGCCTCGCTCCGGAAGCGCCCCGCCCGCTGGCCGACCGGCTGCGGCCGCGAAGCCTCGACGAAGTGGTGGGCCAGGATCACCTGCTGGGCCCGGACGGCCCGATCCGCCGCATGGCCGCCGCCCATCGCCTCGCCTCGATGATCCTGTGGGGACCGCCGGGTAGCGGCAAGACCACCATCGCCCGCCTGCTCGCCCAGGAGGCCGGCTACGAATTCCAGCAGCTCTCGGCCGTCTTCTCAGGCGTCGCCGATCTCAAGAAGGCCTTCGAGGCGGCCCGCGTGCGCCGCGCCGCCGGTCAGGCCACCCTGCTCTTCGTCGACGAGATCCACCGCTTCAACCGCGCCCAGCAGGACGGTTTCCTGCCTTTCGTGGAACAGGGCGTGGTCACCCTGGTCGGCGCCACCACCGAGAACCCGTCGTTCGAGCTCAACGGCGCCCTTCTCTCGCGCTGCCAGGTCTATGTCCTGAAGCGACTGGATGAGACAGCGCTCGCCGCCCTCCTGGCCAAGGCCGAGGCCTTCGAAGGCCGCGCCCTGCCGCTCGATCCGGCCGCCCGCGCCGCCATGCTGACCATGGCCGACGGTGACGGCCGCTATCTGCTTTCCCTCGCCGAGACCCTGTTCAACATCGCCTCGGACGAGCCTCTGGGCACGGCGGCCATGGGCCGGGTGCTGCAGAAACGCAGCCCGGCCTACGACAAGGACCGCGAGGAGCACTACAACCTCATCTCCGCCCTCCATAAATCGGTGCGCGGCTCCGACCCCGACGCGGCGCTCTACTGGCTGGCCCGCATGTTGGAGGGCGGCGAGGACCCGCTCTTCATCGCCCGGCGCTTGGTCCGCATGGCCAGCGAGGACATCGGCGGGGCCGATCCGCTATCCCTGCTCATCGCTACCGCCGCCAAGGACGCCTATGATTTCCTGGGCAGCCCGGAGGGCGAGCTGACCCTGGCCCAGGCCTGCGTCCACCTGGCCGCCGCGCCGAAATCCAACGCCGTCTATACCGCCTTCAGCGCCGCCCGCCGCTTGGCGAAGGAGACCGGCTCGCTCATCCCCCCCGCCCACATCCGCAACGCTCCCACCCGCCTGATGAAGGACCTCGGCTACGGCAAGGGCTATCAATACGATCCGGACACGGAAGAGGGCTTCTCCGGCCAGGACTATTTCCCCGACGGCGTCGAGCGGCCGGTCTTCTACGCGCCGAAAGGCGAGGGCGCCGAGTCGCGGGTCAAGGAACGCATGGCCCGCTGGGCGGCGCTGAGGGGGGAGGGGGGTGGGTAGGACAATATTCCTCCCTCCCCTTCATGGGGAGGGTGGCGCGAAGCGCCGGGTGGGGCCTTTCCAGAGGGCGCGGTGTCGCCGCGCCCCACCTCGCTCGGCTTTGCCGAGTCGCCCTCCCCATGAAGGGGAGGGAGGTTGTTGATCGCGACCACGGCCTCCCTCGCCCCCGCCGACATCGCCTTCGCCCGTTCCCTCGCGATCTTCGAGGACGCCCACATCCTGGCCCTGAACAAGCCGGCCGGCCTCTCCAGCCAAGGCGGCCGGATCGCCGCCCATACCCTGGACGACCTGCTGACCGCCTTCGCCAAGTCCAACGGCAAGCGCCCGCGCCTTATCCATCGCCTGGACCGCGATACTTCCGGCGTCATTCTCACCGCCAAGACGGCGCCCGCGGCGGCGTTCCTCGGCAAGGCGATGATGGCCCGTCGGTTCGCCAAGACCTACCTGGCCATCGTCGCGCCCGGCCCCCCCGATCCGCCGACCGGCGCGATAGAGACGCCGTTGCGCCGCCACGAGGAGGGCAGGCAGGCCTATGTCCGCGTCTCGCCGTCCGATCACCCGGAGGCCCAGTCCGCGTCGACTCGCTACCGCACCCTGGCCGCCAGCGATCTCGCCGCCCTGGTCGAACTCACGCCCCGCACCGGGCGGATGCACCAGCTTCGCGTTCATCTGGCCTCCATCGGCCGGCCGATCGCCGGCGACGCCCGCTACGGCGGCGCCCTGGTCCTGGCCGGCGGCGCGGTCGCCCGGGTGATGCTCCACGCCGCCGCCCTGGCCTTCCCCCACCCGGCCGGCGGCGAGAGGCGCATCGCCGCGCCGCCGCCGGAGGATTTCAACGATCTGCTGGCGCGGCTGCGACTTGCGGAGCCCATCATCGGCCGTGGCGGCCGGTTGCGCGGTGAGGCGGATTTACCCAAAAGAAGCTAGGCCCCAAGGAGTGTCGCGCCGGTGATGACCTATCTGTGGATCGCGGTCGGCAGCGCGCTCGGCGGCATGGCCCGCTACGCCTGCCAGAGCCTGATCGCCAGCGGGTTCGGCCAGCTCTTTCCGTGGGGTACGCTGGTGGTGAACGTGGCGGGCTCCTTCGTCATCGGCTTTTTCGCCGCGCTCACCGGCCCGGACGGCCGGCTGCTGGCGTCCGCTAACACGCGCCAGTTCGTCATGGCCGGGCTTTGCGGCGGCTTCACCACCTTCTCTTCGTTCAGCCTCCAGACCCTGGGCCTGGCCCAGGACGGCGAATACCTGCGCGCCGGGCTGAACGTCGGCGCCTCGGTCGTGCTATGCTTGGTTTCCGTCTGGCTGGGCCATGTGGCGGCCGTGGCCCTCAACGCCGTGAAGGGGAGTTGATCCATGCCGGCGCCCGGCCCCGCCGTCCTGCTGCGCATCTATACCGAGGAAGGCCGCCAGAGCGGCCACCGGCCCCTCTATGAGGACATCGTGATCAGGGCGCGCAAGCTGGGGCTGGCGGGCGCGACGGTGCTGCGCGGACCCATGGGCTTTGGCCAGTCGACGATCATCCACACCGCCAAGATCCTGGAGTTTTCCGGCAAGCTGCCGCTGGTCGTGGAGATCGTCGATACCGAGGAAAAGATTCGAACGCTTTTGGTCGAGATTGGCGGGACGCGCGGCATCGGACTCATCACCCTCGAGAAGGTCGAGGTGGTCCGCTACGGCGCTTCGCCGCCCACCTGATGCGAGAAGCGAGGTGAGCGGCGTAATCGGACGATCGGCCGCCTTCGCGGCCCTGGCGCTCGGTCTGGCCCTGGTGGCCGGCCCCGCCGCGCCGGCCTGTGTCTTGAGCAAGATAGCCGAGCTTCCGGTGACCATGACGACGGTCCGTCGGCCCATGGTTCCGGCCAAGATCAACGGGGCGGACGCCCTGTTCATCGCCGACAGCGGGGCCGTATTCAGCCTGATTTCTCCTTCAGGCGCCGCCCAGTTCGGCCTGAAATTGGGCGCGCTCCCGTTCAACCTAACGTTGCGGAGCATCGGCGGCGCGGTGACCCCCTCGATGACCACCGTCAAGACCTTCACCCTCGCCGGCGCGCCGCTCTCCAACGTCCAGTTCCTGGTCGGTGGCGGCGATGCCGGCGAAGGCGCCGCCGGCTTCATCGGCCAGAACGTGCTGGGGCTGGCCGACGTGGAGTACGACTTGGCCAATGGGGTCATCCGCCTTGTGCGACCCCACGCCTGCGGTCGCCGGGAGCTGGCCTATTGGAGTGTCGCCGAGCCCTTTTCGGTCATGGCGCTGGAGGCCGCCCCGGCCCGCACGGTGGGGATCGTCTACGTCAACGGCGTCCCTATCCACGCCGTTTTCGACACCGGCGCCTCCCTCTCGGTCCTCTCCCTGCGCGCCGCCGCGCGGGCCGGCGTCAAGCGAGGCGATCCCGGCGCCACGCCGGGCGGTGTTTTTCTTGGGCTGGGGCGGCGGCCCATGAACACCTGGATCGCGCCGGTCGCCAGCTTCAAGATCGGCGACGAGGAAATACGCAACACCCGCCTGCGCATCGGCGACCTCGACCTCGTAGATGACATAGACATGCTGCTGGGCGCGGATTTCTTCCTGTCGCATCGTGTCTATGTGGCCAACAGCCAGCGCAAGCTCTATTTCACCTACAACGGCGGCCCGGTCTTCAACCTGGGCGGGACAACGCGGGTCCAGGCGGGGCCGGGCGAGGCGGCCAAGGCCGCCATGCCGCCCGACAAGAGCGGGGGAGAACCCGCCGACGCCGAAGCCTTCAGCCGTCGCGGCGCGGCCTTTGCCTCGCGGCGGCAATTCGACCTAGCCATCGCCGATTTCACCCGCGCCTGCGAGTTGGCGCCGAACGAAGCGCGCTATTTCCGGCAGCGCGCCACGGCCAGACTGGCGGCCGGCCAGCCGATTCTGGCCATGGGCGATCTCGACCATGCGCTCGCGCTCGCGCCCGACGATGTCGCCGCGCGGGTGGCCAGGGCCGAGTTGCGCCTTGCGGGCAAGGACAAAGCCGAGGCCTCGGCGGACCTCGATGTCGCCGCCCACGCCGCCCCGAAGGAGGCCGACGTGCGCCTGCGCCTTGCGGGGCTTTACGGCGCCACCGACCAAATCGATCGGGCCATCGCGCAATATAGCCTGTGGATCGCCGCCCATCGTGTGGACAGCCGCTTGGCCGAGGCGCTGAACGGCCGCTGCCGGGCCAGAGCCCTGGACGGGCGCGATCTCGATCAGGCTCTGGCCGACTGCAATGCGGCGCTGAAGCTCGCCCCCAAGACCGTCCCGTTTCTCGACAGCCGAGGCTTGGTCCGCCTGCGCCTGGGCGATTTCGACAAATCCATCGCCGACTATGACGCCGCCCTCGCCCTGCGGCCCAGGAGCGCCCCCTCCCTCTACGGCCGCGGCCTCGCCAAGCTGGGCAAGGCCGCGAAAGCCGAGGGCGAGGCGGACCTCGCCGCCGCGGTCGCCCTCGCTCCCCACGTTGGCGATGAATTGAAAAAACACGGCGTCGGGCCGCCCTGATGGGTGAGATAAGAACTCTCGCCGTGAGTGAGGCCGAGGACGGGATGCGGTTGGACCGCTGGCTGCGCCGGCGCTGGCCGCATCTGGGCCAGGCCCACATCCACAAGCTGGCGCGCGGCGGCCAGTTGCGCGTCGATGGCGGCCGG
The DNA here is from genome assembly GCA_051002715.1 of Caulobacteraceae bacterium. Taxonomy (GTDB): domain Bacteria; phylum Pseudomonadota; class Alphaproteobacteria; order Caulobacterales; family Caulobacteraceae; genus Acaudatibacter. The sequence continues at coordinate 11,591 of JBPCMA010000151.1, forward strand.
GTGAAGGCCGAGACCCGCCTGGCTGCCGGCGCCCAGGTCCGCGTGCCGCCGCTGCCCGACGCGCCGCCGCGCGAGGCGGGCGAGCGCCTCTCCGCCGCCGACCGCGCCTTCGCCCGCGGCCTCGTCCTTTATGAAGACGACGTGGTGCTGGCCCTGAACAAGCCGGCCGGCCTAGCGGTCCAGGGGGGGACCAAAACCTCCCGCCACATCGACCGCCTGCTCGGCGTCTGGGGGGAGGGGGCGGCGCGCCCGCGCCTCATCCATCGCCTCGATCGCGATACCTCCGGCGTCCTGGTGCTGGGCAAGTCCGCCGCCGCCGCGGCGCGCCTCGCCGCCGCCTTCGCCGCGCGCCGCGCCGAAAAGACCTACTGGGCCATCGTCGCGGGCGTCCCTCGCTCGGCCGAGGGAACCATCGAGCTTCCCCTCGCCAAGAGCGGCGCCCAGGATTTCGAACGGGTGGAACCTGCGGATGCCAGAGACCCCAAAGCCAAGGTCGCGGTCACCCGTTTCGCCACCCTTTCCCGCGCCGGCGGCCGGGCCGCCTTGCTGGCCCTGCGCCCCTTGACCGGCCGCACCCATCAGCTTCGCGCCCACATGTTAGCCTTGGGCCATCCCATCCTGGGCGATCCGAAATACCACACGCCCACCTCGATCGACGCCTCCGGCCCCCTGAAACTGCAGCTCCACGCCCGCCGCCTGACCCTGCCCCATCCGGGCGGCGGGACGATCGACGTCCAAGCGCCGCCCAGTCCCGAAATGGCCGCTGGCTTCGCCCGCTTCGGCTTCGATATCCGGGACGGCGACGCTGATCCGTTCGCCTAGAGGGGCGGCCGGAAAACCGGAACCGCTGGCCGCCGCGAGCCATTGCAAAAGGGCGACGAAAACAGGACAGTCGCGGCTATGGCGCACGCCCTTTTGCACCCGATCCTTCGCCGCATGATCGAGGTGGGCGCTCTCACCGTCCGCTACGCCGATGGCGCGGCGGTCAGCTACGGCGACGGGACGGGAACCCCCGTTCGGGTGAGGCTGACCAACGCCGGAGCGCGTCATATCGCCTTCAGGCAGGGCCTGGGACTGGGCGAGGCCTATATGAACGGCGACCTGGACTTCGAGGCCGGCGATGTCTGGAGCCTTCTGGAGATCACCAGCGCCAACCTCACCCGCCGTCCGCGCCGGTCGCCCAGCCGCCCGACCCGCGCCGTCCACGCCCTCCAGCGCCAACTGCGCCAATGGAACGACCGCCGGGCGGCCCGCCGCAACGTCGCCCGCCACTACGACCTGCCCGACGACCTTTACCGGGGCTTCCTGGACGCCGACATGCAGTATTCCTGCGCCTATTTCGCCAGTGACGACATGACCTTGGACGAGGCCCAGGCCGCCAAGATCGCCCATATCGCGGCCAAGCTCGACCTCCGCCCCGGCCAGCGGGTGCTGGACGTCGGCTGCGGGTGGGGGGGCATGGCGCTGAATCTGGCCGAACGGCACGGCGCCGAGGTCACCGGCGTCACCCTGTCGGCCGAGCAACTGGCGGTGGCGCGCCGCCGCGCCGCCGACGCCGGCCTCGCCGACCAGGCGCGCTTCTCGCTCACCGACTATCGCGACCTCACGGGGCCTTACGACCGCATCGTCTCGGTGGGCATGCTCGAACACGTGGGCGCGCCCAATTTCCGCGCCTATTTCGAGCAGGTCGCCCGCCTACTCACCGACGAGGGGGTGGCCGTGGTGCACGCCATCGGCCGTATGGAGCCGCCGGGCGTCACCGACCCTTTCATCCGCAAATACATCTTCCCCGGCGGCTATATTCCGGCGCTCTCGCAAGTCACCGCGGCCATCGAGGAGGCCGGCCTGTGGATGACCGACATCGAAATCCTGCGCCGCCACTACGCCGAGACCCTGCGCCATTGGCGGCTCAACTTCTGGTCGCGGCGCCCCGAGATGGCCGAGCGTCACGGTGAGCGCTTCTGCCGGATGTGGGAGTTCTATCTAGCCGGCTCCGAGAGCGCCTTCCGCTTCGGCCGCCTCTTTGTCTTCCAGATCCAGCTCTCGCGGCGGCCCGACGCCCTGCCCATCACCCGCGACTACATGCTGGCGGCCGAGGCGGCCGGCCCGCTGGCGGCGGAGAAGCTGCGCCGGGCGTGAACGAAGTTTCCCGGCGCCGGCCGCCACGCTCGTTCCTCTACTTCCCCGCCCCGCCAAGTTCCTTCTCCAGAAACGCCGCGGTGGCCGTATCCGCCGCCAGCCAACTGGCGTGGCGCAGGAAGCCGTGGATTTCGTTGGGGATGACCAGTTCCTCGAAGGGGACGCCGCGCGTCTCCAGGCGGCGGGCCAGGTCGATGGTCTGCTGGAAATCGACATTGCGGTCGTCGTCGCCCTGGATCAGCAGCACCGGCGAGCGCCAGCGGGCGATGTCGGCGTCGGGCGAGGCGGCCCAGGCGACGATACGCGCCTTGTCTCGGTCGCCTTGTTCGAAGCGGTCAGGCGGCGGCCCCAGGTCGCGGGCGGCGGCGCGCCACCAGTCGTGGACGCCGTGCATATCGACCCCGGCCTTGAAGAGGGCGGAGTCGCGGGCGAGGGCCAGGGCGGTCAGATAGCCGCCGTAGGAGCCGCCCCAGATGCCGATGCGGGCCGGATCAACACCGGCCGTCGCCCGCAGCAGGCGCGCGCCGGCCACCACGTCCTGATATTCCGACGCCCCCGCCGGGCCGGCCTTCTCCGGGTGCTGGAAGGCGCGGCCGTAGCCGATGCCCAGCCGATAGTTGACCGAGAGTACGGCGAACCCGTGCGCCGCCAGATACTGGTTCACCGCATAGGCGTTGCTGTAATAGTCCATATAGTGCCAGCCGAGCAGCATCTGGCGGGGCGGCCCGCCGTGGACAAAGATGACCCCCGGCTGGGGTTTGTCGCCCCCCGGTCGCTGAAAGAGCTGGCCATGAACCGTCGTCCCGTCGGCGGCCTTAAAGGCCACCGGCGTGGGCGCGACGAAGGCGCTCGCCGGGAAATCGGCCGGGGCGCCGCCGTCGTTCAGGATGCGCCGGGCGGCCCCGTCCAGTCCGACGACGGCGACGAAGGGCGGCGTGCGCGCCCCCGCGCCGATGAAGGCGGCCGCGCCCGCCGAAGCGGCGACCGGCTGGTCCTCGAGGCCCGCGCCGGCGGTCAAGGCCGCGGGCGCGCCGCCATCGACGGCCACGGTAAAGACATGCCGCCGGTCTCCGTCGCCCGCCGCGGCGCCGGTGTTGGCGTCGTAGATCACCGCGCGCCGGTCGCGGCTCATCGCCGCGTGTTCGACCATGAAGGGGCCGGGGGTCAGCAGCCTGGCCGCGCCGCCGGCCACCGGGACGGCATAGAGGTGCGGCCAGCCGTCCATCTCGGCGCGGAATACCAAGCGGTCGCCCGCCGCCCACATCAGGCCTGCCTCGCCCTCGATATCGGGATAGGAGCCTTCCAGCGTCTTAGGGCTCCGCCACGCCGCCGCGCCGGCCCCGCTCAGGGGGTCGGCCGTCCAGATGGCCCAGGGCTGGGGAACATCCTCGAGCAGGGGTTCGGGCGGCCCGCCGTCGCCCGGGCGACGAATGAAGGCGATCCGCGTCCCGTCCGGTGACCAGCGCGGCGAGGAGTCCTTGGAAGTCGAGGGGGCCAGGTAGAGGATGGGCCGGTCCTTCCCCGAATAGACGCCGATGAAGGCGTGGTCGCCGCGGTTCGAAACGAAGGCTAGGCGGCTTCCGTCCGGCGACCAGGAAAGCGACCCGGCGGTCCCGCGGTCGAAGAACAGCCGCTCGGCCTTGCCCTTGCCGGCCAGGGGGGCGGTCCACACCTGGCCGGCCTTGACGTAGCCCAGAGCGCCGCGGCTGGAGAGGGCCGGGTCGTCGCCCTCGGCGATCATCGCCGCCCCGCCGGCCGGGGAGACCGACCAGATGGTGACCACGGGCGTCTCCGGCGCGGAGGACGGGTCGGGGGCCAGGCCCCCCTCGGCCGGCCAGTTGGCGTCGTGGTCGCCGCCGCGCACGAAGAGAAGGCGCTTGCCGTCAGGTGAAAAGGTGAGCTGGGTCAGTTCCTGGCCGTCGTCGCCGCCAAAGTGGGTCACCTGTCGCGGCGTGAAGTCCGGCCCGCGCGCCACCCATACATTGCGCGCCCCGCGAAGGTTGCGCACCCAGGCGATGGCGTCGGCGTCGCGCGCGGCGGTCAGATCGCTTTCGAACGGATAGTCCAGCGCCTGGTTGAGCGTGAACGGCCCAACGGCCGCCGGCGCCGCGCCTGGCGCCAGCAAGGCCAGAGCCATCGCCGACGCCGTGACCAAGGGCGCGAAACTCTTCATCGGCGATTCCCCCATCATTCAAACTTGCACCATACCCTTCGCGCGCCGAAGATGAAGCCCGCGCGGCGCCGGTCCCGCCGCCCGTTCGCGGCGGCTCGTCTGGACAAGGCCGGCGCTCACTCCCTAAGGAAAGGGCCGGCCGCCGCCGGCCAAGCGGGACGATGGAATCGATGAAGCTGCTGGTGGTCGGTTCGGGTTATGTCGGCCTGGTGTCGGGGGCCTGTTTCGCCGAACTGGGCAACGAGGTGATGTGCGTCGACCGCGACGGCGCCAAGATCGAGGGCCTGCGAGCCGGCGTCGTCCCCATCTACGAGCCCGGCCTGGAGGCCATCGTGGCCCGCAACGCGGCGGCCGGGCGGCTGCGCTTCGACACCGACCTGGCCGCCCTGTCGGCCTGGGCCCCCGAGGCGGTGTTCATCGCCGTCGGCACCCCGCCGCGCGCCGGCGATCGCGGAGCGGACCTTTCCAGCGTCTTTTCGGTGGCCGCCGAGGTGGCCGCGCAAGCGTCCCAGCCCTTGGTGGTGGTCACCAAGTCCACCGTTCCGGTCGGCACGGGCGACGCGGTGGAGCGGATCATCCGCGCCAAGGCGCCGGGTCTTCGCATCTCGGTGGTCTCCAACCCGGAATTCCTGCGCGAGGGCGAGGCCATCGTCGATTTCATGGCCCCCGACCGCATCGTGGTCGGGGCCGAGGACGACTTCGGGCGCGAAACCATGGAGCGGCTCTACGCCCCCTTGCGCGAGCGCGGCGCCGCCCTCATCGTCATGCGCCGGCGCGGCGCGGAGCTGGTGAAATACGCCTCCAACGCCTTTTTGGTCACCAAGATCTCCTTCATCAACGAGATCGCCGACCTGTGCGAGGCGGTCGACGCCGATATCGGCGAAGTCGCCGCCGGCGTCGGCCTGGACCGGCGCATCGGGGCCGCCTTCCTGACCGCCGGGCCGGGCTATGGCGGCTCGTGCTTTCCCAAGGACTGCGCCGCCCTGCTGACCACCGCCCGCGACTACGCCGTGGACCTGCGCATCGTCGAGAGCGCCATCAACGCCAACCACGCCCGCAAAAGGGTCATGGCCCGGCGAGTCATCAACGCCATGGGCGGCGCCGTCCATGGGGCGACCATCGCGGTGCTGGGCCTCACCTTCAAGGCCAACACCGACGACATGCGCGACGCCCCCTCGATCGCCATCGTCGAAAGCCTTCGCCTGGCCGGGGCGCGGGTCAAGGTCTACGACCCGCAGGGGATGGAGCGGGCGAGAGAATTATTGGGCGAAGTGGACTATTGCGCTTCATCGGCCGAGTGCTGCGCCGGGGTCGACGGCATCGTCCTGGCCACCGAATGGCCGCAGTTCCTCGCCCTCGACTTCGCCGCCCTGGCTAGGGCGGCGCGGGGCCGCGTGTTCGTCGACCTGCGCAACCTCATCGACGTCGAGCAGCTGTTGGCGGCGGGCTTCACCGTCCACGGCGTCGGCCGCCCGCCCCGCGCCCCCGCCCCGCCCGCGCCTCTGCGCGCCGTCGCCCTTTGAGGGCTGCTCTCCTCCTCGCGAAGCGGGGGAAGTGAGGGCGCGGCACCCTATTTCGGGCCGCCGACCTTTTCCAGGCGGGCGCGCAGGCGGACGACCTGCTTCTGCTTGGCCTCCCAGACGTGGGCGGCGACCCGCACCATGTCGGCGCTCGTCACCTCCGGCCGTTCGCTCGCCGCCCCCTCGATCGCCGCCGGCGGAAAGAGCGGCCCGGCCATCCCGGGCAGATAGCGCGCCCGCACCCGCTCGTTGCCGTCCGCCATGGCCGCGTCGAAGGCCCCGAGCACCTCGGCGTCGCCGTCGAACGGCGTGTCGCCCGGCAGCTCCTCGACGATCTCCTGAATGTTGCCGCGCAAGGTGTTGAACTCGGCGCCCACGGTATAGGGGACGTGGCCGTTGAACCGCCGCAGGAACTCCATCCCCTGGCAGCCGAGGCTCTTGTTCATCTCGCGCTCCAGGGTCATGCCCCCGACCCCGACGCCCAACTTGGTGAAGAAGTCGGTGACCGCGTCGCCGTCGGTCAGGTGGTCGCGGTCGAAGAGGCGCACCTCGATATTCTCGTCGCCGAACACCGCCGCCCAGCGATCGAGAATGACGTCATAGGCGTATTTCTTCTTGGTCTCTTCGGGGCTGGGGGCGCGGAACGGGCCGGCCCCGCCGGTCTTGACGTAGGTGGAGTAGGCGCTGCGCAGGGCGTCGGCCTGGCGGCGCAGATAGACCACCACCTTGATCGAAGCGCAGTGAGCCTTGAGCAGCCCGGCCAGCCGTTCGATCTCGGGGGCCAGCAGCAGCCTAGACGAGCAATGTTCGTTGGAAACGCACAGCACCTTGGGCTTCTTGGCGGCGATCTCCCGCGCCAGGTTCTGCTCGACCGCCGTCCGAAATCGCTGGACGGCGGCGGGACCATCCAGGCCGAACGGCGACTTGAGCTCGTCGATCCCGGTCTGCGAAGCGTAGGCGTAGGCCTTGATCTGGTTTCTTTCGCCCAAGGCCTCCGGATAGAGGACGCCCTTGGCCAGAAGCTTGGGCCGGCTCTTGGCCAAGCTGAACTGGATGCTGGTCGAGCCCGTCTTCTCCACCCCGATATGCAGCACGCAGTCAGTCATCGTCATTCTCCCCCAGCGAGACCACCGGGGGATAGCCCAGTATTCTCATCTCTTCCTTGGCCAGATCCTCGATCACCGCGATGTTGGCGATGGAGAGTTCCCGCCGCCACGCGTTCGCGCTGCCCTGGCGAAAGAATTCGGGCGGCTCGCCGGCCAGCGGCCAGGGCGCCTCGAAACGGTTCCGCTTGAGAGCCTGCAATGAGACGCTGTCGATGATTCCCTTGATGTCCTCGGTCGGCGTCTGAAGTTGGTATTTGGCGAGGATGCCGGTAAGCACGACGGCCGGCTGGGCGCGCAGGCGCTCGTAGCGGACCCGGGTGACATGGGGATGGGCTGCCTCCAGGGCGAGGCCGGCCCTGACCGAACGGATCCAGCTGTCGGTGATCTGCGCCACCTCCCGCTGCGCCCATTCGCCGGCCCAGCTGCGCGCCGCCAGGGTGCTGGCCACCACCGCGCGCGGATCGCGCACCACCACGATGAAGCGAGCCTTGGGTATGAGGCGGACGATGAGCGGCCAGGCGAGGACATTTTCCGGCGTCTTTTCGAGGAGCCACGAGGCCCCGGGCTGGCGCGCCCCGATGCTGGCGAACACCCGCCGCGCCGCCATGCGCAGGATATCGTCGAACTCCTCGCGGGTGATCACCGCCGGCAGGCCGACATCGCGATGGGCGTGGGCCCGCTCGGCGAAACGTTCCCACACCTCCTCCAGGCGGGTCAGAAAAGCCGGAAAAAGGTGGGTTTCCTGGGCGGTGGCGAAATGGCCGGTGGCGTAAAGCAGCAATTGGACGTAGGTGGTGCCGCTGCGCGGCGCGCCGCCGACCAGCGCGATCTGGCGATCCATTAAAGCGTCGGGAGCCCTTGCGGCCCCCCGGCCGGGATTGCTAACAGGGCGCGATCGAGAATGAGAGGGCAACATGACGGTTCCGATTTACGTCGCCATACCCGTTTACAATGGTGGGCGGACGATTCGACAGACTCTACAAAATGTACTGCAACAGACTCTGGATGATTTCAGGGTATTAGTTTACGACGACGGATCAACGGACCGCACGGCGCAAATCGTAGGCCAGTTTGTCGCGAAAGACAACAGAGTGACCCTCCTGACCGGCGACGAGAACGTCGGGCGGGGCACGGCCCGCAATCGTCTCCTGGACGCGGCCCAGGATGGCATCATCACCTGGCAGGATGCCGACGACACCTGGCACAAGACCAAGCTGGAGAGCCAGCGCGCCTTCTATGCGACCTGGCCGGACAAGGGGATCGACCCGGCCAAGGCGGTGATGATCTCCACCTTCAATCGGGTGGTCAAGCGGGCCGGCAAGGACGTGGTCACCAAGCACGCCCCGCCGGAAGCCTACGACGCGGCGTTCGTGTTCGGCGACGACTACAACAAATGCCCCTTTCAACTCCAGGCCACCTTCGGGCTGGCCTCGGTCTATATCGACGCGGGCGGGTTCGACGACAAGCTGAACTGGTCGGAAGACATCGACATCGCCCTGCGCATCCTCGGGGCCGGCTCCCAGATCGTTTCCCACCCCGCCGAGCGCGGCCTGGCCGTCTATCACCACTCCATGGCCGGCGCCAAGGGCGAGGCAGTGGAGAAATCCCAGAAAATCCTGCGCAAGACGCACCGCGATTTCGCCGAGGCGCACGGGGTCGATATCGACGCTCTTTTCGCCAAGCGCCGCCTCAACTACCTGTTCAACATCTACCTGAACAACAAGAACTACATGAAGGCGCTGGCGACCACTATCGGGCCGGCCGTCGACGGCGACGACGAGAAGAGCCAACTCATCTCGCGCAACCTTCTGGCCATCATGCGCGGGCTGATTCAGGATCAGGCCGGCGCGGCGGAGAAGGCGGCCTTCAAGGCGGCCGAAAAGGCGGCTGAAAAGGAAGGGGTCGAATAGGTCGGGCCGGCTAGATGGCCGGCAGGCTGCGGGCCGACGACGCTCAAACAGGCGCCCGCCTCCGAGCGGGGCGAGTTTAGGACATAAGGGAAAATGCTTGAGTTCGAAGATTTCGTCTATCTTGACGTCCAGAAGACGGGCTCGACGATGATCAGGGAATTCCTGGCCAGCTTCGCGCGCACCGAGATCATCTACGAAAAGAAACACAGGCCGGCCGAACGACGGGACGACGATAAGCTCTACATCATTTCGTGCCGTGACCCTCTTAAACAGTATCTTTCGCTCTACCTGCACGGCCATGCTGGAAAGGGCGGCTTGCGCGCCCGGCTGAACCGGGCCGCCATGGGTCATTTCTATGACGGGACCAACGAGGGGTTCGCGGCATGGCTGGATCTCCTCCTCGATCCGGTCGCCAGCCAGAAGTATCTGAAGGGCATGGACAACGACCGGATACTGGACTTCGTTGGGTTGCAGACCTTGCGGTTCTTGAAGCTCGCCTTCCCCGCACCTTGGTCGGTGTTCGAGACTCTGCGCGACAAGGCCGACGTCAGCGACCGGTTGAAAACCGACGCGCTGTATGGGGTCATCCTGAAAACCGAGAGCCTGATCGACGACCTGAAGCGCCTCGCCACCGGCGAACACGCCGGGTTGTTTCGTGACACCTCCGAGGCGACCGCTTTTCTCGACGCGGATCGCCAGAAGAATGCCTCGACCAATCCGGGTGTCGACCTGAAGGCGCTGTCGGCCGACCGGATAGCCCGCGTCCAGGAGCGCGAGTGGTTCTTTTTCGATCATCTGGGCTATCCGCCCTACGTTTCCTGAGCGGCCCGCGCCCGCCTTGCGGCGCCGGCCATCGGGGTGCGTCATCTTGACCTCGGCCGTCTCAAACCGCAATTCGGCCACATCTCTCTGGGTTCTTTAGGTTTCTAGGTGTGAATGTCGGCTCGACGAAGGCGGCCTCGACCGCTTGCGGGCCGCATGGTCGACAGCGGCCACGCCCATCTTAACCGATCTATAACCAATCAGAATAACAAATGTGAATAGAACCGCCATTGTGGGTGGTCGCAGCGGTTGCTTGCCTGTTGGTGGAGAATAAAGTTTAGTTAAACGCGAAAATTGGAGTATCGATATGGCCACACAGCGTCTTACTGGAACCTATAGCACCGGATATACTATCTCCCCCAATTATGCATTGCTCAAGATCGCCCCGACGGCGGAAGTCGATGGTGCCGGGGTCTACGCGGCCGCGGCGGTCAAGATCGAAAACAATGGGTTGATCCTGGCTGGCCCGGGCGCGGATGGCGTCGGCGGCCACCCCCGCGGCCATGCCGGGAACGCGAGCGTCTATCTTCCCACGGGCAACCGCGTGGTCAATTTCGACACCATCGAGGCCGGCGACGGCGGCGCCGGATACGCCTACCACGCCGGCAGCTACGCCGGCGCGGGCGGCGCCGGCGGGGCCGGCGTGATGCTGGGCGCCCTGGGCGCGGTCACCAAC
>JBPCMA010000152.1:0-5326 GCA_051002715.1 Caulobacteraceae bacterium
GCCCATGGTCACCCTCTTTCCGGCGCTCCTTCGCCGGACGGCCGAGGCGGTGCTCCGGCCGGAAGCCATAAAGACGTACGCCCACGCGGTTCGGTCTGCTTTCGCCGAGATATATGAACCAGAACCGAACCTTGCGGTCTACGAAGCCTTTATGGCCCTGCTCGATGAGACCGCACGGGAGATCGCGACATTGAACCCGCGCGACTATATTGATTTGGTCAGCTTTGTTTGGGTGGCGACCTCCTACTCGGCAAAAGAGCAGCCAAGGTAGGCCAGCCTCTGAAGAGGGCCGCTGCGGTCGGCGTCGTCCCTGCGCCTTGATCGAGCCACCGAGATTGCCAACCATCACGGCGGCGGTTGTGGCCTTTTTGCGTCAGGGTCGCGGGGATCGGCGGCGGCGCCTCCCGTCACGGGCGGAACACGCCTATGTGAAACCGCCTCATGGATCAATACGACGACGACGAGGCGACCCGGGCGCGGGTGCTCTCCAATGGCCAGGTGCTGGCCTTCATCGGCGGCTACTGGCGCCGCCGGCCGGGCCTGCTCGCCGGCACGGTGGCCTTGACCCTTGTCGCCATCGGCTGCGAACTGCTCGTGCCGCGCGCCGCCCAGGCCCTGGTGGACGCGGCCGTCTCCGGGCCGGCCCGCGACGGCGAGGCCTGGGCCGACTGGGCCTTCTTCGTCGGCGTCTATCTGGCCTCCTCGGTGTTTCGCAACAGCGCCATGCGGTTCTTCATCCCGCTGGCCACCCGCACCATGAAGGAGATGACCAGCGAGGGCTTTCGCCGGGTCCAGGCCTTCTCGGCCGACTGGCACGGCGGCAGCTTCGCCGGCGCCACGGTGCGGCGCCTGTCGCGGGCCATGTGGGGCTATGACGTGGTGGCCGATTCGATCGTCATCTGGATCGGCCCGGCGCTGATCGTCCTGGCCGGCCTTTCGATCCAGATGGCCCTGCGCTGGCCACTGGTCGGGGCGTTCTCGCTGGCCATGATCGCGCTCTACATCGCCTCCAACATCATCCTTTCCAACCTCTATGTGCGGCGGGCCAACCTACGCTCGGTGGGGCTGGATTCGCGCATCGGCGGGGCCTTGGCCGACGCCATCGCCTCCAACCCCACGGTCAAGGGCTTCGGGGCGGAGCGGCGGGAGGAGGCACGGATCGAGGCGGTCACCGACGACTGGCGGCGGGCCACCAATCTGACCTGGCATCGCTACACCGACGTGTGGCTGATCCAGAACCTGATGCTGAGCGGCCTGCAGGCGGGCCTCACCGGGCTGATCATCCTGCGCTGGACGCGAGGCGAGGCGAGCGCCGGCGACGTGGCCTTCATCATCGCCGCCTTCCTGCTGATGAGCGGCTATCTGCGCAACATCGGCGACAACATCCGCATGATGCAGCGGGGCCTCGCCGACATCGAGGACGTGGCCCGCTTCGCCAGGACCCATCCCCAGGTCGCCGACCGGCCCGGCGCTCCGGACTTCGGCGGCCAGCGCGGCGAGATCGCCTTGGAGGAGGTGACCTTCCGCTATCAGTCGGCCGGCGCGCCGATCTACGACCGCTTTTCCCTGAAGATCGCGGCCGGGGAGCGGCTGGCCCTGGTCGGGCCGACCGGTTCGGGCAAGTCGACCTTCGTCAAGCTGATCCAGCGCCTCTACGACCTGCAGGGCGGCCGGATCGTCATCGACGGCCAGGACGTGGCGCATGTGACGCAAGGAAGCCTGCGCCGCGCCATCGCTGTTGTGCCGCAGGATCCGGCCCTCTTCCACCGGACCATCGCCGAGAACATCGCCTATGCCCGGCCGGGGGCCACCGCCGAGGAGATCGCCCTGGCGGCCAAGCGGGCGCGGGCCGACGACTTCATCGCCGCCCTGCCGGCCGGCTACGACACCCTGGTCGGCGAGCGCGGGGTCAAGCTCTCCGGCGGCGAGCGCCAGCGGGTGGCCATCGCCCGCGCCTTCCTGGCCGACGCCCCGATCCTGGTGCTGGACGAAGCCACCTCATCGCTGGACGTGGAGACCGAGGCCCAGGTCCAGGCGGCCACCCACGAGCTGATGGCCGGGCGCACCACCATCGTGATCGCCCACCGGCTATCCACCATCCGCGGGGCCGACCGCATCCTGGTCTTCCAGGACGGCGCGGTGGTCGAGGAAGGCCGCCACCGCGACCTGGTGGCCCAGGGCGGCGCCTACGCGCGGTTGCATGCGGTAACGCAGGGGGCGTAGATTTCCTTCTCCCCTTGCGGGAGAAGGTGTCGGCGAAGCCGACGGATGAGGGGTTTTCCACGCTCCGTCCGCCTGTGGCAAGCACGCGCGGCGACGCCGGCGCGACCCCTCATCCGGCGCTTCGCGCCACCTTCTCCCGCAAGGAGAGAAGGAGCGTCGGCGCCAGATCGCCCCTTCCCCCCACCGCGACGGTGGAAAGTCCCAGCCAGCCGGCCATGGTCGTCAGCTCGGCCGCCAGGGCTGGCGCGGTTTCTTCGGCGACCGCGCCAGCTTCCAGATGCGCCGCCTGGACGCGCAGCGCGCCCGCCTGGCGGTCGGCCTTCAGGTCGACCCGCGCCGCGATCGCCTCGCCGAGCAGGAAGGGCAGGACATAGTAGCCATACTGGCGCTTGTGGGCCGGGGTGTAGATCTCCAGGCGGATGCGGGTTCCGAACAGGCGCTCGGCCCGCTCGCGCCGCCAGATCAGATTGTCGAAGGGCGAGAGCAGGGCCGCCGCCCTGGCGCGGCGCGGCAGACGCGCGCCCGGCGCGAGAAATGCCGGCTGGCGCCAGTCTTCCACCCTCACCGCCTCGACCTCGCCGGCTTCGACCATCTCGGCCAGCCGCGCCCGCGTCCCGGCGACCGGCATTCTGAAGTAGTCGCGAAGATCGCCCTCGGTGGCCACGCCCAGGGCGCGGGCGGCGATCTTGAGCAATTCCCGATGCGCCTCCGTCTCGCTCGGCGTCGGCGCTTCGATGACGGCGCGCGGCAACACTCGTTCGGTAAGATCGTAGACCCGCTCGAACCCGCGCCTAGTCCTGGTGGTGGTGAAACCCGCCCAGAACAGCCATTCCAGAGCCGCCTTGCCGTTCGACCAGCTCCACCAGCCGGCCTGGCGCGGGCCGTCAGCGAAATCGCCGCCGGTGAGCGGCCCCTCGCGCGCGATGCGGGCCAGAACCTCATCGATATAGTCCCGCCTCTCGCGGCCGAAGCGGGCGAGGCCCGTCCAGGTCTCGCCGGCCCGGGCCCGCGCCATGCGCCAACGAAACAGCGGCTGCAGCGCCACCGGCATCAGGGAAGCTTCATGCCCCCAGTATTCGAACAGGGTCGGCTTCTTGCCCCACGCCTGCGCCTCCAGAAGCTCGCGCGGATAGGCGCCCAGCCGCGAAAAGGCCGGCAGATAGTGGGTGCGCGCCAGCACGTTGACCGAGTCGATCTGCACCGCGCCGAGGACGCCGATCAGCGTCCGCAGACGCCGGCCGGTGACCGGGCCGGTCGGCCGAGGGTCGGCCAGCCCCTGGGCGGAGAGGGCGATCCGCCGGGCCTGACGGGCGGTAAGCTTCGCCCCCATCCCGGACCCCTACAAGTGATCCAGCACCGGCTTGGGCTTGTAGGGCTTCTCCAGCGCCTTCACCTCATCGGCGGTGAGTTTCAGCGACAGGGCGGCGATGGCGTCGTCCAGGTGGTGCGGCTTGGAGGCGCCGACGATGGGGGCGGTGATCGCCGGCTTGCCGAGCACCCAGGCCAGGGCGACCTGGGTGTTGGGAACCCCGCGCGCCTTGGCGATCTTCTCCACCGCCGCGACCACCGCGTGATCAGGCTCGCGATAGTAGAGGCGCGGCGAGAATTCGTCGGAGCGGGCCCGCTCGGTGTCGCCTTCGCCGGGCTTTTCCCGCCCGCCGGCCAGGAAGCCGCGGGCCAGGGGCGACCACGGGATGACCCCGATCCCCTGGTCGCGGCAGAGCGGCAGCATCTCGCGCTCCTCCTCGCGATAGACCAGATTGTATTGCGGCTGCATGGAGACGAAGGCGGTCCAGCCGTTGGCTCGCGATACGCTCAGCATCTTCATGAACTGCCAGGCGTACATGGACGAGGCGCCGATGTAGCGGGCCTTGCCGGCGCGCACCACGTCGCTCAGCGCCTCCAAGGTCTCCTCGACCGGCGTTTCGGGGTCGAAGCGGTGGATCTGGTAGAGGTCGACGTGATCGACGCCGAGGCGCGACAGGCTGGCGTCGATGGCGTCCAGGATGTGCTTGCGCGACAGACCGGCGTCGTTGGGGCCCTCGCCCATGGGGTTGAACACCTTGGTGGCGATGACCACCTCGTCGCGCTTCGCGTATCGCCCCAGCGCCTTGCCGGTCACCCGCTCGCTCTCGCCGACCGAATACATGTCGGCGGTGTCGAAGAAGTTGATCCCCGCCTCAACGGCCTTCTTGAAGAAGGGCAAGGAAGCTTCCTCGTCCAGCACCCAGGGCCGCCACTTCGATCTGCCGTAGGTCATGCAGCCCAGGCACAGGCGCGAGACCTTCAGGCCGGTCGTTCCCAGTCGCACATAGTCCATCGTTTCGTCGTCCTCTTTACTTGGCCAGCCGGCCGTCGCCGATCGCCGCTTCCTCGAAGGGGAAGAGGACAGCGGGGTCGGGCGCTTCGATCTTGGCCGTCAACTCGGCCGGCGCGAGAGCGTGCAGCAGATGGCGCATGATGTTGAGGCGGGCCGCCTTCTTGTGATCGGTGGCCACGCACGTCCACGGGGCGATGGCGGTGTGAGTGCGGCACAGCATCTCGTCGCGCGCCTTGGAATAATTCTTCCATTTCTTCTGGGCGACGCCGTCCAGGTCGCTGACCTTGAGCGCCTTCAGAGGGTCGTCGCGTCGGGCGTCGAGACGGGCGGCCTGTTCCTTTTTCGAGATGTCCAGCCACAGCTTGACGAGGCGGATGTCGGCCTCTTCCAGCATCCGCTCGAGGGCCGGCACGTCGCGCAGGAAGTCCTCGGTCTCGCGCGGCGTGCAATAGCCCATCACCGGCTCGACCCCGGCGCGATTGTACCAGGAGCGGTTGAAGATCACCAGGTCGCCGGCGGCTGGCAGATGAGGCATGTAGCGCTGGAAATACCACTCGCTGCGCTGGCGGTCGGAGGGTTTGGGCAGGGCGACGACGCGGGTGTTGCGGGCCGCCAGGTGCTCGGTGATCCGCTTGATCGCCCCATCCTTGCCCGCCCCGTCGCGGCCCTCGAAGATCACCAGGGCTTTCGCGCCGGTCTTGATCGCCCATTTCTGGTAGCGCACCAGGGCGATCTGGAGTTTGCGCAGGTCGCTCTGGTAGTCCGTCATCTTGGCCATGACGC
>JBPCMA010000153.1:0-9439 GCA_051002715.1 Caulobacteraceae bacterium
GCTCCAACCGCGCCCGCCACGCCTCGTCGCTGATCGCGGCGTCATCGCTCGGAAGAATGCGGAACGCGTCCGGGTCGTTGGTCAGGCCCGTCCGCCGGAAAGACAGAAAACGGGCGACATCTTCGGCTTGGAGTCGGGTGAGCCGTGAAGCGTTCGCGGCCACCTCGCTCATAGCCGAATCCTCACGCCGGCCCATGGCACACCGCCTCGATATTGTGGCCGTCAGGGTCGAGGACGAAGGCGCCATAGTAGTCGGGATGATAGTGGGGGCGCGGGCCCGGCGCGCCGTTGTCGCGACCGCCAGCGGCCAGGGCGGCCTTGTGGAAGGCATCGACGGTGGCCCGATCGAGCGCCGTGAAGGCGACATGGGCGCCGCCGGTCGTCGCCGCGCCCCCGCCGATCCAGAAGTAGGGCCGGCCGCCCGAACCGAAGCCGTGATAGGCCTGGGTTCCGGTCTCCTCGGCGGAAACCGACCACAGGGCGGTTATGCCCAGGGGCGCCAGGGCGGCGTCATAGAAGGCCTTGGCGCGCCCCACGTCGCCGACGGTCAGGCTGATGTGGTCCAGCATGAAGGCCTCCTTGTTGTCAGGCCACGCGGCGAGGGGCGGCGGCCAGGGCCCGCTCGGTCTCGTCGATATAGAGCCGGGTGATCGGCAGGGCGTCCACCCGCTTGGTAAGCTGAAGCTGGAAATTCATGTGGCCGCCATATCGGAACCCCATCTCCGCCCCGCACAGATAGTACTCCCACATCCGGCAAAACCGCTCGTCATAGAGGCTAGTGACCCGCTCCCGGTTGGCCAGGAACCGCCGGCGCCACAGATCGAGGGTGTAGGCGTAGTGCAGGCGCAGGATCTCGATGTCGGCGACCCGCAGGCCGGCCCGCTCCACCGCCGGCAGCACCTCGGAGAGGGCCGGGATGTAGCCGCCGGGGAAGATGTATTTGCCGGTGAAGGGGTCGGTGGAGCTGGGCCCTTCGGCGCGACCGATGGAGTGGATGAGCGCCACCCCGTCGTCGGCCAGCAGCGCGGCGATCTTGTCGAAGAAGGCCTGGTAGTTGGGCCGGCCCACATGCTCGAACATGCCCACCGAGACGATCCGGTCGTAGGGTCCGGCGACATCGCGGTAATCGGTCAGCGAGAAACGGACCTGGCCGGCCAGCCCCGCCGCTTCGGCCCTCGCCGTGGCCTGGGCGAACTGCTCGGTGGAAAGCGTCACGCCGTCCACCTTCACCGCACTCCACCCGGCCAACGAGAGGGCGAGGCCGCCCCAGCCGCAGCCGATGTCGAGGATCTTCTGGCCTTCGCTCAAGGCGAGCTTGGCGGCGATGTGGCGCTTCTTGGCGCCCTGAGCCTCATCGAGAGTCGCGTCCGGGTGTTCGAAATAGGCGCAGGAATACTGCAGGTCGTCGTCGAGAAAGGCGCGGTAGAGGTCCAGCGACAAATCGTAATGATGGGCGACGTTGCGCCGCGCGCTCCGCCGCTCGTTGCGCTCGCGCATGAGCCTGCCCCAGGCCCGTTCCAGCCGGCCGGGCCTGGGCCCTCCCAGCCGATGGGCGGTGTTGCGCGAGGCGATCTCGACCAGATCGTGGATCCCGCCGCGCTCGAAGGTCAATTTGCCGTTCATATAAGCTTCGCCCACCCCCAGCGACGGGCGCGCCACGATGCGGGCCACGCTTAGGCGATCGGCGATGCTTATCGCCACCGTCGGGGGCGAACCGTCGCCCGCCACGATGCGCCGCCCGCCGGGCAGGCGCACCTCCAGCGACCCGTCGTGAAACATGTCCTTGAGATAGGCTTCGATGTTCAATGTGAGTGTCCCCTCGGCCGGCCCCTCCGGGGCGCGGGCCGTCCACGATCAAACCTCGCGCGCCCCTTTTTGCCGACGAAACCTTGACTCGCAAGGCCCGAGCCACCAATTTGCAGCCGTTGGCACTCGACCGGTGCGGCTGCTAACGGCCGCCTGAGCCGCCGACGCAAAGAGACACATCAAAGCCCAAATAACCACGGAGAAAAGATTCATGGCGTTTCGTCCGCTAGGCGACCGCGTCCTCGTGCGCCGCGTCGAGGAAGAAGAGAAAACCAAGGGGGGCATCATCATCCCCGACACCGCCAAGGAAAAGCCCCAGGAGGGCAAGGTCATGGCCGTGGGCCCCGGCGCCCGGGACGATTCGGGCAAGGTGCACGCCCTCGACCTCAAGGCCGGCGACCGCATCCTGTTCGGCAAATGGTCGGGCAGCGAAATCAAGCTCGAAGGCGAAGATCTCCTGATCATGAAGGAGAGCGACGTCCTGGGCGTGCTGGACTAGCTTCGGCTCCGCCCGCCTCTAACCCTTCCCCCATTTGAAAGAGAGAGCCTAGAAACATGGCTGCCAAAGACGTCTATTTCTCCACCGACGCGCGCGACCGGATGTTGCGCGGCGTCAACATCCTGGCCAACGCGGTCAAGATCACCCTGGGCCCCAAGGGCCGCAACGTGGTGATCGAAAAATCCTTCGGCGCCCCGCGCTCCACCAAGGACGGGGTCACCGTCGCCAAGGAAATCGAACTTTCCGACAAGTTCGAGAACCTCGGCGCCCAGCTGATCCGCGAAGTCGCCTCCAAGACCAACGACAAGGCCGGCGACGGCACCACCACCGCGACCATCCTGGCCCAGGCCATCGTGGCCGAAGGCGCCAAGTCGGTGGCCGCCGGCATGAATCCGATGGATTTGCGCCGCGGCGTCGACAAGGCGGTCGCCAAGGTCGTCGAGCACATCAAGTCGACCTCCAAGAAAGTGACCACCAATCAAGAAATCGCCCAGGTCGGGTCGATCTCCTCCAACGGCGACAGCGAGATCGGCGACATGATCGCCAAGGCCATGGAAAAGGTCGGCAACGAGGGCGTCATCACGGTGGAAGAGGCCAAGAGCCTGGAAACCGAACTCGACGTGGTCGAAGGGATGCAGTTCGACCGCGGCTACCTCTCTCCCTACTTCATCACCAACGCCGACAAGATGGAGGCCGTTCTCGAAGAGCCGATGATCCTGCTCTACGAAAAGAAGCTCTCCTCCCTCCAGCCCCTGCTGCCGGTGCTCGAGGCGGTGGTCCAGTCGGCCCGCCCCCTGCTCATCGTGGCCGAGGACATCGAGGGCGAGGCCCTGGCCACCCTGGTGGTCAACAAACTGCGCGGAGGCCTGCGCGTGGCCGCCGTCAAGGCTCCGGGCTTCGGCGATCGCCGCAAGGCCATGCTGGAAGACATCGCCGTGCTCACCGGGGGCCAGCTGATCAGCGAGGACCTGGGCATCAAGCTGGAGAACGTCGGCATCGACATGCTCGGCAAGGCCAAGAAGGTGACCATCACCAAGGACGACACCACCATCGTCGATGGCGGCGGGGTCAAGGCCGACATCGAGGGGCGCATCTCCCAGATCAAACGCCAGATCGAGGACACCACCAGCGACTACGACAAGGAGAAGTTGCAGGAACGCCTGGCCAAGCTGGCCGGCGGGGTGGCGGTGGTCCGCGTCGGCGGCTCGACCGAAGTGGAAGTGAAGGAAAAGAAGGACCGCGTCGATGACGCGCTCAACGCCACGCGGGCGGCGGTCGAGGAAGGCATTGTCGCCGGCGGCGGCGTGGCCCTGCTCAAGGCCGTCAAGGCGCTCGAGGGCATGAAGGGCGACAACGCCGATCAGGACGCCGGCATCGCCATCGTCCGGCGCGCCCTCCAGGCGCCGATCCGCCAGATCGCCGAGAACGCCGGGGTGGAAGGCTCCATCGTGGTGGGCAAGGTGCAGGAGAACGCCAGCGCCACCTTCGGCTTCGACGCCCAGAAGGAGGAGTATTGCGACCTCATCGCGGCCGGCATCATCGACCCGGCCAAGGTGGTCCGCACCGCTCTGCAGGATGCCGCCTCGGTGGCCGGCCTGATGATCACCACCGAAGCGGCCATCGTCGAAGCCCCCAAGAAGAACGCGGGCGGCGGCATGGGCGGCGGCGGCATGGGCGGCGGCGGCATGGGCGGCATGGGCGACATGGACTTCTAAGCCCGGCGCTCAGCGTCAAGGATATCGGGAAGGGCGGGGCCGCATGGCTCCGCCCTTTTTCGTGGGCGGTTCGCTGCTATACTCTCGGCGGACAAACAGCCGCACTGTTCTCCGAGGAATGTCGTGCACAAGGTCATCGAGGAGCGACGCGCGGAGATCGCCGAGGTTTGCCGGCGCTTCGCGGTGCGACGCCTGGAGGTGTTCGGCTCGGCGGCCCGCGGCGACGACTTCGATCGAGTTCGCAGCGACGCCGACTTTCTGGTCACGTTCGACGCCGACGCCGGCGCGTCGCCCCTGAAACGATACTTGGACTTCGCCGAGACCCTGGAGGCGCTTCTGGGTCGCCGCGTGGATCTGTTGGATCGCGAGGCCCTCGAACAGAACCGCAATCATTTCCGAAGGCGCGCCATATTGGCCGACGCCCAGCCGATCTATGGCTGAGAAGTCCGAAGATCGCGATCGGGCGCTTCTGCTCGACATTTTGCTGGCAGCGCGCGACGCTGTAGTTCGTCGATGGCGGGGGCAAGGCCGAATTCATGGAAAGCCGCTTGCGCTAGAACGCCGTTATCCGCAGCCTCGAGGTAATCGGCGAGGCGGCCGGCAAGGTGTCACCCGCCACCCGAGCCAAGCTGGGCGATGTCGCGTGGAACGAGATCGTCGGCATGCGGAACCGATTGATCCACGATTATGCGAACGTCGAACTCGCCCTCGTATGGGAAGCGGTCAGCGACCGCCTCGAACCTTTGATCAACCAGCTGGCCCCGCTCGTTGGCGACGAGATGACCGGTTGAGGGTTAATGCGTCCCCGGATCACGGAGAACCGACTTCGCGGGCGCGTTTGAGCAGGGACTATCCACGAGTTTAATTGCAGGCAGGCGCCATCGGCAACCCGATGATCGAGCGCGGGCCGGCCTGACGACCGCAAAGTCGTTTACTCGCGCCGCTGAATGGGGCGAGCGCTTTTGAGTCTATCGATCGCGCCATATAAGATCGTGGTTATCTGGTCCAAAGAGGCTGGAAAGTCTCCCGGAGACCGCGCACATCCTCATCCCGCAATCGCTCGGCTTGCCAGACGAGGTCTCCGGGAGCGGCGTCGGCGAGAACGCGGACGATCTCCAAGTCGCCGCGCGCGATGGCTTCCTGAAGCGGTGAGGCGGTGGGCTGAACGCGATCGGCATAGCCAGAACTTCGCGCCCAATCTCCCGCCATCACGGCGAGAAGGCCGCCATAGGTGTAAGGTTCGGCCGTCGGATGGCTTCCATACCTCACGATCGTGCCATCGGGGCCTGGGTTGGCGCCTCTCGCCAACAGCGCCCTGACCATCGCGGGCGTTCCGCGCGCGGCGACTTCCATGATGAGGGTGCGCTTGTCGCGCTCGCGCAGATCGCCGGCGCCGGCAAGGGCCACCATGAAAGGGCCGTCCAGATGACGAGTCATGAGCGCGACGAGCGCTGCGTGTTTCTCCGACGCTGCCTTGACGCATGCGAAGAGGGCGCCGACATTTCCGGCCTCGGCGCTGCGTTTGCACACCTGGAGTCGCGCGGTGGAAATCAGGTTCAGGTCACCGCCGAAATCCACCAGGAAGGCCAACGCCTGACCCTGCCCGGCGCGCGCGGCGGCCCACCAGAGCAGCGCCTCGCTGGGCGAGCGCGCCACTCGGTCGAGATGCGTTGAGATCACGAGGGACGCCAAATCCGCGCGCCCCTGAGGCAGGAGCGCGCGAACGATGTCATTTGGCGCTTGGTAACGGCCGACGTAGGGCGCAAGCCGGAGTGCCACCGCGTTATTCCCGTCCTTGAACGCGGCCTGGAAGGCGGCTTCCAATTCGCCATTTCCCTCGATATCGACGACCTTCGGCGGGGACGATCGCGGGGAAGCCTCGCGCTTCAGAACGGCTCGCCTTGAAAGTCTCGGCTGATCGAGGTGTCCGGCCCGCGCCACGCGGTCGAGGAGGTCGAAGCGGCCCGCCTCGATCAGCAGGCCGGCCCAGGTGCACATTGTGGGAAGAGCGGAATACAATGTGGCAATCCCAATCCGACCCAGGCCACGCCGGCGAGGCCGAGGCCGATCGCCAACGCCGGGACTATTCGTCTCGTCCGCATTTTTCTTCCACCCGCGGCTTAAGCCCGGGAAACGCGCCCTTTACCTTGACTTCGGCCATGGCGACCCTACCGCCGCCAGCCCCGGTTCCGGTTCGCCCCGGTCAGGCCGCTGGCCGCCCAGCTGGTCAGGCTGATCACGATGGCCGTGAGTATGGCATGCCACGGGCCGTGAATGTGGACGCCGCGCAGGAACACCGTCACGAGGCCGACCATCAAGCCGTTCACCACCAGCAGGAAGAGCCCCAGGGTGAGGACGGTGAGCGGGAAGGTCAGATGACCAGGATGGGGCGCACCAGGGCGTTGACCACGCCCAGCAAAACGCCGGCGGCCAGCAGGGAGCCCAGGCTGTCGATCGCCACGCCATGCGGCATCAGCTTGGAGGCGACCCAGAATCCCAGCGCGCTCGCCAGGGCGTGGAGAATGAAGCGGATCAACACGGCGGTCCCCTCGAGTGGCGCGTCATCCCTACCCCAACGGCCGCCCACGTCCAAGAAAGCGACCCCAAGTTTACGTTGACGCTCGCGTAATGACTCCCTAGCCTCCTCGCCGAGGGGGAATGACCAGCAGGAGACCCACCATGCCCAGCGAGTTGCGGCGGCCCGAACGCACCTTCACCATCCGCCAGCTCTGCCTGGAATTCAAATGCACCCCCCGCGCCCTGCGCTTCTACGAGGACAAGGGCCTGCTCGCCCCGGCCCGCCAGGGCATGAGCCGGGTCTATTCCTACAAGGACCGCGCCCGCCTCCAGCTCATCCTGCGCGGCAAGCGGGTGGACCTGTCGCTGGCCGAGATCCGCGAAATCCTCCAGCTTTACGACAAGGGCGATGGCGGAGCGGCCCAGAACGCCAAGGCCCTGCGCAAGTTCCGCGAACGCCTGACCGCTCTCGAACAGAAGCGCGAAGACATCGGCCAGGCCATCGACGAGCTCACCGACGCCTGCGCGAAGCTGGAGGACAAGCTTGCCGCCTCGCGCCCCGATCTCCTGCCCAGCGCCGAGGAATACGACAGGCTGGTGCGCGCGCGCGTCGACGGGCGCCACGAGGCGCTGGAAGCCAGATAGGCCGCCTCGAAAGAAGCCCGCCATGGCCTATCGACCGCCGGTGCGCGAGCACCTCTTCCTCCTGCGCGATGTCCTCGACATCGGGCAGTACGGGAACCCGCCCGCCTTCGCCGAGGCGCCCCTCAATCTTATCGAGCAGATTCTGGAAGAGGCCGGCCGCTTCTCCGCCGAGGTTCTCGCACCCCTCAACCGTGTCGGCGACAGGGAAGGGTGCGCGTGGCGCCCGGGCGGCGCCGTCACCACCCCGACCGGTTTCAAGGACGCCTACGACGCTCTGGTCGCCGGCGGCTGGCCGGCCCTGGGCGCGGCGGCCGAGTTCGGCGGCCAAGGCCTGCCCTCGGTGGTCGGCCTGGCGTTCAGCGAGATGAGCTCGTCGGCCAACATGGCCTTTTCCATGTATCCAGGCCTCACCCACGGCGCCTATTCGGCTGTCCTGAATGGCGGCTCGGAGGCCCAGAAGGCCCTCTATCTGCCCAAACTGGCCTCGGGCGAGTGGGCCGGCACGATGAACCTCACCGAACCGCACTGCGGCACCGATCTGGGCCTGCTGCGGACCAAGGCGGTTCCCGCCGCCGACGGCGCCTATGAGATCAGCGGCGAGAAGATCTGGATCTCCGGCGGCGAGCAGGATCTCACCGGCAACATCGTGCATCTGGTCCTCGCCCGCATCGAGGGCGCGCCGGCGGGGGTGCGCGGCATCAGCCTGTTCATCGTCCCCAAATTCATTCCGAACGCGGACGGAAGCCTGGGCGCGCGCAACGCGGTCGCCTGCGCCGGCCTGGAAGAGAAGATGGGCATCCATGGCAACGCCACCTGCGTCATGGCCTACGACGCGGCGACCGGCTGGCTGGTCGGCGAGGAGAACCGTGGTCTGGCCCTGATGTTCGTGATGATGAACGAGGCGCGGCTGGGGGTCGGCCTGCAGGGCTTGGCCCAGGGCGAGGCGGCCTATCAGGCGGCGGCCGACTTCGCCCGCGAGCGGCTGCAGGGCCGCGCGTTGACCGGCCCCAAGAACGCCGACGGTCCGGCCGACCCCATCCTCGTCCATCCCGACGTGCGCCGCATGCTGATGGACGCCCGCGCCGTTCTGGAAGGCGGGCGCGCCCTCCTGCTGTGGACCGCCCTACGCGGCGATCTCGCCAAAAGCCATCCTGACGAAACGGTACGGCAAGCCGGTGAAGACACCATGGGCCTGCTGACCCCAGTGCTGAAAGCCTATCTCACCGACCGCGGCTTCGCCATCTGTTCGGACGCCATGCAGGTTCACGGCGGGGCCGGCTTCACAGAACATTTCCCGGTCAGCCAGTATCTGCGCGATTCCCGCATCGCCCTGATCTACGAGGGAACCAACGGCATTCAGGCCCTCGACCTGGTCGGCCGCAAGCTGGCCGCCAAGGGCGGGCGGGCGGTGATGGCCTTCTTCGCCGAGATCGACGCCTTCGTCGAGGCGCATACGGACGATACGGGCCTCGCGCCCTTCGTCCAGGCTCTAGCCGGCGTCAAGGGCCAGCTCCAGGCGGCGACAATGTGGCTGATGGAGAACGGCCTGGCCGATCCCGACAACGCCGCCGCCGCCTCCACCGACTATCTGCACCTCTTCGGCCTGACGGGCCTCGCCTATATGTGGGCCCTGATGGCCAAGGCGGCGGCGGCGCGGATCGCCGGCGGCGAGAGCGATCCGTTTTTCGCGGGCAAACTCATCGTCGGGCGCTATTTCATCGAGCGGGCGCTGCCCGACGCCGGCGCGCGGCTGGCCAAGCTGAAGAGCGGATCGGCGACCATGATGAGTTTTCCGGCGGAGGCGTTCTGATCATGTCCGTCCACCGCGCCACCGTCGAATGGTCCCTGGACGACGGCGATTTCCTCAAGCGCCGCTACAGCCGCGCGCATACCCTTTCCTTCGATGGTGGCGTCACCGTCGCCGGCTCGCCGTCGCCGCACATCGTTCCCGCGCCCTGGTCGCGCTCCGACGCGGTCGATCCGGAGGCGATGTTCACCGCCGCCTTGAGCGCCTGCCACATGCTGTGGTTCCTCGATCTGGCCGCCCGCGCCGGCTTCATCGTGGCCGCCTACCGCGACGTCGCCGAGGGAACCCTGGGAAAGAACGCCGCCGGTCAGACGGCCATGACCCGCGTCGCCCTGCGTCCGGTCATCGATTTCACCGGCGATCCCCGCCCCACGCCGGCCGACATCGCCGCCCTCCACCACGCCGCTCATGAGGCCTGCTTCATCGCCAATTCGGTCACGACCGAGGTGG
>JBPCMA010000154.1:0-3602 GCA_051002715.1 Caulobacteraceae bacterium
CTTTCCCGTATGCGGTGGATGCGCTAACACACAGGCCATGTCCACGCCGAAAGATACTCTCCCCCGCCGAAACCTCGTCCTGCCTCCGCCGATGGCGGCGTTGGCCAACTATGTTCCCTTCGTCCGCCAGGGGACCCTGGTCCATATTTCCGGCCAGGTCTCCGTCGACGCCGGCGGCGGCATCCTGGGCGTGGTCGGCGAAGAGCTCGATCTCGCCGCCGGCCAGGCCGCCGCCCGCCTGTGCGCCATCAACCTGATCGCCCAGATGAAGGCGGCGTGCGACGGCGACCTTGGCCGGGTGCGGCGGGTGGTGAAGCTGGGCGGCTTCGTCCAGGCGGGTGCCAGTTTCTTCGACATTCCCAAGGTGATCAACGGCTGCTCCGACCTGATGGTCGAGGTGTTCGGCGAGGCCGGCCGCCACGCCCGCTCCGCCGTGGGCGTCTATCGCCTGCCGCTCAATTTCGCGGTCGAGGTCGACGCCCTCATCGAGGCGCCATGAAAGCGGTCTTCGGCGAGGCGTGGGAGCGCCTGTTCGATCCGCCGATCGCGCACCGGGGGCTGTGGGCGCCGGACGGCCCTCCGGAGAACTCCCTGGGCGCCTTCCAGGCCGCCTGCGCCGCCGGCTACAACATCGAGCTGGACGTCCAGCTCTCCGCCGACGGCGAGGCGGTGGTTTTCCACGACGGCGCCCTGGCCCGCATGACCGGGCGCCCGGGCCGCGTCGCCGACCACACCGCCGCGGATCTCAGCGCCATGCGGCTGGCCGGAAGCGACGAAACCATTCCCACCTTGGCCGACACCCTGACCCTGGTCGGCCACAAGGCCATGGTCCACATCGAGATCAAGGCGCCGTACGGCGAAGTGGGGCCGCTGGAGCGGCGGGTGCACGAGGTTCTCATCGACCACAACGGACCCACCTGCGTCATCGGCTTCAACCCCTATTCCCACGCCTGGTTCGCCGACCATCATCCCGCCATCCTGCGCGGCCTCGACAGCTACAGCTACGTCGGCGGCGACGCCCGCCACCTCGCCCCGGAACTGCGCAAGGAATTCGCCCAGCTGCGCCACGTGGCCATCGCCCGGCCGCACTTCCTGGCCCTCAGCCTCGACATGTTACCCAGCGCCAAGGCCGATTCCCTGCGCAAGGCCGGCATGCCGGTGGTCGCCTGGACGGTGCGTTCGCCCGGCGAATGGGACGCGGTTAAGCCCCACTGCGACAACCTGATCTTCGAGGGTTTCGCCGCGTGAGCGGCCTCAAGGCCGAGGCGCGCATCCATCGCAGGATATCGGAGATCGGGCGGCCGGCCTGGGACCGCTGCGCCGCCGGCCGGGGAGCGCCCGCCAATCCCTTCACCGCCTACGATTTCCTGGACATCCTCGAGCAGTCCGGCTGCGCGGTGGAGCGCACCGGCTGGGCGCCGCACCATCTGGCCATCGAGGATCGATCCGGGGCAGTCGGCGCGGTCATGCCGCTTTACCTGAAGTCGCACAGCCAGGGCGAATACGTCTTCGACCACGCCTGGGCCGACGCCTATGAGCGGGCCGGTGGGCGCTACTATCCCAAGCTGACCGCCGCCGCGCCGTTTTCGCCGGTGACCGGACCCAGGCTGCTGGTGGCGGAGGATGTGGACCTGGACACCGGCCGCGCCGCGCTACTGGACGCGGCGTTGACGCTCACCGGCCGTTTCGGCGCCTCGACCCTGGGCGTCAACTTTTCGACCGAGGCGGAGTGGCGGTTCATGGGCGGGCGGGGAATGCTCTTGCGCCAGAACCAGCAGTACCACTGGTTCAATGCCGGCTACGCCAGCTTCGACGACTTTCTGGCCGCCCTGTCCTCGGGCCGCCGCAAGACCATCCGTCGCGAGCGGCGCGACGCCGTCGCGGACGTCGACATCGTCCGTCTCACCGACGACGACCTCACGGAGGAACACTGGGACGCCTTCTTCGCCTTCTACATGGATACCGGCGCGCGCAAATGGGGCCAGCCGTATCTCAACCGACGATTCTTCTCCCTGCTCGGCGAGCGGATGGCCGACAAGGTGCTGCTGATCATGGCCCGGCGCGGCGGGACCTGGATCGCCGGCGCCCTCAACCTGATCGGCGGCGACTGCCTATACGGGCGCAATTGGGGGTGCCTGGAGGACGTGCCGTTCCTGCACTTCGAGCTGTGCTACTATCAGGCCATCGAGAGCGCCATCGACATGGGCCTGGCCCGCGTCGAGGCCGGGGCGCAGGGGGCGCACAAAATCGCCCGCGGCTATCTGCCGAGCGCGGTCTTTTCCGCCCACTACATCGCCGATCCGGCCCTGCGCGCGCCGGTGGCGCGGTTCCTGGACGAGGAGCGTCGCGCCGTGCAGGGCGAGATGGACTGGCTGGCGGAGGAATATTCGCCGTTCAAGGAAGCCGTGACATGACCCCCTGGCCGCCGGACGTGACGCTCGACGGAGAGCACGCCCGCCTCGAACTCCTGTCGCCGTTGCACGGCGCGGCTCTGGCCGAGGCGGCGCGGGACGGCGAGTTGTGGAAACTGTGGTTCACCTCGGTTCCGGCCCCCGAGGACATGGCCGGCGAGATCGAGCGGCGCCTCGCCCTGCGCGACCAAGGCTCGATGCTGCCCTTCGCGGTGATCGAGGCCGCCACGGGGCGGCCGGTCGGCATGACCACCTATATGAACATCGACGCCGCCAACCGCCGCCTGGAGATCGGCTCGACCTGGTACCGCGCGACGGCTCAGCGCACCGCGATCAACACCGAATGCAAGCTGCTGCTTCTTGGCCACGCCTTCGAGATTCTGGAGTGCATCGCGGTGGAATTTCGCACCCACTTCTTCAATCACGCCAGCCGCCGGGCCATCGAGCGCCTGGGAGCCAAACTGGACGGCGTCCTGCGCAGCCACCAGGTAGGCCGCGCCGGCGAACTGCGCGACACCTGCGTCTATTCGATCCTCGCCAGCGAGTGGCCGGCGGCGCGTCGGAATTTGGAGTGGCGGCTGGATGATGGAATTGACGCCCCACAACCTGACGGAGCAATCTGAAGTCGAGGTTGCAGCTGCAGGGGCGAAGATTGACACTCAAATTCAAGATTATGCTCCTTGCCGGCGTCCTGGCGCTAGGCCTTTGCGGCGGCGCGGTTTGTGGCCCGCTCGAGGATGGCAAAGCCGCCGTTCTGCGGGGCGACTATCTATCGGCGATGCGGCTTCTTGGGCCCGTGGCGAAGGATGGAAATCCTGCTGCGCAATACGAATTGGGTCGAATGTACGAGGGCGGGCAGGGCGTGACGCAGGACTATGCGCGAGCCGCAAGCTGGTATCGCAAGGCGGCGATCCAAGGAGACGCCAAGGCGCAGCTATTGTTGGCGTTGATGTATGCGCGAGGCCAAGGCGTCCCGCAAGATGACGCCCAGGGATTGCAATGGCTAGCAAAATGGGGAGAGCATGAAGATAACGATAAAAAAGTAAAAGCTAAAGGATTTTACTACGGGGATGTCCCGTTCATTGTTGAAAATGGCGGGACGGGCGTTGCCGGGGTCGAGCATTACGCGGCCTTTGATGGGCGCTCAAGCGTGACGGGCCTGGCGTGATGGGCGGCGAGGGCGGCGCGCAG
>JBPCMA010000155.1:0-14119 GCA_051002715.1 Caulobacteraceae bacterium
CCCGGTGATCTTCTGCTTGAAGTCCAGCGTGCCGCTGGCCGCTTCCATGGACCCCGAGTCGGCGGCCTTGACGGCGATGACGCTGGTCCCGGTCCCCCCCGACTTGATCAGGGTTCCACTCACGTTCGTGCCGGTGTTCAACGCCTGGTAGGTCGAGCCCGCGCCAAAAGTTTGGGGGCAGCGATCTCACACCGTCGGCCCCCTCTCTCGCGACAGTCGAGGGCGTTTACCAGGGAGTCAAGGCGAATCGTAGCCAAGCTTGAGCTCCCGCCCATTGAGCCTTCACGCCGCCGAATCGACGAAGCGCGCCGTCCTGGCGTGGGCGTGGGCGATGGCGACGGCCAGGGCGTCGGCGGCGTCGGCGGTCGGCGCGCCGGCGGTCGGCAGCAGGCGGGCGATCATGAAAGCGACCTGATGCTTGTCGGCCCCGCCGGTCCCCACCACCGCCTTCTTGACCACCTTGGCGGCGTATTCGGCCACCGGCAGGCCGGCCCTCGCCGGGGCGATCATGGCGGCGGCGCGTGCGTGGCCGAGCTTGAGGGTCGAGGCCCCGTTGGCGGTCATGAAGGTCTCCTCCACGGCCGCCTCATGCGGCGCATGCAGGACGATGATCTGGGTGATGGCCTCGAACAGGACCAGCAGCCGCGCCGCCAGAGGCAAGGTGTCCACCGGCGCGATCACCCCATGGGCGATGTGGGTGAGGCGCGATCCCTCCACCGCCACCACCCCCCAGCCGGTGCGGCGCAGGCCGGGGTCGAGCCCCAGAATGCGAATCGCGGCGCCCATGTGTTCCCACGGGAGTGTCGCCGATGGCGGCGGCGGGGGGAAGGGCGGCTATTTCGCGGTAGTGTCTAAGTTTGAAATTTATGCCGCCCCAGCAGCGGGGGCCGGATCAAGTGCGGCGTCGGTGACCTGGGCATACAGAAGGCCCGTGAGATAAGTTTGCAATTGGGTGCAATCGAGGTTGCCCTGATCCCAGGCCCGATCAGCGGCCCTTAGGGCCTCGTAATATGGCGTCCGATCCTCCCGTATGCGCTCCGGCACGATTTTCCGCCCCGGCAAAAGGCCGCCCGAGCGCGCGCACAAAAGATAATAGCAGGTGGCGCGGGCCGTGCGGCCGTTCCCCTCGATGAATGGATGAATCCAATTTAGTCGCCACAGTCCATAGGCAGCCAATGCCGTCGGAGTTACGTTAAACCAATTCTTCGTGAATGAAAGAAATGAACCTGTCCATCAACTCGGGGACATCTTTGAAGTGCGGCGGAATATGGTTTCCGACGTAAATCGGTTCTTCACGAAATCGTCCGCCGAATTGGGAGATATTCGCGACGGCTACGTGATTAAGACTCCACAGCGTATATTTGTCGAAAGCACAGTGTCCCTGCTTCAAGCCAATCTCGACGCAATTGGTCAGCAAGTCATATTGCCGGATCAAGTTCCGGGTCTGGACCTTCTCGTATAATTGCGGCTCCTGGATTTCTATGACAATCATGAAAAAAAGGCCCGGCGAACCGGGCCTTCCCCTAGCCGTTACGCATACAGGAGTTTGTTGTGCTTTGAATCTTCCCGCACCGCATCCTTATTGCTCGACGAATCGACGGGTGCATTTCCGTATGCGAAACTCACCCGCTGCTCGGCTAGTTGGTCGTCCGTAACACCCTCTTTGATCGCCTCGCCAATGAGGCGATTCAGTTCGTCATTTTCGGGCGCCACTCTTAAAAATGATTTTCGTGCCGCCATGTGATTCCACTCCCGATTTTGATCTGCGCATCATACGCGCGTCGAATCCTACAATAAACGCTTAAATTGCGCCTTTGTGCCCGGTTCAGAACGGGCTTCAGGATTGTCTTTTTTTGTAAGGGCTCGGTTGCGCGGGCGCGCTACGTTCGGCCAACGCCGCGATCCTTCCGATCCGCGAGGGCTAACGGCCCCGCCTACCCTTCCCCGAACGCCGCGGCGGCTTCGCCCAGCGTCCGCGCCGGGTTGAGCAGCGCCTCCCAATCCTCCTGCCGCACGAAAAGGGCGCGGTAGCGGCGCGGCGCGTCCTCGCCGCTCGCGTCCGCGCACCACAGTTTCAGCCGCTCCCACTTGCGCGGGTCCTGGATGTCCTCGCGGCCCTTGGTCTCGACGATCCACACCGTCCCGGCGGTGTCGCGGACCACGAAGTCGGGGCGGTAGTCGCGGACGATGCCGCCGCCGGCGCCCTGATATTCCATCGTGAAGCCGGTCGCCTCGGTGTTCTTGTAGAAGGCCTGGACGTCGTCCGCGCCCTCCAGGAAATGGGCGAAGGCCAGCTCGAAGGGATTGTCGCCGGCCACCGCGTTCATCGCCGATTTGGCGGCGCTGAACGCATCGCGCCGCTTCACCACCTGGGGCCGGGTCGCGCAAAGCCTGATCCGGTCCACCACATGGGTCGCGCCGCTGTCATGGATGGTGAGCCGGTTGATCGCCGTCTTCATGGTGTCGGTCAGGGCGCGGCTGACCGCGACTTCCGAGAGGTTGCGAACCACGTTCGGGTCATCCAGATCGACGCGGCGGTCGAACAGCCCATCCTCGATGAAGCCCTTGAGCTTGCCGAACAGCACGTCGTAGCCGCCGACCAGGCGCAAATCGTCCTTGATCTGCTTGGCGTACCAGCCGACCAGGTTGCGCCAGTCGGCGACCAAGGCTCCCTCCAGCCGGGTTTTGTGGCTGACCTCGCCGGTGTGGATGTTCTGGAACACGATCTCGCGCTGCTGCTCGGGCGTGAAGGCGCGAAGCGGCAGGCGCGGGGCGGGCAGGTCGGCGGCGTCGATCTCCTCGAAGCGCAGGTAGTCGCGCTCGATGCGTGGCTTGAGCCTGGGCAGTTCGATGTCCAGCGCCGCGAGGTCCTTGTCCGCATTGGCGCGGTCGATCTCGATCACCATCGGCCCGGCCGCCGCCGCCCCGGCCCCCATCGGCCGCTGCTCCAGTTCGACGCCTTCGTTCTTGATGCTCTCGACGAATTCCAAAAAGCGCGCCGTGCCGGTGACGCTGACCTTCTCGTCCACCCCCTGGCCGGCGAACATCCGCCGCAGCCCCCGGCCGATGGTCTGCTCGGGCAGGATGTTGGAAGCCGCCAAATAGGCGCGCAGGCCGACGATGGTGGTGACGTTGCGCACGTCCCAGCCCTCGCGCAGCACCATCACCGAGACCACGGCGCGATAGGGGCTCTCCCAGTCGTCGATCTCGCGGCTTTGCGTGCGCAGCAGATCGAGTTCGGCCTTGCCGGCCTTGCCCGACCCGCTCTCGGAAATCTCGCCCCTGGCGTTGGTGTGGATCACCAACACCTTGCCGCGCAGGTCCTCGTGTCGCGCCTCCAGCCAGGCGGCCACCTTGTCGCAGTTGGCGGTGTCGTCGGTCATCACGAACAGCACCGACTTCTTGCCGGCCCGCGCCAGCTCTTCGTAGGTCCGCCGCCATTCGACGACGCCGAGGTCCAGGTGATCGGCGAACCGTTCGACGAAATCCTCGCTCGGCCGGATGGCCAGCTTGGCGCGGCTGGCGGCGTCGGGCAGGACCGGGGTCTTGACCACCCCCTGGGCGATGGCCTCCACCAGCGGATAGTCGCACACCGTCTGGACGAAGATCGCTCCGTTTTCGTGGCGGGGCGTCGCGGTGAGATCGAACTGCGCCGCCAGGCCCGAGCCGTTTCGCCGCAGGCCGGCGTCGAGATCGGCGATCTGGGCGAACCAGCCGGTCCCCTTGCGCACGTGATGGGCCTCGTCGTTGATCACCACCAGGTCGGCCACCGTGCGCACCAGCACCCCCAGGTCGAGCTTGCTGTCGGTGGTCCTGGCCACCGGCTTGGGGCCCAGGAACTCGGCCGACAGGTCCCAGGCCGGGGCCGGCCGCGCTTCGCCGACCCGGTGGATGTTGGTGAGGAAGAGGTTGCCGCCCGCCGCCACCTGGCCGATGTCGTCCTGGATGTGGACGGTGAGCTGGAAGTCGGCCTTCCAGGCCCGCCCCTCCCAGCCGTTCTCGGGCAGGATCGGATCGTCGAAGAAGATCCTCGCGCCGTCGAAATCCACCCGCAGCCGGTCGAGCACGATGATGTTGGGGGCGATCAAGAGGATGTTGGTCGAGAGCGCCGAATCCGCCTCGTAGAGCTTGTGGAAATAGCTCCAGGCGATCAGCAGGGAGGCGACCTTGGTCTTGCCCGCCCCGGTGGCCAGCTTGAGCACATAGCGGGTCCAGATCTCCTCGAACATGCCGGTCGAGATCGCGCCGGAGCTGTCGAACTTCATGAGGCTCAGCGGATCGCGCGCCTTGGCCACTTCATGGAGCCAGACGGCGCTTTCCACCGCCTCGCGCTGGGCGAAATACCACTGAAAGAGACGCGGCCCCTCGGCGCCGTAGATCATATGGTCGCGCTCGAACCACCAGGTCAGCAGGGCGCGCGTGGTCTCGCTCGCCCCGGCGTAGCCCGCCGCCCGCCAGTCCGCCACGCCCCGCCGCACCTTGTCGACCAGGGGCGCGATCAGCTTCTCTCGCCCGATGTCGCCGATCGTCGCCTCGCCCGGATACCAGCGGATGTCCGGCGTGAGGATGGCGTAGGGGTCGGCCGGAAAGGCCGGGTTGAGAGGCATGGCTCAGCCTTGCATCCGCGCGGCGGCGCCGTATCTTGATCCCATGAACATCAAGGTCGTCGTGCACGAGGCGGAGGAGGGAGGTTTCTGGGCCGAAGTCCCGGTCCTGCCCGGCTGCGCTTCGCAGGGCGAAACCATGGATGAACTCGTCGTCAATGTCCGTGAGGCGATCGCCGGCTGGCTGGCGGCCGGACCTGGTCGTCCTTCTCCCCCTGCGGGAGAAGGTGGCCGCGAAGCGGCCGGATGAGGGGTCGCGCCGGCGCTGGCGCTCAGGGCTTCACCGCCGCGACGATAGTGTCCAGCACTTTCGTGGGCGCCCGCGCGATCGTCGAATTGGCAAACCGCAGCACCCGAAATCCCCGCGCCGTCAGCCAAGCATCGCGCTCCAGATCGTAAAGGCTGTCCTCGTGAGTGGGGCCGTCGGCTTCCACGATCAGCCGATGGCGGAGGCACAGAAAGTCCGCGATGTAGCGCCCAATGGGAACCTGCCGGCGAAACTTCAGTCCTTCCAGTCTCCGGTCCCGCAACAACCTCCACAGCGCCCGTTCGGCAACCACCGGCTCGCGCCGCATGGACCTGGCGTAGCGCTTCAGATGCTCCGGATCGTTGGGCATGGGCGAGAATGGCAAATCGGCGCGGCTGGCGCGACCCCTCATCCGTCGGCTTCGCCGACACCTTCTCCCGCAAGGGGAGAAGGTCGCTCACACCTCCACTCCGATCACCTTGGTGGTGTCGTTGCCGAAGATGTCGATCACCTTGACGGCGATCTGTTTGCGGCCGGGCGCGGCGTAGGCGTGGGGCGCGCTGGTCAGCTCCAGGGCGCGGTTCCTCCTGGTGCGGAACGACTGCCACTCGTTCTCGAAGATGTAGCGGCCGGTCCATTGCGGGCGGTGGCTCGCCGTCCCGTCCGCCGCCGTCACCGTCTCGAAGAGGGTCTCCGGCCGGCTGGTGTGGTCGAAATCCACCGCCCAGTAGTCGATCCAGTCGGTCCACGCCTTGGTCAGCACCTCGGTGTCAACATGGCCGGCCTTGTCCTTGACGATCTTGACCACCGCTCCGGCGTCCACCGTGACCTTGGACGAGCCGGGCTTCATGGCCGCCTTCAGCCCCTCGACATCCTCCTGCCGGTAGCTGACCGCGAAGTCGGTCAGGCTGACGGCGATCGTCCGGTCGCGCTTGGAAACCACCGCCGCGGCGGCTTCCACATAGGCGAGATCGTAAAAGGTGACTTGGCCCTTCTCGACCGCCCGCTTGTCGAAG
Source organism: Caulobacteraceae bacterium (assembly GCA_051002715.1). GTDB lineage: Bacteria > Pseudomonadota > Alphaproteobacteria > Caulobacterales > Caulobacteraceae > Acaudatibacter. Next base: position 5,868 of record JBPCMA010000155.1, read on the forward strand.
ACATCCTTGGGAATGTAGCGCAGGGCCACCGCGACCCCCTTGGCCCGCGCCTCGTCGACCAGGCGCGGGGCCAGGCCCATCTCGAACTCGAAGCCCAGGACATCGACCTTGCCGGCCGCCATGCGCCGCGCCGCCGCCACCGCCCCTTGCACCTGATCCTCGGTCACCGGTGCGTCCACCGGCCCGACCACCACGAAGGCCCCGTCGCGGGCGCCGTGGAAGGGCGGGGATTGTTCGACCCGCTGGGCGCGGTAGGCCTCGAGGATCAGATCGACATAGCGCGCCTCCTTGGCCGCCGAGGCCGCCGCCCGCTCGGGCTCCGGCAAGGTCGGATCGACGCCGATGAACCATTGGCGCTCATATTTGCCGAGGTTGAGGATCTCGAAGCTGCGATAGGGCTTGCCGGCGGCCTTGAGCTCGCGCTGCACCCCGATCAGCCGCTTGCGGCTGGTGTGGATGGCGAACCGCCCCAGATCGCAGCCGATCCACTTGCGCCCGAGCTTCTCGGCCACCGCCAGCGTGGTCCCGGAACCGCAGAAGAAGTCGGCGACGAGGTCGCCTTCATTCGATGATGCACTTACAATCCGCTCCAAGAGGGAAGCCGGTTTTTGAGTGGAATACCCAAGTGCTTCGAGGGCTTGAGAATTAATCGGATTGATGTCAGTCCACATATCCTGCAGCGGCAATCCAGGCATGTCGTCCAGGTATCTCTTGAACCGGGGAACCGATTCTGGACTGGATTGAACAATTCTACCTTCGCGGTAATGAGCCTCCATGCGCTCTTGGCTGAACCTCCAGAATTTTGTAAATCCAAGGAATTCGTATCTCGGATTTCCTTTTCCCGCGCCCCCGGGCGCCGTGAGGTCGGCGGCTTCGTACCGTCGTCCAGTTTCCGGATCTATGCTTTTGTAATGTGAAGCAAGATATTTTTCCTCGTACGGAACATATTGCATGTTTAATGTGTATGAATCCGACTTTGTATAAAGTAAAATTACGTCATGTATTCTATCAATGTTCGGCACCCTGCGTTGTGTCGCTGTGAGCCGTCTGACGTTTCCATATAATTTGATTTAGGAAATGATTTTGTCCGAACAATTCATCGAGACAGAGTTTGCCAAAATGCGAGACGGCCCATCCTAGATGAACATAAATACTGCCATCGACCGCAACCAAATCATGGATTGCATGGAGGCGATCTCGTAGCATGTGGATGTATGAATCAGTCCCTTTTCCCCAAGTGTCTCTGTAGGCTACATCTTCAACGATAGATGGCTGCTTCGTAAATCGCTCGCCGCCAATTTCAAGTTCGAACGAGAAATCCGCCCCCACGTCGAACGGCGGGTCGATGTAGACCAGTTTCAGGCCGCCGGCGGCTTCGATCTGGCGGCGCAGGGGGCCGCCCTTGAGGGAGGCGAGGACCAGCTTGTTGTCGCCCCAGATCAGCTTGTTGGACCACCCCGACGCTTGGCGCCCGCCGGCCCCGACGCTGAAGAGATCGCCCGTCCCCAACGCCCCCAGCTCGCCCTCGGCGCGCGGCTCGTCGATCTGTTCGATGCACTGGAAGGGCAGGACGACGTTGGTGACCTCACCGGTCTTGCCCGGCCAGATCAGCTCGGTCTCGCGCGGCTCTTCGAACAGCAGCCAGCGGAAGCGCTCGGGCAGCGCCTCGCCGCGCGCCACGCGATCGGCGATCAGGGCCTTGTCGTCGTCCGAAAGCTCCATCCCGCGCCCCGACTCAAACCGATCGCGGCGGTGATAACACTATTCGCCGCGCCCCGCGTCCGCTTCGCCGCGCGACAGCCCGCCGGCGGAGCCGAGTTCGACCATCTTGCCGGCGTCGGTAAAATGGTTTCCCGCCTCGTTCCCGGATCGAGCGCACGAAGTCTTGGCGCGATCGATGGCGTCGGCGAAGCGGCGCCATTGGCTGTAGCCGAAGAGGTGCTGGAGGTCTCGCGCGCTCCAATAGGACGCGTCGTGCGCGTTGGTTCGGGCGAGGGCCTCAAAGGAGAGGTCCGGACGGGCCGTTTCGCTGGGCTCGCCGTTCACGCCATTCCTCCGCCGCCAGGAGAACATACCATAAACGCATCGTGGTCGAAAATCCAGGCGAAACGGGGCGGGCGCGGGCCGGCCGATCGCGCGTCGCCGCCCTCTCGCCCCCTCGCCGAACGTGGAAGAACGCCCCGCATCATGGGCCGGGCCGGGCGGGGTTTCCCCGGAGGCTAGAGCGCCAGGCGCGCGGCGTCTTCCTCGGCGGGCTCGGCGTTGGCCCATACGCTCTGGACATCGTCGTCCTCTTCCAGCGCATCCACGAGGCGCTCCAGGGCGGCCCCGGCGTCCTCGGCGAGGGGAACGAGGCTTTTGGCCTTCCAGATCAGGGCGGTGGAGCGGGCGGGGCCGAGGCGCCCTTCCAGGGCGTCGGCCACCGGGGCCAGATCCTCGAAGGCGGTGAGGATCAGGTGGCCGCCCTCGCCTGATTCCACGTCGGCGGCGCCGGCCTCGATGGCCGCCTCCATGACCGCCTCGTCCGAACCGGCGGCGGGCGGGTAGGCGATCTGGCCCAGGCGCTCGAACAGAAAGGCGACGGAGCCGGCGTCGCCCATGTTTCCGCCGTTCTTGCCGAAGACGGTCCGCACATTGGCGGCGGCGCGGTTGCGGTTGTCGGTGAGCACCTCGACGATGAGGGCGGCGCCGCCCGGGCCGAAGCCCTCGTAGCGGATCTCCTCGTAGGCGTCGGCCTCGCCGCCCTGGGCCTTCCTGATCGCCCGCTCGATGTTGTCGCGGGGCATGGACTCGGCGCGGGCGTTGGCGATGGCCAGGCGCAGGCGCGAATTGGCGGCCGGGTCGGGCAGGCCGGCCTTGGCGGCGATGGTGATGTCGCGCGAGAACTTGGAGAACAGCTTGGAGCGCGCCGCGTCCTGGCGGTCCTTGCGGAACTGGATGTTCTTGGACTTGGAGTGGCCGGCCATGGCGGCTTCTAGCGCGAGATCGCCGTTGATTGAAGCGCCGGCCCCCGGCGCCGCCCCCTCCACCGCTTCGCGAGGGAGGAGAGAAATTCTCTTCCCCCGCAAGCGCTGGGGGATGCACACAACTTGCCGCTCCCCGACGCCCCCTCCGTCACGGCGCGAGAAAGAGCGCCGCGCCACCTCCCCCGCTTCGCGAGGGAGGAGTGAAGAAGGGCTAGCTTTGATCACTCCTCCCCTGCAAGCGAAGCGCGGCGGGGGAGGTGGCGCGCGATGCCCTCTCTCATCGCGTGACGGAGGGGGGCGTCAGGGCGCGCCCCACATCTTGGAAATGTATGCATACCCTAGCCGCTTGCGGGGGGCGGCGCCCCTCCCCCATGAATGGGGGAGAAAAGGGACGTCTCAGGGCCGATACTTCTTGGGAATCGCGGCGATTTCCTCGGGGGTGAGCTTGGTGAGGGTCTTGGCGATCAGGGCGGTCCGAAAGCCATTGCTGTCGGAAAGCCTGAGGTCCAGGTCGATGGCCGAGCAGATGCGCGAACTGCCCCGGACGATCGACACCAGGTGGACGTCCGGGCTCTGCAGCTGGGAGGAGCCGGCGCTCAGGGTCACCTTGTAGATGTCGTTGATGTTGACCCGCAGGTAGATGACGTCGGGGCTGGGCGAACGCCACCCCTGCCACTGGGAGGAAAGGAAACAGGCGCCCGGCGACGAGGCGACGGCGGCCGGGGCGGTCAGGGCGAGCGCGCCGGCGGCGGCCAGGGCCGCGCGAGAGATCATCGAACCAGACATTCCAGTCCTCCTTCAAGGTTTTCCATCCTTGAATTCACCCCCGGCCGCGCGCTTGTCAATTCGCCACTATGGCGCAGGCGCGGCGGCGGCCTCCTTCGCCTTGAAATCGGCCGGCGCTGTGGGGGCGAGGCGGCCGCCGACCCGGATGGGCAGGGCCTGGAGGGCCAGGCCGGTGGCCCCGTCGGTCTCGACGAAGACGCCGCACACCGTGGCCGGCCCCTCGGCGGGCTTGTAGCGGCCGCCGGAGATGCGGGTGGTGAAGCGGCGCAGGGGCTCCTCCTTCTGGTTGCCGATGACGCTGTCGTAGTCGGCGCAGGCCCCGGCGTCGGTCTGATAGGCGGCGCCGCCCACCAGGATCTGGGTGTCGGCGGTGGGCACATGGGTGTGGGTGCCGACAACCAGGGAGGCGCGGCCGTCGCAGAAATGGCCCATGGCCATCTTCTCGCTGGTCGCCTCGGCGTGGAAGTCGATGACGATGGCGTCGGCGCCTTCGCCCAGGGGGCAGGCGGAAAGTTCGCGATCGACGGCGGCGAAGGGATCGTCCAGGGCGTCCATGTTGACCCGGCCCAGGAGGTTGATCACCAGCACCCGCCGCCCGCGCTCGGTCTCGAAGATCTGGGCCCCCCGGCCGGGGACGTCCGAGAGGGGCGGATAGTTGAGGGGGCGGATGAGGCGCGGCTCGCGGGCGATGTAGGTCAGGGCCTCCTTCTGGTCCCAGGAATGGTTGCCCAGGGTCAGGCAGTCCGCGCCGGCGGCGAAGAGCTCGCGGGCGGTGGCCTCGGTGACCCCGTAGCCGGCCGCCGCGTTCTCGGCGTTGACGATCACGAACTCCAGGGCGAGGCGGCGGCGCAGGCCGGGCAGATGGTCGGCCAAGCCCTCGCGGCCGGCGCGGCCAACGATGTCGCCGAAGAAGGCCAGACGCATGAACTCTTCCTTTCAGACCTCGATATAGCCCTTTTCGGTCAAGATCGCGTCCAGAGCCTCGTCGTGCGGCTCGCGGGGGACGGCGTCCACCTCCTGGCCGGCGAAAGCCAGGCCGATGACGAAGAGGGGGCCGGCGGCGCGCAGGGCGGCGATGGCGCGGTCGTAGAGGCCGCCCCCCTGCCCCAGCCGGCCGCCGGCGCGATCGAAGGCGAGGAGGGGGGCGACGATCAGGTCGGGGATCAGCGCCGGGGCGGCGGGCGGCGGGGCGAGGATGCCCAGGGCGTCGGGAACGAAGGCGGCCGGCGATCCGGCGGCGCGGAAGATCAATGGCCCTTCGCGGCCCGCCGCCGCCGGCAGGGCGATCGCCGCCCCCGCCAACGCCAGCCGCGCCAGCAGCGGGCGCGGGTCGATCTCGCTCCCGAGCGGATGGTAGCCGGCGACGACCCGGAAGGGCGGCAGGCGGTCGAGCGGCAGAAGGGCTGCGGCGAGGGTCGCGGCGTCGGGATTCGCGAGCGCCAGGGCGCGGCGCCGGCGGCGCTGGGCGGCGCGCAGGGCGGGTTTGGCGGAGGGGGGGGGAGAGTCAGTCATGGAACACGCTCGCGCGACTGCCCTTCTCCCCTTGCGGGAGGTGGCGGGCGCCGCGAGGGCCGTGAAGGCGGTTCAAATCCCCTCGGACCTGGATGACCAGGTGGGCGCCGTGTGCCCAGGACCACGATCCTGGCCAGGGACAGCTCCCTTAAGAGGGTGATTAAGGTCCCCGGGATTAATGATGCCTTCGACGCGAGCCGCAGCTTACCCGCCGTCTTGCAAGGTAGGGCCGCCGGCCCTCCGGCTCAAGCCTGAGTCGGCGTCGAGCGCGTCGCCATGGCCTCGATCTTGCGCGCCGCCGCCTCGATGGCGGCCACCGCCCGCGCCTCGGCCCCCCGGCGCTCGGCGTGGAAGGCGGCGCCCTGCCCCTCCGCGGCGGCCAGGCGCGCCTGGGCTTCGCCCAGTTCGTCGGCCAGGATGAGGGCGGCCAGTAGCAGGACCCGTGTCTCGGCGAGCTGCCCGCCCTCGGGCGCCGCCTCGCGCGCCTTGGCGTCGACCACCGCCGCCAGCGCCCGCAGGTGGGCCTCCTCGCCGTCCTCGCAGCCGACCACATAGGGCTTGGCGTTCACATGGATGGTGAGCTGTGCCATCGCCGCCTCAGGCCGCCTTGTCGCCCAGGGCGGCGCGGATCTGGGCGATCGCCCCGCCGAGCGCCCGCGACGCCTCGGCCCCGGCCTCCTCCAGTTCGCGCTGGCGGCCGCGGCAAGCATCCAGATCGGCGGCGAGCTGGGCGCGGTCGGCGTCGAACAGGCCGCCGGCCTGGGCCCCCGCCTCGGCCATCCGGTGGGTCAGGCGCTGCTCGAGCTGGGCCGCGGCCCGCTCCAGCCGGCGGATCGCCACGTCCAGCTGGGCGCCGGAGCCCTCGTCAGCCGTCATGCGAACCCTCCGCTCTCAACACCGCGTCAACTTATAGACCGGCCCCAGGCCATAGGGCAAAGCGCCTTGTTCGCGCCAGCCTCGCGCCCTTGACTCCGCCGCCGGCGCCCGCGAAACCGCCCGGCCACAGACACAAAAGGAGAACCCGCCGCCATGCCCGTCCGCGTCGCCATCAACGGCTTTGGCCGCATCGGCCGGCTCGTCCTCCGCTCCATCGTCGAGTATGCGCGGCGCGACATCGAGGTCGTGGCGATCAACGACCTGGGCTCGGTGGAGATGAACGCCCACCTGCTGCGCTACGATTCCGCGCACGGGCGGTTCCCCGGCGTGGTGAGCATCGACAATGGCGCCCTGGACGTGGGGCTGGGCAAGATCGCGGTGACCGCCATCCGCGACCCCGCCGCCCTGCCGCACAAGGATCTGCGGGTCGACATCGCCCTGGAGTGCACCGGTCTCTTCACCAAGAAGGACAAGGCCGCCGCCCATCTGGCCGCCGGGGCCGGCAAGGTGCTGGTCTCCGCCCCCTGCGAGGGGGCCGACAAGACCGTGGTCTTCGGGGTCAATCACGAGAGCCTGACGGCGCAAGACACGGTGGTATCCAACGGCTCGTGCACCACCAACTGCCTGGCCAGCGTCGCCCGCGTTCTCCTGGACACTTGCGGCGTCGAGCGCGGCTACATGACCACCATCCACGCCTACACCGGCGACCAGCCGACCCAGGACACCCTGCATCCGGACATGTACCGGGCGCGGGCGGCGGCGATGTCGATGATCCCGACCTCGACCGGCGCGGCCAAGGCGCTCGGCCTAGTGCTGCCGGAGCTGACCGGCAAGCTCGACGGCTCGTCGATCCGGGTGCCGACGGCGAATGTCTCGGTGGTGGACCTGAAGATCGTGCCGGAACGCGAGACGAGCCGCGAGGCGATCAACGAGGCAATGAGCGCGGCGGCGGCCAAGGGCCCCCTGCGCGGCATTCTGGCGGTGACCGCCGACCCGGTGGTGTCGGTGGACATGAACCACACCGCCGCCTCGGCCACCTTGGCCCTGCCCCAGACCCAGGTGGTGGGCGGCAAGCTGGTCCGGGTGCTGGCCTGGTACGACAACGAATGGGCCTTCGCCACCCGCATGGCCGACGTGGCCCTGGCCATGGCGAGCGTGGGGTAGTTGGTGACCGTCGGCGTCGCGGCCCCATGACCTTCCGCACCCTCGACGGCGTGGACGTGAGGGGCAAGCGCGCCCTGGTGCGGGTGGATTTCAACGCGCCGATGGCGGACGGGAAGGTCAGCGACGACACGCGGCTGCGCGCCGCCCTGCCGACCATCGAGGCCCTGCGCGAGGGCGGGGCCAAGGTGATCCCGCTGGCCCATTTCGACCGGCCCAAGGGTCGGCGCGTGGCATCGATGAGTCTCGAGCCCGTGGTCGCGCCCCTCTCGAAACTCATCGGCGCGCCGGTCGCCTTCGCCAAGGACTGCATCGGGCCGCCGGCCGCCGCCGCGGTGGAGGCGATGAAGGACGGGGACGTGCTGCTGCTGGAGAACCTGCGCTTCCACCCCGGCGAGGAGGCCGACGACCGGGCCTTCGCCGCCGCCCTGGCCCAGAACGGCGATCTCTATGTGGACGACGCCTTTTCCGCCGCCCACCGCGCCCACGCCTCCACCGAGGGCCTCGCCCATCTGCTCCCCGCCTATGCCGGGGCGGCCATGCGGCGCGAGTTGGAGGCGCTGGAGGCGGCGCTGGGAAACCCCAAGCGGCCGGTGCTGGGCATTGTCGGCGGCTCCAAGGTCTCCACCAAGGTGGGCCTGTTGCGCAACCTGATCGCCAAGCTGGACGCCCTGGCCATCGGCGGCGGCATGGCCAACACCTTCCTCCACGCCCAAGGCTGGGCGGTCGGCGCTTCCTATTGCGAGAAGGATCTGGCCGGCGAGGCGCGGGCGATCATGGCCCTCGCCGCCGAGCGCCGGTGCGAATTGCTGCTCCCCCTCGACATCGTGGTCGCCGAGCGGGCCGCGCCGGGGGCGGCGGCGCGGGTTCGCGACTTAGGCGAAGTGGACGAGGGCGAGCGCATCCTGGACGCCGGACCCAGGACGGTGGCGCGGCTGAACGCGGCGATGG
>JBPCMA010000156.1:0-5974 GCA_051002715.1 Caulobacteraceae bacterium
CGCGGTGCGACTGGTCCTCAGCGACTTCAGCCGCCCCGTGAGCGCCTGGCCCATGTCGGCGACATGGGAGGCCAAGCGCCGGGTCACGAGGGAAGACTCTCCCTCAAGGCCGGCGAGCCGGCCGTCCAGCGCCGCCAGGGTGTCCTGAACCTCGCGGAGCATCTCGGCCATTTCGGCGGTGCTGGGGTTGTCGCGATTGTGCCCGAAGCCGACGGCGGGATCGGGCGGCGGCGCCGCGTCCTCGATCGCCGAGGGCTTGGCGGGCGTTCGGCGGCCCGGCGAGCGCGTCGCGGCGGTCATGCGATTTCAAGGCTCCAAAGCCAAGGAAGGCGGCGAGCCTAACCACAGGCGCCAAGGGTGTAAACGCGCCCTCTCGGCCGCTTGGGGAGGCGATTTTCCTCCCGAACCGCCTTGCCCTAGAGCGCTTTGTCGCGAAAGTGGGAATTGGTTTTGCGATCGGAAAGCGCTCAAGTGCTTAAGATAGAGCCTGTTTTCCGACGGTTGGTTCAACCCGATCGGAATAGGCTCTAGGAGTCGCCGGGCCATGAGTCTCCCCACGACCCTCGGCTGCGCGGGCGTCGCCCTGGCGCTCGCCGTCTTGTTCGGCGCCCTGGGGGCGCGGCCGTCCAATCCGGCGGGACCGCCGCGCCTGATCCCGTGGCGGTTCCTGATGATGATCGCCATCGTCGCCGTCATCGCCACCCTGGTTCACGCGGTCGCCCTACTGAAAGGCGGCGGCTGAAGGGCGAAAGCCCGCTACTCGATGCGGGCGGCGGCGATGGCGAGCGCGGCGTCGCGGGTGATGTCGCTGAAGACCTGGGCCGTCCGCGGCGGCGGCTTGCCGGCGATCCCCAGCCGCGCCGCCACGGTCTCGGCCACCCGCTTCGAAAAGAAGGCGTCCGCGCCATAGCGCTCCACCGCCTTGGCGGCCGCCTGGGGCAGGCTCTCCTGGCCATAGTGTTCCCCCGTCTCCGGCGTGTTCGCGCCGCCGAAGGCCTCGGCGAGCGCCGCATCCACGACGCCGTTCATGCGCGCCGCGATGGCGGGAGGCTGGGTGTCGGCGATGAGGTGCTTCAGCGTCGCCGCCCCGGCGAAGGCCATCTCGCAGCTACCCACCGGGTCGGGCGCCGGCCGGCCCGGCAAGGTCGCCGCGGCCCGCCGGCATGCGTCAGGATCGAGAACCCGGCCGGCGAGGTCGCGGGCCAGTTCCTCGGCCGGAGTCCGTTTTTCCTTGCGGAACATTCCCTTCCCGATCGCCGAATCCCGACCGGCCGCGGCGCCGCGCCGGAACCTATTTTAGCTTCGCCCGCTCGGCGGCGCCATCCCCGCCGGCCAGCGCCTTCATCAGCCGATAGGTGAATTTCAACTCGTCCGAGAAAGCGGCGACGCCGATACGCTCGTCGCGGCCGTGGGCGCGCTCGTCGTCCACGTCGTCGAAGATGCCGTCGACGCCGTAGGAGGCCATGCCGGCGGCGCGGGTGAAGGCGCTGTCGCTGGCTCCCGGCGACATGATCGGCAGGACCACCACCTCCGGCCACAGGCCCTTGGCGACGCGGGTGACGGCTCCGATCACCTCGGCGGAGGGCGGCGATTCCGGGCTCGGCGTCGGCGGGGTGAACACCGATATCTTCACCGCCGGATCGTCGATGGCGGCGATCAGGGCCGCCTCCACCCCTTCCACCGGCTCGCCCGGAATCACCCGGCACTGGATCACCGCGCGCGCCCGCTGCGGCAAGGCGCTCTCGCCCTGGCCGCCGTTCATCATGGTGGCGACGCAGGTGGTGCGCATCAGGATGTCGGTCTCGATCTGGCTGGACAGCCGCTCGAGGGCGCCGGGCGTCGGGTGGGGGCCGGCGGCGTCCAGCATGTCGGCCCTGACCTGGGCGCTCTCCAGGACGGCGCGTCCGCGGAAATAAGCCTTGGTGGTCGCCGTCAGGTCCACCGGGAACGGGCGCGCCTCGATCCGCTTCAGGGCGCGCGCCAGGCGATAGATCGGGTTGCCGGGCGTCGGGCGCGAACTGTGGCCGCCCTTGTCGACCGCCTCGATCTGGTAGGTCACGTAGATCTTTTCGCTGGTCTGGACGCTCACATAGAGCCGGCGGCCGTTCTTCATGCCGGCCTCGCCGCCGCCGTCGTCGGGGTTCATGACGAGGGCCGCGTCGATAAGGTCCCGGTGGGCCTTCAGAAGCCAGTCGATGCCGCTGAAGTCGCCGCCCGCCTCCTCTTCGGCGGTGAAGGCGGCGATGATGTCGCGATCCGGAACGAAGCCCTCGCGTTTCAGGCGGATGAGGGCGGTCATAACCGCCGCGTCGGGGCCCTTCATGTCGATCGTCCCGCGCCCATAAAGCCAGCCATCCGTCTCGGTCAGCACGAACGGATCGTAGGTCCAGTCCTCGCGGCGGGCCTCCACCACGTCGAGATGGCCGATGTAGAGGAGGGGCTTGCCCCGGCCGGCGCCGCGCAGGCGGACCACCACATTGCCCTTGTCGGGGTGGCCGGGCGGGATGAGCAGTTGGACGTCGGCCGGCGCGAAGCCGCCCGCGATCATCCGCGCCGCGACCGCCTTGGCGGCGACGGTCGAGCCCAGGGCGTGGGTGGAATTGATCTCCACCAGCTGTTTCAGGATCGAGCGGCCGAGCGCCACGTCGGCCGGCGGGGGCGACGGCGCCGCTCCGGTGGATCCGCCCAGCGCCGAGAGCGCCGCCACCACGATAGACCCGGCGAGCCAGCGTCCGAAATGACCAAACCCCATGCGCGCGCCCTCGTGGAAACTCCGCGGTCAACGGGCTCGATGTTAACGGGGTAGAATCACGCCCGCCAGAGTCACGGGGTCATTTCGCCTGCAGCACCTGGCCACGGATTTCGCCGCTCGGATATTTGGTGGTGTGGATGTTGAGATACCACAGGCCGCCGCGCAGGTCGCCGATCTGGCCGTCGGTGAGGGGCGCCGAGCCGGTGATCGGGCTGGTCAGGTCGCCGGTGAGCGGCACGGTGACCTTGGCCGCCGTCCCCGGCGCCGCCGGCCCGTGGAAGTGGGCCGCGTTGGCCGGCCCGGTGAGGCCCGAATACTCCACCTTCCAGCTCAGCGCCTTGCTCACCGTGTCGAGCTTGATGTCGGCGGTTCCCGTTCCCTTGGTCACCCGGGGCGGCGTTTCGGAGGCGCCGTCGAGCTTGGCGGTGAAATGGATCGTCTCGGCGAACGCCCCGCCGGCCGAAATCAACGCCCCGATGGCCAGGGCGGCAAGAAGCGATGCGCGCATATGTTTCTCCCCTTCAGCTTTGGTCCCGGCCCACATCTAAGCGGTGATCGCGCTCGGCGCCACTCGCAACGTGTCGTTATCGCAGAAAGGCCCTCGCCCGCGCCAGGAACGCGTCCTGGGCATCATGGTGGACCCAGTGGCCGGCGCCGGCGAAAACCTCGACCTCGGCCTGGGCGAAATGGGCGATCCGCCCGTCCTCCCTGGGGTTCGAGGCCCAGCTTTCGCTCCCATAGGCGAGCAGGGTGGGACAGGCGATGTTGGCCCACAGCGCGGCGACCTCGGCGGCGGTCAGATCGACCGGCGCGAAGGCGCGGACATAGTTGTCGAATTTCCAGCCGAAGGTCCCGTCCTCGTTCTGGCTCACCCCGTGGACGGTGAGATGGCGCGCCTGCTCTTCCGTGAGATGGCGGTTTTCGGCCCGCATGCGCGCCACCGCCTCTTCGATGGAGGCGTAGCGGCGCGGCAGGCGGCCGGCGAGGGCGCGCTCGTCCTCGATCCACGCGCGCAGGCGCTCTGTGACGGTGCGCTGGGCCCGTTTGGCCAGCATGGCCGGCGATAAGCCCAGGCCCTCGATGGCGATCAGGCGACTGACGTTTTCGGGGAATATCCCGGCGTAGCGCAGGGCGATATTGCCGCCCAGGGAATGGCCGACGATGGAAACCGGGGCCAGCCCTTGGCCGTGGACGAGCTGGGCCAGGTCATAGACGAAGGCGCTCATGGAATAATCGCCGCTCGGCGAATAGGCGCTGTCACCGTGGCCGCGCAGGTCGGGGGCGATGACGTGGAAGTCGCGGCGCAGGTCGCGCGCCACCCAGTCCCAGTTGCGGCAATGGTCGCGCCCGCCGTGCAACAGGATGAGCGGCGGCGCGCCGGCGTTCCCCCAGTCGGCGTAGTGCAGCCGCAGCCGCTGGGAGATGAAACTCCCGGACGTGGGGCCGAGGGCCTGGTCGGTCATGGGTCCCCCAAGAACACCCGTGGCGCACCCGACAGGATTCGAACCTGTGACCTCCGCCTTCGGAGGGCGGCGCTCTATCCAGCTGAGCTACGGGTGCGGGAACGGGCGCAGGGTTTAGCCGATGCGGGGGGGCCGGCGCAAATGGCCGCTCACCCGTCCCCCGCCGCCGCGGCGTAGGTCAGGGAGACGAATACGTCTTCCAGGTCGGGGTCCTCGGTGCGCAGATCCTTGATGGGGACGCCGGCGGCGCGCACCGCGGCGATGACCTGTTCGACCCCGGCCTCGCGGGTCTTGAAGGTCACCGCCAGGTCACCGCCGGCGCGCAGGCGGGCCTCGAAAGGGGCGAGATCGGGGGCGGCGGCGAGCGGCCCCTCGGGAGTGACCACCACGGTGCGGCTGTCAAGGCGGCGCAGAAGCTGGCTGGTCGGCTCGCAGGCCGCGACTTCGCCGCGGTTGACGATGGCGATGATGTCGCACAGCTCCTCGGCCTCCTCCAGATAGTGGGTGGTGAGAACCACGGTGACCCCCAAGCGATTGAGAGAGACCACATAGCCCCACAGCTGGCGGCGCAGCTCCACGTCCACCCCGGCGGTCGGCTCGTCGAGGATCAGCACCGGCGGGTTGTGGACCATGGCCTTGGCCACCATCAGCCGCCGCTTCATGCCGCCCGACAGCTGACGCACATAGGCGTCGGCCTTGTCGGTCAGCCCCAGGGCCCCTAGCAGCAGGTCGGTGCGCCGCTCGGCCTTGGGAACGCCGTAGAGGCCGGCCTGGACCTCCAGGGATTCGCGGGGGGTGAAGAAGACGTCCATGGCGATCTCCTGGCCGACCACCCCGATGGCGGCCCGCGCGTCGCGCGGCGCCGCGTCGATGTCGCGGCCCCAGATGGAGACCTGGCCGGCGCTCTTCCTGGTCAGGCCCGACAGAATGTTGATGAAGGTCGACTTGCCCGCCCCTTTGGGGCCTAGCAGGCCGAAGATGGACCCGCGCGGGATGGCCAGGTCGATCCCCTTGAGCGCCTCCATGGCCGCCGTGGTCTTGGTGGCCGGGTAGGTCTTGTAGAGGCCGGTGGCCTCGATGGCGTGGTCGGGGAGGGTCATTCAGATCCTAGAGCGCGGCGCGATCGCCGCATTGACGGCGCGCCGGGTGGTCGCATACCTAAGCGCGCGCCCCCTCTTGGAAAAGTCCGCCGCGTTGAACAACACAGAACCACCGGAAACCGTCGTGGTGCGCTCGCGCCGCGTCGCCTGCGACGGGGTGGGCGGGGCGCTCGGCCACCCGCGCGTGTGGCTGGAGATGGGCGAGGCCGACTTCGTCGAATGCGGCTACTGCGACCGCCGCTTCGTCCTGGCCGGCAGAGCGTCAGGTCATGAGGACGAGCTGCTGGCGCCGGGCGTCTACGAAGGGCCGGGCGGCCACTAGGCGCCCACGCCGCGAGAACACCGCATGGCGGGCCTCCCCTTCGCGGGACGGGAAGGCTATTTAGGCGGCATGACCGATGCCCTGGCCGAAGCCCCCGCCACCCTCGACGACATCCCCCGCGTCCCCACCCAGGACGGGCCCACCACGCGGCTCTATCTGGTGGACGGTTCGGGGTTCATCTTCCGCGCCTACCACGCCCTGCCGCCGCTCACCCGCAAGTCGGACGGCCTGCCGGTGGGGGCGGTGCAGGGTTTCTGCAACATGCTGTGGAAGCTCATGGTCGACATGAAGGCGGCGCCGGACGCGCCGACCCATCTGGCGGTGATCTTCGACCATT
>JBPCMA010000157.1:0-3660 GCA_051002715.1 Caulobacteraceae bacterium
GCCCGGCGCGGCGTGGCCGGCGGCCGGGCCGGGCGCCACTCCGAGTATCTGGGCCACCTGCTTTCTGAAATGCAGTTCCTGCCGCGCGCCTATCCGGACGCGGTGTGGTGAGGCGATGAGCACGGCCGCCAGCCTCGACCGCGCCGCGCGCCTGCGCGAAATACTGGCTGGCGTCCCCGACCCGGAGATTCCGGCCGTGTCGGTCATGGACCTGGGCATCGTCCGCGACATCGCCCCGGACGGGCGGCGCGTCACCATCACCCCGACATACACCGGCTGCCCGGCCACCGCCGTCATCAAGCGCTCGATCCGCGAGGCCCTCGCCGACGCGGGCCTTGACGATGTGCGTCTCATCTCGCGCCTCGACCCGCCGTGGACCACAGACTGGATCACGCCCGAGGGCCGCGCCAAGCTGCTCGCCTGGGGCATCGCCCCGCCGCCGGCGTCCAGCCGCCTCAAGGACGAGGCGCCCGCCTGCCCGCGCTGCGGCTCGTTGGCGACCGAGGAGGTCAGTCGGTTCGGCTCGACCCCGTGCAAGGCCCTGTGGCGCTGCCGCGCTTGCGCCGAGCCCTTCGACCGCTTCAAATGCCACTGAACCGATGGAGCCTTGGCCATCTGACGTGAATCACCCCTCACCCGCCGTCATGGCCGGGCGTAAATCCCGGCCATCCAAGCCCCCGGTGTGGGCTTTGGGCGCGCCGGGCGCGGCCACAGCGGGCGCCTGGGTCATGGGTCGCCTGGACAGGCCCGGCGATGACGGTCTTTGGGGGGCGATGCAACCTGATCGCCTCGTGCAATAAAAATGTCCGCCGGCTTCCGCACCCTGCGCATCGCCGAGGTCCGCCGCGAGACGGCCGATTGCGTGTCCCTGCGCTTCGACCTGCCCGACGACGCCCGCGATGCCTTCGCCTTTAGGCCCGGCCAGCATCTGACACTGCGGACCGAGATCGGCGGTGAGGACATCCGGCGCAATTATTCGGTGTGCGCCGCCCCGCACGAGGGCGAACTGCGCATCGCCGTCAAGCAGATCGAGGCGGGCGTCTTCTCCGGCTGGGCCAACAGCCAACTCAAGGTGGGCGACGAGGTCGAGGTGATGGTTCCGCACGGCGCCTTCACCTGGCCGTTCGAGGCCGGCCAAAGCCGCCGCTATGTCGCCTTCGCCGGCGGGGCGGGGATCACTCCCATCCTCTCCCTGATGAAGGCGGCGCTCGCCATCGAGCCGGCCAGCCGCTTCACCCTCTTCTACGGCAACCGCTCCGCCGCCCAGGTGATGTTCCTCGAGGAGCTGGCGGGCCTCAAGAACCGCTACATGGGCCGCCTTGAGGTGTTCCATTTCCTGGAGGACGAGGACGAGGAGGTGGACCTCTTCAACGGCCGGTTGGACGCCGCCAAGACCGCGGCGGTGCTGAACGCCTTGGCGCCCCCCGCCGAGGTCGACGCCTTCTTCATCTGCGGCCCCGCGCCGATGATGGAGGCGGTCGAGGCGACCTTGAAGGCGCGCGGCGTCCCGGCCGAAAAGATCCTCTTCGAGCGCTTCACCATCGGGCCCCTCACGCCCTCCCAGGCCGCCGCCGCGCGGCACCTGGAGAAGAAGGCGCGCGGGCTCGCCATCACCGTGGTCCTGGACGGCCGCCGCTCGCGGATCGCCTTCGATCCGGCCAAGGGCAATGTGCTGGAAAGCGCCCGCGCCGCCGGCGTGCCGGCCCCCTTCGCCTGCAAGGGCGGCGTGTGCGCCACCTGCCGCGCCAGGCTGGTCGCCGGCAAGGTGGAGATGAAGGCCAACTACGCCCTCACCGCCGCCGAACTGACCCAGGGCTACGTCCTCACCTGCCAAGCCGTGCCGCTCGGCGATGGGGTGGTGCTGGACTATGACGCTTAAAGGCGCGTGAGAGCGGCGCTAGGATCCTTCTTGGCGAAGCCCACGAGATTCACACATCTTGCCGCTCCCCGACGCCCCCTCCGTCACGCGACGCGAGCGGGCCTCGCGCGCCACCTCCCCCGTAAGAGGACGGGGGAGGAGTAAGGAGGGCCAGCTTTCTTCTCTCCTCCCTCGCGAAGCGGGGGAGGTGGCGCGGCGCGTTTGCTTGCGTCGCGTGACGGAGGGGGCGTCGGGCAGCGCCACACATCTTGGAAATGTGTGCATCCCCTGGTCGCGAAGCGGGGGAGGATGGCTATTCCAAGGGTCGCGAACGGGGCCGGAGCGTGCGATGAGTCGCCGTGAAGTCTTGGGAGACGGTGTTTGGGCATGGCGCGTGGCGGCCGGCGCGATCTGGCTTCGATGATCTTTCGCCCCCGGCACGACTATCTGCCGGGGACCGACATTCTGCGCCAGATCGATGTCGACCGCCTGGCGGCGCGGCTCGATCTCGATGAAAGGGGGCGGCGGGACGGGGAGGCAGAACGGCCGGGGGCGACGGAGCGCTCGCGCACCGCCGCCGAAGCCGACATCCAGGGCGCCCTTCAGGAAAAGTGGGAGGAGACGGTGGCCGGCGCGAAACGGGCCCACGAGGGCCTGCGCGGCCGTTTCGCCGCCCTGACGGCGGAAACCGAACTGGACAGCCTGCTGGCCGAGCCGGCGGCGGTGGCGCTGACCCTGCGCGAGACGGCGCGCGAGGAGCGCGACCGCCTGCTCTTCGCCTTTCGCGAGGTGCGCGAGACGCGCGCCGAGCTCGAGCGCTTCAAGGCGGCCGAGGGCCTCCCCCGCCCGCCGCGCCGCGGCCAGCACGTCCTGGTCAAGCTGGCCTTCCTGGCCTTCGCCGCCCTGGTCGAACTGGTGGTCAACGCCTCGATCTTCGCCGGCGGCGAGGAATTCGGCCTGGTCGGCGCCATCGCCAAGGTGGTGATCATCCCCATCGCCAACATCGGCGGCTGCTTCCTGTGGACCCACTGGCTGGCCCGCCAGGTGCTGGCGCGCGGCGCCGGGCGCAAGGCGATCGGGGTGGCCGGCTGCCTGCTCACCGCCGCCTGGCTGCTGGGGCTGAATCTCGCGGTCGCCCATTGGCGGGACGCGTCGGGCGCGGTCATGACCCCGGACGCGGCGAGCGCCGCCTTCGCCGCCGCCGTCGCCCAGCCTTTTCACCTGCGAAGTTTCCAGTCCTGGGGCCTCTTCCTGATCGGCGGCTTCGCCGGCGCGGTGGCCATCTGGGAGGGGTGGAACTGGCGCGATCCACACCCCGGCTACGGCCGGCGGGCCGGTGAGAGCGAGGCGGCTGTCGCCGCCTTTCGCGCGCAAAGGGACTACGCCATGGAGCGGCTTCGCGGCGAAGCCGACGCCGGCGCCAATCGCCTGATGGAGGCGCGGCGGACGGCCGAGACCTCGATCGCCCAGCGCCCCGGCCTGGCACACACCGCCGCTGGCCTGGCCGAGGACCTCGCGCTCTACGCCGGCCATGTGCAACGCGCCTGCGACGAACTGGCGACGCGCTATCGGGAGGCCAACCGCCGCGCCCGGGCGACACCGGCCCCGGCCCATTTCGACGAGCCGCTCGCCCTGGCGCTGACCCTGCCGGCCCTGCCTCCGTTGAAGGCCCCGGCCGCGCCGCGCCCCATCGCCGGGCGCCTCGCGCAGGCCATCGACGCGATCACCGAGGCGCACGCCCAGGCGGCGCGGTCGATCCCGGCCCTGTCCGAACTCGAAGCGGCGGCGGCGCCCGCGTGACC
>JBPCMA010000158.1:0-6547 GCA_051002715.1 Caulobacteraceae bacterium
CGCACCTGGATGACATAGTCGCGCCCCTCCGGGTTGGTTTCCCGCTCCCAGGTCACCGGTTCGGGGGCGCCGCGGTCGTGGGCCATGACGGTCTGCAAGGGCTTTTCGGGCAGCGCCTTGCCGTTGATGTAGAGTTGGCCGCGCCGAACCTGAACGCGGTCGCCCGGCAGGCCGATCAGGCGCTTGATGTAGTCGGTGTGGCCGTCGCGGGGCAGCTTGAAGACGATGATGTCGCCGCGGGTCGGCGGGTGAAAGAAGATCCGCCCCTTGAACAGCGGCGGACTGAACAGGATGGAATGACGGCTATAGCCGTAGGACCATTTGGAAACGATGATGTAGTCGCCCTGGTAGAGATTGGGCTCCTCGGACGCCGAGGGAATGGTGTAGGGCTGGAACAGCAGCGTTCGAATGATCAGGGCGATCGCCAGCGCGTAGACGATTGTCTTGACAATTTCGCCGGTCTCCCGCGCCGCGCTGGGGTTTTTGTCCGCCGTGGAGGGAGCGGAAGCGGCTTTTCTCATGGGTGGAGACTTTCGACGATCCAAGGGGGCGCGCGGCTGCGCGGTAGCTAGACGCTGGCGGTCTTGGCGGCAAGCGGCGCGCCGGGCAAGGCCGCCTCGCCCTGGACCGCCTCGATGATCACGAAGGCCTGGGCGTAGGGATGATCGTCGGTGAGGGTCAGATGGATCGCCGCGCGGTGGCCGGGCGGCGTCATCTCGGCTAGGCGCGCCGCGGCGCCGCCGGTGAGCGCCAGGGTCGGCGCGCCGGAGCGGGCGTTGATCACGCCCATGTCCTTCCAGAACACGCCGCGCCGCATCCCCGTGCCCAAGGCCTTGGCGCACGCCTCCTTGGCGGCGAAGCGCTTGGCGTAGCTGGCGGCGCGGTCGGCCTTGCGCTCGGAGCGGGCGCGCTCGACGTCGGTGAAGAGACGCGCCGAGAAGCGCTCGCCGAAGCGATCCAGGGTGGCCGCGATCCGGCGAATGTCGCAAAGATCGGAGCCGATGCCGACGATCAAGCGGCGGCCTCGCCCTGTCCAGCGGCCATCCGGGCGGCGTCCATCAAGGCGCGCATGCGGCGGATCGCCCCGTCCAAGCCGATAAAGATGGCTTCGCCGATGAGGAAGTGGCCGATGTTGAGTTCGGCCAATTGGAGGATGGCCGCGATGGCGTGGACCGTCTCAAAATCGATGCCGTGGCCGGCATGAACCTCCAGGCCCAGCGCGTCGGCCCGCGCCGCGCCTTCGCGCAAGGCGTGTAGAAGCGCCGCCGCCCTGGGCGCCCGTTCGCGCACCGCCAGGCAATAGGCGCCGGTGTGCAGTTCGACGACCCGCGCGCCGGCCTGGGCGGCGGCGGCGATCTGGTCGGCGTTCGGCTCGATGAACAGTGAAACACGGATGCCGGCCGCTTCGAGCCTGCCGACCAACGGTGTAAGGCGACCCCGCAGGCCCGCCGCGTCAAGGCCGCCTTCAGTGGTGACCTCCTCGCGCCGCTCGGGCACCAGGCAGGTGGCGTAGGGCCGATGGGCCAGGGCGATGGCCTCCATCTCGCCGGTCGCCGCCATTTCGAAGTTGAGCGGTCGCCCGCGCCGCCGGCAGAGCGCCGCCAGGGCGTCGATGTCGGCGTCGGAAATGTGCCGGCGGTCTTCGCGCAGGTGGGCGGTGATCCCGTCGGCCCCGGCCGCCAAAGCCACCTCGGCGGCGCGCGCCGGGCTGGGATAGCTTTCGCCGCGGGCGTTGCGGATGGTGGCGACGTGGTCGATGTTGACCCCGAGGCGAAGCCGGTTCACGCGCGCGGCCTCCGGCCGCAGAGGTCTTCGTCGATCATGGGGGTCGGATACATCAAAGGGCGGCCCTCGTCCCCTACCCGCTGGCCCGCTCGACCGTCTCGACGCTGGGACAGGCGCGCAGGGCGGCGGCGATGTGGGTGAGATGGCGGGCGTCCTTGACCTCGACGTCGAAGTCCACATCGAAGAAGTCGGAATGGCGGTGGCGCATGTTGATGCCGGCGATGTTGCCGCCGGCCTCGCCGATCACCGTGCAGGCCTGGCCCATGACGCCCGGCGCGTCGCGCACCGTGGCGTGCAGGCGCGCCGCCGAAAGGGTGTTGCGCTCGGCCTCCGGCGTCCACTGCAGGTCCCGCCAGAGATCCTCGCGGTCCTCGTAGCGGGCCAGGCCGGCGCAATCGATGGTGTGGACGGCCAAGGTCTCCGCGCTCTCCAGTATGCCGACGATGCGGTCGCCCGGCACCGGATTGCAGCAGGGCGAAAAACGCAGGCCGACGGCGGACGCCAGATTGCCGCCACGAACCCAGAAGCGGGCGCCCTTGCCGTCCTCGATCCGCCGTCGGGCCGAGGCGGCTTCCTTTTCGGCGGACTTCAAGCCGGGAAACACCGCCTCGAGAACCAGGGTCGGGGCGATGCGGCCGCGGCCCACCGCCTCGAAGAGGTCGGCCTCGCCGGCGGCGGCGAAGCGGTCCAGGGCCGGGCGCAGGGAAACCTCCGCCCGCGCCTTGCCGGCCCGCCCGAAGGTCTGGTCGAGAGAAACCTTGCCCAGGCGCAGGAATTCCTCCTTTTCGGTGTGGCGCAACCGCCGCCGAATGGCCGAGCGGGCGCGGGCGCTGACGGTGAGCGCCTGCCAGTCGGCGGGAACCAGGGCGGCCGGCCCGCGCACCACCTCCACCACGTCGCCGTTGGCCAGAACCGTGCGCAGCGGGCGCAGTTCGCCGTTGATCTTGACCCCCACGCAGGTGTCGCCGACGTTGGTGTGCACGGCGTAGGCGAAATCGAGCGGCATGGCGCCGGTAGGCAGGCTGATGAGCTTGCCCTTGGGGGTGAAGACGAACACCTGGTCGAGAAACATCTCGAGCTTGGCGTGTTCGAGGAGATCCTCGGCGTCGCCGCCCTGGTCGAGCACCTGGACCCATTGGCGCAGGCTGGCCAGGGGGTCGGCGCCGCCCGCCGCCCGCGCCGCCTCGGGGTCGAAGGCGTAGGTTTCGTTCTTGTAGCGCCAGTGGGCCGCCACCCCTTGCTCGGCCACCCGGTCCATGGCTTCGGTGCGGATCTGCATTTCGATGCGCATGGCGCGCGGCCCTACCACCGTGGTGTGGATCGAGCGGTAGTTGTTGCGCTTGGGGGTGGAGATGAAGTCCTTAAAGCGCTCGGGAACGCCCGGCCAAGCGCGGTGGACGATGCCGAGGGCTCGGTAACAGTCGTCCTCGGTGTCGACGATGACCCGGAAGGCGTAAATATCAGATAGCTGAGCGAAACCAATCGACTTGCGCTGCAACTTGCGCCAGATCGAAAAGGCGGTCTTCTCGCGCCCGACCACCCGGGCGGCGATGCCGGCGGCGCTCAGTTTCTCGGCGATCTCCTCGCTGGCCAGGGCCACCGCCCTGCCCTGGCGCCCGCGCAGGGTGTCGAGGCGGCGCAGGATGGCGTCGCGCGCCACCGGATTGAGGTGGGTGAAGGCCAGCTCCTCCAGTTCGGTGCAGATGCGGTGGCAACCGATGGAGCGGGCGAGCGGGGCGTAGATGTCGAGGGTCTCGCGGGCGATGCGCTCACGCTTGGCGGCGTTCTTCAGAAAACCCAGGGTGCGCATGTTGTGCAGCCGGTCGGCCAGCTTGACCAGCAGCACCCGCACGTCCCGGGAGACGGCCAGGATGAATTTGCGCAGGTTCTCCGCCTGTCGCTTGTAGTCGGCGGTGGTTTCCAGGCGCGACAGCTTGGTGACCCCCTCGACCAGCTCCCCGATGTCCTCGCCGAACAGCCGATCGATCTCGGCGCGGGTGACGATGGTGTCCTCGATGACGTCGTGCAGGAGGGCGGTAACGATAGTCGCGGTGTCCAGCCGGTAGTCGGTGAGGATGCCGGCGACCTCGATGGGATGGGCGAAATAGGGATCGCCGGAGGCGCGCTTCTGCGAGCCGTGCATGCGCATGGCGTAGACGTAGGCGCGGTTCAGCAGGCTTTCGTCGGCGCTGGGGTCGTAGGCGCGAACCCGCTCGATGAGTTCATACTGACGAAGATATCGGGGACGTTCGGGCTTTGCCTTCGTCGCGAGCGGCGGCGTCGGGGCGGCGACGGCGGCGGGAAGAAGCGCCGCCTTGTCGGGGACGAGGGGTTCTGCGCCTTCGAGGCTCAGTAGCGCTCCTCCTGGCCGCCGTCGCGGTCGCTCTGCAGCGCCCGCACCAGTTCCTGCTCGCTCATCTGGGCGTGGGAGGGGTCGGCAAGCAGGGCCAAGGTCTCCGCTTCCTCCTCGGCTTCCGAATGCTCGTCGAGCCGTTGAAGGCTGCCGATGAGGGTTTCGCGCAGCACGGTGGGATCGACGGTGTCCTCGGCGATCTCGCGCAGGGCCACCACCGGGTTCTTGTCATTGTCGCGGTCGAGGGTCAGCGTCCCGCCCGCCGCGATCGCCCGCGCCCGGTTGGCCGCCAACAGGACGAGGTTGAAACGGTTGGGAACGCGGGTGACGCAATCTTCGACGGTGACGCGGGCCATGCGGGTCTCACGAGGCGGAATGGGGCCTCTTAAGTAGCGCGCAAAGGGCGATTGTGCAATGCCGCATGAGTGCGCCAGATACCGCGACAGGCCGCGAAGATATCGAAGAGAGCCGCCTCGCCGCGGCCAACCCACGCCGGGGCCGACATGGCGCACCTACGCCATGCACATCCTGGGCGCGGTCAGCATCGGGGTGTGGGCGCGCCAGGTTTCGCTCGCCGTCTGGGTGACCGCCGCCGAGGGCGCCCCGAGCGCGGCCATGGCGGCGACGAGAGCGTGGGGCGGGGTCGCGGCGGCGCTGGCGCCTTCGGGTGCGGCGGTGACGACGGTGCCGCCGTGTCCGTCGCTTCGGGTGGTGAAGCTCTGGCTGGTATAGTCACCGATGAGCTTGAAGTGGGCCGTTACGCCTCCGCCCGTGACGGTGAGTACGCCGCGAGAGGTCGTGCCGCTGTAGCTGGCCGTCCCGCCGGCGATGTCGGCCAAGTCCAGGTCGTTGCCGCCGGTCTTGGAGAAGTCGAGCAGGGTTCCGCCATAGAGGTGGGACTGGGCGAGCTCCAGGGTCCCGGCCGCGCCGAACTGGACGTTCTGGCCGAAGCTGGAGGTGAAATCGAGCACGCCGCCCTCGACCACAGCCCGGCCGGTTCCGCTCACCGCCCCGTTGACCTTGAGCAGCCCGCCCCGAACGACCAGGGAGCCGCTGTTGTCGATGGCGCTGTTGATCGCCATCATCCCCGACTTGGCCGTGTAGATCACCCCGGCGTTCTCGATCGTGGTGGACCCGGTGTTGATCACGAGCGCCGTCGAACTGTTGGCGACGATCACCCCCATGGCGCCGTTGACGAGGGTAAGACTGCCGTTGCCGATCAGGCCCCCGCCGGAAATCCGGTTGTCGAGATTGTCGAGGGTCGCGGTTCGCGAGGCGCCATAGATACGGTTGGTTGCCGCTGCGGTCAGGACGACCTGGCCCCCGCCGCTCAAGGTCGCCCCGGACGCCCCGACGATGAGGTCGGTATTCCCCGGCCGGGCGGCCGACGCGGCCAGGTTGATCCGGCCGCCGTTGTCGATGGCCCCGTCGAGGGTCAGGTTGGTCGCCCCGGTGACGGTGAGCGCGCCGGAGAGCCTGACGATGTGGGCGGTCCCGTTGAACATGCTGCCCGAGCCGTAGGTGGCGACCGGGCTGGCGCCGAGCGAGTGGATCGAGCCGCCCTCGATGTCGACCCCGCGCAGAAGCACCCGCCCGCCGTTCGCCTCGATCGTCCCGCCGGCGTTGGAAATCGTTCCGGCCAGGACCAGGGCGCCCACCGTGGCCTCCATCAGGCCGGTGTTGGTGATCACTCCCACCACGTCGAGGTCCTTGGCCTGATTGGCGTCGATCACCCCGGCCGCCTCGTTGATCAGGACAAGGCCGCTGGCCCCGATCCCCCCTGTGCCGCTGATGGTGTTGTTGACATTGGTCAGGGTCGCGCCCGCTGCGGCGGCGTCGATGTTGGCCATGCCGTCGCCGGCGAGGGTGACGACCCCGGCCCCGGTCAGGGTCACGCCGGCCGGATCGACGATGAGGTTGTCCAGCCGGCCCGTGGGGGCGCCGGTGTCGATGTTGATCGATCCACTGTTGGCGATGGCGCCTTTCAGGGTCAGGGAATATCCGTTGACGTTGGAGATAAGGTCGATGGTCGCCTTGTTGGCGAGAGGCGAGGCCGAACCGTCCAGCAGGGCCTGGCCTTGGATGTTGATGACGCCGGAGCCAACCGTCGTTAGCGTTCCGCCGGCGATCTGAACGGTTTCCAGATCGACCGTCGCCCCATTGGCGGCGAGGATCGTCCCGCCGCCCGTCTGATCCACATTGGCGCCGCGGCGGATGTCCAGGAACGTTCCGGCGATGGTCGTCGTCGACTCAATCAGCCCGTTGTTGGTGATGGGAGCGTTCTGAAGGACCATATTGCCCCCCAGAAAGGCGATGCCGTTGCCCGCCCCGTTGGCGTCGATCACCCCCGCCGCGCCGTTGGTGATGGGCCCGTTGACAAACCCCGAGCCGACGATGGTGTTATCGACG
>JBPCMA010000159.1:0-9795 GCA_051002715.1 Caulobacteraceae bacterium
CGTGTTGGTCATGGGGGCGAAGTTCGCCGTCCACCGCGGCGGGAAGCGTTTGGAAAGGGAGTTTGGCGATGAGGACCGCGGACCTCGTCGCCTCCCTGGCCGCCCCCGCGGGGCCGGTCCGGCCGGCCCCGATTACACGCCCGATCGGACTCGCCGTGCTGGCCGGCGCCGCCGTCGCGGCGGCCCTGCTCATCGCTTGGCTCGGCCTGCGGCCCCTGGGCGAAGCGGTCCGCACCGGGCCGTTCTGGATGAAGGGCGGCTACACCCTGGCCCTCGCCGCCGCCGGCCTCGTCATGGCGGCTCGCCTCGCCCGTCCCGGCGGCCGGCTGGGGCGCGCCCCCGCCATCGTCCTCGCGGCCGTCGCGGTGATGGCCATTCTGGCCGCGCTGGAGATGGCCAACGCTCGGCCGGGGCAGGGCGGCGGCCTTTGGCTGGGTCACACTTGGCGGAGCTGTTCGTCTCGCATCGTGATCCTGGCCGCGCCAATCTATGTGGGGACGATCTGGGCGCTTCGGCGCCTGGCCCCCACCCGACTGGCCGTGGCCGGCGCGGCGGCCGGCCTGCTGGCCGGAGCGGCGGCGGCCACCGTCTATGGCCTCTACTGCCAGGAGACGACGGCGCCCTTCGTTCTGGCCTGGTACACTCTGGGCGTCGCCGCCTGCGCCACCATCGGCGCCATCCTGGGGAGGCGGCTGCTGCGCTGGTGAACAAGGGCGCCGTCCGGCCTGAGGAAGGCTCGCCGCGGCTCTACTTCACTATCCGCGCGATGGCCGTCTGGACGATCTGCCACGCCGGGGCCTGAGGATCGATCAGTTCGAAGTGCCCGGCATCGGGAATGGTGACCGCCTGGGCCGCGTCGTGAGCAGCGGCGGCCTTGGCGGCGTAGTCGGCTCCGAAGATCGGCGGGACGATCAGATCCAGGCCGCCGGAAATGATCAGCTGCGGCGCGCCGATCGGCAGGAGGTCGGCCGGGGAGGTGTCGGCGAAGGGGTCCTGCTTGACGCGCGAAGCGGCGCCGATCAAGGCGTCGATGGTCGCCGGGCCGCCGCAGGCAGCCGGCCCCACCCGCCGGTAGGTTTGCAGATCGTCTATGCCGGCCAGGGTGACGACGCCGGCGACGGGCAGGGGATGGGCGGCATGGACGGCGCTGGCGGCGGGCAGTCCTCGCCGCGCCGCCGCCCACAGGGCCAGTTGGCCGCCCGACGAATGGCCGACCAGCACCACATGCCGCGGATCGAGATGGTAGCGGGGGGCCAACTTCGCGAGTTGATCGACCGCCGCGCCGACATCGAGGAAGGTGCCGGGATAGCCGCCGCCCGCCTCGCCCAGCCGGCGGTATTCGATGTTCCAAACCGCCAAGCCCCGCTGCCGCAGGTCGTCGGCGGCGTAATCCATCAGATCGAGGTTGAAGTCCTTTTGCCAGCAACCACCGTGGACGAGGACGACGACCGGGTGAGATCGTCCGGACTTTGGCAGCCACAGCTCACCGAACTGGCTGGCGCCGGGCCCATAGGCGATGCGCTTAGCGCCTTCCGGCCGCGGGCGACCCAGAAGCTGTGAGACCGATAGGGTCGCGGCGCGCGACCGGGCGGCCGGCGGCGCGCAAGCCAGTAGCGTAGAGGCGGCCAACATGGAAAGCGTGGCCGATCGCATGGGAAAAGGCCTCCTGGCTGGATCGCCGGGACGGGTTCCAGGCGAGGGCGTTGCACGCCCCATGACCGATCATCCCTCATCGACCGCGCCGCCAACCCAGATCTTCTCCCTAGCCCCACGCTGGCGCGGAGAGCTAGGGAAACCCGAAGACCGAGCGTGGCCGGACGGCCTACTGCGGCGGAGGCGTGGTCGTGTCGGCCGGCGGCGTGTTGTTCATCGGCGTCGAAGAATCGTTCATGGGCGCGGACGAAGCGCCGGAGGACATCTTCGTCGATTTCTTCATCATGCGATGATGGACCATGTGATGGTGCGTCATGTGATGATGCATCATGTGGTGGTGCGTCATGTGGTGATGCATGGTCCCGTGGGACATGGCCGATCCGGGCGGATTCGGGATGGGCTGCATCGTCACGGGTGGGGCCATCTGCGCGGCCGCGGTGCCACCGACGAAGGCCGCGACGGTGAAGGCCGCGACGGTTAAGGCTGGAAGCTTCATGTGTCTAGTTCCCCTGTGGGTTCGATTCAGTGCCCTACTCATACGGCCAATACCGCTAATCTGGAATAGTGAAAACGATGTTTACCGCGCGGGGCGGCGCGAGCGTTGCATTTTTGTGCGACCGCCGACGGTGAACGGTGGAGGCCCCAAGGCAAAAATCGACGTCAGAGCTTTTCGAGAAGGCTTTGGCCCAGATAGATGAACAGGGCGCAACCGAGCAAAAACAGTAGGGAGGCCAGGGCGATATCAAGCTTCGAGCCGATCGCCAGGTGCTGGTCGGGACTGTCGATGTCACTGGCCGTCTTGAGAAAACGCACCGCCGCGATGGCCACCATGGCGGTTCCGAGCACGATCAGGGCCAATCCGGCCAGACGGCCCAGCCTGGCCGAGGGCAGGTGAGGCAAGGCGATCGCCAGCGACCTCCCCGCGAATTTGAGGAAGAGGTCGAATCGTTCGACCAGAAAACCGAAGGCCATGACCGCGATCGCCGTGCGCACCCAGGCCAGGAAGGTGCGCTCGTTGGCGGCGTGGTCGGAAAAATTGCGGATCATCGGGCGGTCAGGGGGCCGCGCGCCGCCTCAGTCCGCCGGCGCCCAGCCGGGCCGCCCGGCGCGCCAGAAGACGAAGCTGTAGATGTCCGCGAACAGGCCGTCGCTCTGGGATTTGGTGGAGCCGATGCCGTGGCCGGCCTGCTCTTCGACGCGCAACAACACCGGTTTCTTCGTGCCCGACGCCATCAGGGCCGCCGCGAACTTGGCGGGCTCCCAGGGTGAGACCCGCGGGTCGTTCAGCCCGGTGGTGATCATCACCGCGGGGTATTGAACGCCCTTCTCGACATGGACGACGCTGTCCATGGCGTAGAGATTGCGGAAACCGGTCTCGTTGGCAATCGTGCCGAATTCGGGGATGTTCGCCGGTCCTCCGGGGGTGAACTCCGATCGCAGGCTGTTGGCGGCCGGAACCTGATCGATGACGCCGGCGAACAGGGTCGGCGCCTCTTCCAGGGCGCGGCCCATGGTAATCCCGCCAGCCGAGCCGCCGGTAATGAACAGCTTGGCCGGGATGGCGTAGCCCTGGGCGATCAGGGCCTTGCCGCAGGCGATCAGGTCTCGCCAGGTGTTGGGTTTGTTCGCGTCCTTGCCGCCGAGCCGCCAGGTCTCCCCCAGCTCCCCGCCGCCGCGCACGTTGCAGGTGACCCATGCCGCGCCCTCGTCGAGGAAGGGAATGGCGCGTGCGTTGAACGCCGGAAAGTAGGAGATTCCGTAGGACCCGTAGGCTCTCACCAGGACGATGCCGGGGCGAGCCCCCTTCTTCGCGAGGTAGGTCAAGGGAACCTCGACGCCGTCCTGGGCCGGCGCCTTCAGATCGGTGGCCACATAGTTCTTGTCGTCGTAGCTCGGTTTGGCGCCCAGGTGCAGATCGGTGAAGCGGCCGTCGCCGGGATTGTAGGCGTAGAAGGTGACGGGGATGGCCCAGCTTTCGAATTGGACCACCGCGCCGGGCCGGCGGGGGTCGGTGAAGAGCGCATTGACCGATCCCTTCGCCGGCAGGGCGATTTCTTTTGGGGCTCCGCCGGTGGGAATGAACAGCAGTTGCGAATAGACCCCCTGGCGCGCCTGCACATAAAGCCCGTCGGCCGCCGCGTGGATGGATTCCACCAGGCGCCCTGGCTCGGCGGGCAGCACCGTGTCGGCGGCCGAGAGCGACTGGCCAGCCTTCACGTGCAGCACCTTGAAGGTCGGCGCGTCCTTGTGGCTGAGCAGATAGAGATCGTCGCCGCGCGCGGCGCCCGAGGTCACGCCGTCTTCCCGCGTCGTCAGCGGGCGCCAAGGGGCGGTGGGATCGCCCGCCCGGGCGGCCGGTCCCGTCCAGATCTCGACCTCGTTCTGGACGCCGTTCTGCACGAAGGCCGCGGCGACATCCGATCCGGGCGTCAGCACGACGCCCGCCGCCATTACCGGGGGAACCTTGATCGGGCTTTCCTTGACCGGCGCGCCCAAGACGTCTCGCGGCGCGTCCTTCAGATTCCAGACCTGGTCGGTGATGTTGAAATATTTGAACCGCGGGTTGTCCGTCTTTTGCAGGCGCAGAAAGAACAGGGTCTTGCCGTCGTCGCTCCACGACAGGCCGCCGAAATCGGTGCGATCAACGGGTCCGGCGATCTGGGCCCCCGTCGCGGCGTCATACACAAAGAGCTGGGCCGCCTCGCTGCCGCCCGCCGAAACCCCCACCCCCCACGCGCGATCCGTCGGGAGACGCCTCGTAGTAGTTGATCGCATAGGGGGTTCCGCCGTGCTCGGCGCGCAACCGGCCGACGTCCAGCAGGGTCCGCGCCGATCCATCGGCGGCGCGGACCATCAGGTTGAAGTTGTCGGATCCCGGCGGCTGCTCCAGATAGAAGGTGCGACCGCCGAACACCTCGACGTTCTTCACCGGGCCAAAGCTGGCGGAAAAGTCGGCGATGCGCTTGAGCAAGGCTGCTCGCGGCCCGATCGACCCCAGAAGCGCCCGCGTGTAGCGGCCCTGCGCCTTCATCCAGTCGATGGTCTCGGGCCCAAGTTTTTCCATGCCGCGCCAGGTGTCGGTCACCTGGACGCCATGGAGAGTTTCGGTGACCGGGGAGGGCGGCGGCGGCGGAGGCTGGGACGGAGCGGCATGAGCGGCGCCGATCATGAAGCCGGCGATCGCGCCGGCTCGGAGCAGGTGGTCCAACATTCTTTTTCCCTCCAACCGATCACCACACCTTAAACGCCACTTCCAAGTTGGCAACCGGGCCGCCCGTTCGCGCCGCGCCTTGTCTTCGCCACGGGCGGCTTTTACAGCGCCGGCATACGGCGACGGGCGTCCGCGCCGAGACAGCAGGACCCGCTCATGCGCCGCACCCTCGGACTTGCCGCGATCGTCGGCCTTGGATGGTTGGCGGCGGCGGTCGCGTGGGCGGGGCCGGCTGCCAACGCGCCACCGGCCTGGCCGCAAGCTCACAGCGATCTGACGCCAGATCCGGCCGTGCGCTTCGGGGTGCTCGCCAACGGGATGCGCTATGCGGTGATGCGCAACACAACGCCCGGCGGGCAGACCTCGCTGCGCCTGCGCATCGGGTCGGGTTCGCTGGAGGAAGATGCCGCCCAGCAGGGCCTGGCGCATATCCTCGAACACATGGCGTTCAAGGGATCGACCCATGTGGCGGCCGGCGACATGGTCAAGATCCTGCAGCGCGAGGGGCTGGCCTTCGGGGCCGACACCAACGCCGAGACCGAATGGACCCAGACCGTCTATCAGTTCAACCTGCCGCGCAGCGACCCCCCGACCCTGGACACCGGCCTGATGCTGATGCGCGAGACGGCCGGCAATCTCACCTTGGACGCCGCCGCCCTGACCCCCGAGCGCGGCGTGGTGCTCTCCGAGCAGCGGCTGCGCGACACCCCGGAATACCGCGCCGAGAAGGCCCAGATCGATCTCTTGGCCCAAGGCCAGCGCATCACCCGACGCTTCCCCATCGGTCAGGTTGAAGTGATCGAGCAGGCGCCGGTCGCGCTCATCAAGGACTTCTACCGCGCCAACTATCGGCCCGACCGCGCCACCCTGATCGCGGTGGGCGACTTCGATCCAGCCGCCATGGAAGCCAAGATCAAGGCGCGGTTCTCCGACTGGAAGCCGGTCGGGCCGCCGACCGCCGAGCCGGACCTCGGCTCCGTCGAGCCGCGCGGCCTGACCACCAGGGTGGTCATCCTGCCCGGCTCGTCGACCAGAAGCCTGATCGCCTGGGTTCAGCCCCATGACGCCTCTTTGGACACCGCCGCCAAGCGCAGGCGCGACACGGTCGACGCCTTGGCCCTCGCCGTGCTCAACCGCCGCCTGCAGGCCCTGGTCAACGCCCCCCATCCGCCGTTTCTGGCCGCCCGCGCCAGCTTCGACGACCTGTTGCATTCGGACAAGGTCGCCATGGTCGAGACGGTGTCGACCCCGGACGCCTGGCGCCCGGCTTTGGACGGCGCCGATCATGCGGTTCGCCGCTTGGTCGCCCACGGGGTCGGCGAGGACGAGCTGGCCCGCGAGATCGACGAGACCCGCGCCCAGCTGGTCAACGCCGTTGCCGGGGCAGCCACCCGCGACACGCCCACCCTCGCCAACGATCTAGTCGACGCGGTGGACGACGACGAGGTATTCACCGATCCGGCCGAGGATCTGGCCCTGTTCGAAAAGGACGTGAAGGGCCTCACCGCCGCCAAGGTTGGCGCCGCCGCCGGCAAGATTTTCGCCGGGGCCGGGCCGATCGTCGAGTTGACCAGCCCCCAGCCCATCGAAGGGGGCGACGCCGCCCTGGCGGTCGAATACGACAAGGCGCGGGCCGAGCCGGTGGACGCCCAGGCGTCCCAGGCCCAGGTCGCGTGGCCTTACGCCAACTTCGGCCCGGCCGGGGTCGTGGCGAAACGGACGGACATCGCCGACCTGGGCGCGGTCGCGGTGCGCTTCGCCAATGGGGTGGGCCTGATCGTCAAGCCGACCCAATTCGCCAAGGATCAGGTGCTGGTGAACGCCAGCGTGGGGACGGGCCGCGAAGGCTTGCCCAAGGACCGCCCGGTCGCCACCTGGGCGGCGGCCGGTTTCGTGAACGGCGGCCTGAAGGCGATCGACTTCGAGGACAGCCGGCGCGCCCTGGCCGGCAAGATCTATGGGGCGAAGTTCACCGTCGGCGACCAGGCCTTCGAGCTGGCCGGGGCGACCGACCCCAAGGACCTGGCCACTCAATTGCAGGTGTTGGCCGCCTATGTGGCCGACCCCGGTTTCCGGCCCGAGGCCTTCGCGCGCATCCGCGCCGCCTATCTGTCCGCCCTGGCCCAACTGGAGGGGACGCCTGAGGGGGTTCTCGGCCGCGACCTCGAGGGACTGCTGCACGCCGGCGATCCGCGCTGGGCTTTTCCGACCCGAGATGAGCTCGACGCCGCCAAGCCGGGGGACTTGAAGGACGTCCTTGCCGGGCCTATGGCCCATGGGCCCGTGGAAGTCACCATCGTGGGCGATGTGACGGTTGACGCGGCCATCGCGCAGGTCGCCGCCACCTTCGGCGCTTTGCCGCGGCGGCCCTCAGTCGCCATTCTCCCGTCCGGCGCGCGCCAAGTGGACTTTCCCGCCCCGACCGCCGAGCCGGTGAAGCGATCCGACGCCGGCCGGCCCGACCAGGCCATCGCCGTGGTGGCGTGGCCGCTCACCGGCTTCTACGTCGACACGCGCCGCTCGCGCGCCGCCATGCTGGCCGGCGAAGTGCTGGCCAACCGCATTCTCGACCAGGTGCGGATCGCGCGCGGCGATTCCTACAGTCCGGAAACGGCGGCCGAGCTATCGGAGACCTTTCCGCGCTACGGCGTCGCCTTTAGCGTGGCGCAGACCCCGCCGGGCAAGGTCGCCGCCTTCTACGCCAGCGTGGCGGCGATCACCGCCGACATGCGGGCGCGCGCGGTCACGCCGGACGAACTGGCGCGGGCCAGGAATCCCAGGGTGGCCGGCATCGAAAAGGCGCGGCTGACCAACCAGTACTGGCTGACCCGCCTCACCGGCGCCCTGGCCGATCCGCGCCGTCTTGATCTCATCCGCACCACCTTGCCCGACTACACGGCGATCACCGCCGCCGATGTCCAGGCCGCCGCGAGAGCCTATTTTGTCGACGACAAGGCGTGGAAACTGGTGGTCGAACCGGCGGGGGTCGCCGCCGGCCAAGATCAATCGACGGTCACCGCGCGCTCGGCCCCTTCTTGAAATATTTGAGGAAATCGCTGTCGGGCGAGAGGACCAGGGTGGTCTGGCCGTCGGCGAAGCTGCCTTCGTATGCCTGCATGGAGCGGTAGAAGGCGGCGAAGCTGGGGTCCTTGCCGAAGCTGGCGGTAAAGATGCGAGCGCTTTGGGCGTCGCCCGCCCCTCGGGTGGCGAAGGATTCCTCGGTGGCGGCGGCCAGGGTGACGGTGACCTGCTTGTCGGCCTCGGCCATCACCTCGCGCTTGCTGGCCTCGCCCTGGGCGCGGATCTGGGCGGCCTGCTGTTGCAGGCTCGAGCGCATGCGCTGATAGACCGCCTGCTGGTTGGCGGCCGGCAGGTCGGCCCGCTTGATGCGCAGGTCCACCACCTCGATGCCCAGGCGTGAGCGGGCGGCGCGGGCGCGCACGTCATCGAGGGTCTGGGTCATCAGGGCGTCGCGCCGCTGAGAAATGATCTGGGCGGCGGTGGCCGACCCCAGAACCTGGCGCAGGGATGAATTGATCAAGGGTTCGAGCCGGTCGGCGGCGATCGTCTCGTCGCGCAGGGCGCGGTAGAATTGCAGCGGATCGGCGATGCGGTAGCGGATGAAGGCGTCCACCACCAAGCGCTGCTGGTCGGCGGAGATCACCTCCTCTTGCTTTGCCTCCAGGGCCTGGTTGCGCTTGTCCAGCACCACCAGGGATTCGACGAAGGGAATCTTGACCTTCAGGCCCGGATCGTAGGCGCCCGGCGGATTGATCACCCGCACCGGCTGGCCGAGGTTGACCACCACCACCTGCTGGCGCTGATCGACAATGAAGAAGGTGTTGACCAGCAAAACCGCGGCGACGAACGCCACGCCAAGCCCGATCATCAGCCGCCGGTTCATGGCGGGGGCCCCGGCGCCGGGGCGGCCTGGGCTGGCGCGGCGGCGGCCGGCGGTGGGATGGGGCGGAAGGCGTCCGGCGGCAGGATGATCGGCGCCGTCGCGCCCTTGGCGTCGACGATCACCTTGCGGGTGTGCGACAGCACCTCCTGCATGGTCTCGATGTAGAGGCGCTCGCGGGTGAGGCCCGGGGCGTGGCGGTACTGGGCGTAGAGTTGATTGAAGCGGTCGGCCTGGCCCTGCGCCTCGCGCACCACCTGTTCGCGATAGCCCTGGGCGGCCTGGACGATCTTGGCGGCGTCACCCTTGGCCTCGCCGACCACCTTGTTGCGATACGTGTTGGCGTCGTTGATCGAGGATTGGGCGTCCTGGCCGGCCTTGGCGATGTCCTGATAGGCCGGCACCACCTCGGCCGGCGGGTTGGCGTTCTGGATCTGCACCGCGTCGATGGTCACCCCGGCGTGGTAGTTGTCGAGAATGCGCTGCATCAGGGCCAGGGTATCGCTCTGCACCTGGCCGCGGCCGTTGGTGAGGATGGATTTCAGCGCGCTTCTCCCCACCACCTCGCGCATGGCGACCTCGGCCACGGCCTTGACCGCATCCTTCGGGTCCCTGACCCGGAACAGATAGGCGGCGGCGTCGGTCACCCGCCACTGCACGGCGAAGGAGAGGTCGACGATGTTCTCGTCGCCGGTGAGCATCAGGCTTTCGTCGGGCGCGTCGGCCCCGCCGACCACCGTCTTATTCTGATTGGTCACCGAGACCAGTTCGGCCCGCTCGATGGGGATGGGCAGGTGGTAGTGCAGCCCCGGCCCGGTGGAGCGGGCGTAGCCGCCAAAGCGGGTCACCACCGCTTCCTGGTAGGCCTGCACCGTATAGACGCCGGTCAGCAGCCACGCCAGAAACACCCCGGCGGCGACGGCGGCGAGGACCGGCGGCCGGACGCCCCGGCCGGCCGGCCCGCGCCGAAGTCGGTCGAACGCCTCGGCGATCCTTCGCCGCAGCTCCGAGAAATCCGGCCCCCCTGCCT
>JBPCMA010000160.1:0-3416 GCA_051002715.1 Caulobacteraceae bacterium
GCGCGCTGATCCGCGAGGCGGTCTGGACGGTCGCATAGACCGATGCCCCCGCCCCGATCAGCAGGCCGCCGAGCACGCCCCAAGGTCCGGTGTGGGCGAAGCGATCGACCAGCCAGCCAAGGCCCAGACCGCCCAGCACGCCACCCAGCATTTGGCCGAGCAGCCGGTAGCCCTGGCCGGCCGATTGCGCCGTCCCCAGGAGGCCGGGCTTAGCCGCCCGACCGGCGTCGAACGCATCGAGCCGCCCCTCGAGACGGCCCAGCGCGCCCTGACTGGCGCCCTGGCTCGATTCCTCCGGCTTTGGCATGGACTTCTAATAGGGTCCTTCGGCCGGCCCTTGAACTTCCAAGCCACGGCCCGGCCAAGTCGCGGCGGAAACTATAGGCGCGGGGCCGAGGCGTCAAGACAACGTGATCGGCACCTAATAGACTGATATGGAACGGATAAACCTTCCCTGGCGTTTGGGCGATCCATCAACGAGGCTCTCCATGCTGAAACTCTTCTACGCTCCCGGTTCCTGCTCGCTCGCCTCTCACATTGCTCTGGAGGAGGCGGGCGCCGACTACGCCGTGGAACGCGTCGATCTGCGGGGCGGCCAGCAGCGGACGGCGGCCTATCTGGCGGTCAATCCCAAGGGCCGGGTGCCGGCCTTGCTCACCGATCGGGGTGTCCTCACCGAAAACCCGGTCATCCTGGGCTACATCGCCCAGACGCACCCGGACGTCCGTCTCGCCCCCGTCGGCGACAGCTTCGCCTTTGGCGACATGCAGGCCTTCAACATGTTCCTGGCCGCCACGGTCCATGTCGCCTTCGCCCACGTCTTCCGGCCCGAACGCTACGGCGAGGGCGAGGAGGCGGCCCGCGCCATGCGGGCCGCGGCGGTCAAGGCCCTGGCTGGGTATTTCGGCCTGATCGAGGAAAAGTTGGCCGATGGCCGTCCCTTCGCGCATGGCCGGGATTACACCGTCTCGGACCCTTACCTCTTCGTCTTCAGCCGCTGGCTCGACACCCGCTCGCTGGATGGCCGGAAGCTCGGGTGCCTGGCCGACTTCCCGCGCGTGGCGGCCCATTACGCGAGGGTCGGCGAGCGCCCGGCGGTGGTCAAGGCCCTTGCGGAGGAGGCGACGGCCTAGCCGTCGCGGTGACCACTCCCGCCGACGCCGCCCCGGCCCTCGTCGCTCGCGCCGGCGCCGTGAAGTTGCTGGGGGCGGCCCTGGCCCGGCGCGGCGGTCTGGACGAGGCCTTGGGCGAGCCGGCCTTCGGGCGGTTTTCGCCCCAGGACCGCGCCTTCGCCCGCGCCCTGACGATGGCGGCCCTGCGCCGGCTGGGGCCGATCGACCGCGCCCTCGACGGCCGACTGAAGCGCGAGCCGCCGGCCCCGGTGCGACACCTGCTGCGCCTGGGCCTGGCCCAGGCCTTCTGGCTGGATGTCCCGGCCTTCGCCGCCGTGGACACCACCGTCAGCCTGACCCCAAAACCCCTGCGCGGCCTGGTCAACGCCGTCCTGCGCGGCCTGATCCGCGCGGGGCCGCCGAGGGAGGATGTCGAAACGCTCGCTCCCGCCTGGCTGCTGGCCCGCTGGCGCGCCGCCCACGGCGAGGCCGAGGCCCTGGCCAGCGCCGCCCACATCGCCGAGGAGCCGGCCACCGACCTGACCTTGCGCGACGAGGGGGGCGGCGGCGACCTCGACGAAGCCCTGGAGGCGGAGCGTCTGCCCCAGGCTTCGCTTCGCACCCGCCGGCGGGGCGACGTGGCGGCCTGGCCCGGCTACGCGGAAGGCCGCTGGTGGGTGCAGGACGCCGCCGCCGCTCTCCCCGCCCGCCTGCTCGCCACCCGCCCCGGCGAGAGCGTCCTCGATCTCTGCGCCGCGCCCGGCGGCAAGACTCTGCAGCTCGCCGCCGCCGGCGCGGCGGTGACGGCGGTGGACCGTTCGGCCGGCCGCCTGCGCCGCCTCGCCGCCGGCCTCGCCCGCACCGGCCGGACCGCCGAGGTGGCGGTCGCCGACGCGACCGCCTGGGTCGACACGCGGGCCTTCGACGCCGTCCTGCTGGACGCGCCCTGCTCGGCCACCGGGACCTTCCGCCACCACCCCGACGTGCTGTGGAACGTCCGGCCCGGCGACATCGCCGCCCTGGCCGCCGTCCAGGCCCAGCTTCTGGCCGCCGCCGCGGCGCGGGTCAGGCCGGGCGGGCGGCTGGCCTACGCCGTCTGTTCCCTGGAGCCCGAAGAAGGGGAGGCCCAGGCCCGCGCCCTTCTGGCGGCGCGCCCCGACTTCGCCCTCGATCCGATCGCGCCGGGCGAGGCCGGGTCGCCGGCCGCCAGCCGCGCGGGCGCGGGCTGGCTGCGGATTCTGCCCCACCACCTGCCGGGCGGCCTGGACGGCTTCTTCATCGCCCGTTTCCGCCGTGATAAGGCCGCTGCATGACCGACCGCCCCCTCGTCGTCGCCCCCTCGATCCTGTCGGCCGATTTCGCCCGCCTGGGCGAGGAGGCCCGCGCCGTCGAGGCGGCCGGGGCCGACTGGCTGCACGTTGACGTGATGGACGGCCATTTCGTCCCCGACATCACCGTCGGCCCCAAGGTGGTGGCGGCCCTGCGCCCGCACGTATAGATCCCCCTCGACGTGCATCTGATGATCGCCCCGGCCGACCCCTATCTCGAGGCCTTCCGCGACGCCGGCGCCGACCACCTCCTGGTCCATCCCGAGGCCGGCCCGCACCTCAGCCGCACCCTGCGCCACATCCGTAGCCTCGGGGCCAAGGCCGGGGTGGTGTTCGACCCGTCCACTCCGCCCGACATCATCGAGTGGATGATGGACGACATCGACATCGTCCTGGTCATGACCGTCAACCCCGGCTTCGGCGGCCAGAGTTTCATGCCCTCTCAACTGGCCAAGATCGCCCGCCTGCGGGCGATGATCGACGCCTCGGGACGCGACATCGCCCTGGAAGTGGACGGCGGGGTGACACCGCGGACCGCCCGCCTGTGCGTCCAGGCCGGGGCAAGCGCCCTGGTCGCCGGCACCGCCGTCTTCAAGGACGGCCCGGGCGGCTATGCAGATAACATCGCGGCGCTGCGGGGGGAGGGGACATAAAATCCTTCCCATGCGAAAAGCTGACCGGACGGGTCGGATCGTTCTGGTCAAACGTCGACGGCGCGAGGCCGCCTCGGCCTATCGGCGGAGCCGGTCTCCACCCTCATTCGA
Organism: Caulobacteraceae bacterium; assembly: GCA_051002715.1. GTDB lineage: Bacteria > Pseudomonadota > Alphaproteobacteria > Caulobacterales > Caulobacteraceae > Acaudatibacter. The sequence continues at coordinate 3,205 of JBPCMA010000160.1, forward strand.
AAGGGCGGAGACCCTGTGTAATAAGCCCTTGTCGGACTCCCGCGGGATACCTAATCCGGCGAGCCGGCCAGGGTGATCGTGCCGAAGAGGCCGTGGTTCTCGTTTCCGATGCCGGCGGTGAAGAACATCTCGCCCGACCGGGCGCCGGCCCCGAAATGCATGGCCCACAGGCCCGGAAGGACGATGTTCTTGCCGTCCTGGCGAAGGAGGCC
>JBPCMA010000161.1:0-3767 GCA_051002715.1 Caulobacteraceae bacterium
CCAAGGTAGCAGCGAAGATCGCAACATCTAGCGTCGTTTTCAGTCAGCCATCCAAGATATTGTGGACGGCTTGGGGACAGTCAATGAACTGGCGGCCCATGGTCTCGGGGCGTGAGCCATGCTGATCCATGGCCGCCCCACCCGCGCCATCTGGGCCGCCGCCGACGGGGCGGTGGAGATAATCGACCAGACCCTGCTGCCCCATGCGGTCGAGACCGTCCGCCTGACCACGCTCGATAATGCGATCCGAGCCATCGCGAAGATGCAGGTTCGCGGCGCGCCGCTGATCGGGGTGACGGCGGCGTGGGGACTGGCCCTCGCCCTGCGCGCCGATCCCTCCGACGCCGGCCTCGCCGATGCCCGCGCCCGTCTGGCCGCCGCGCGGCCGACGGCGGTCAATCTCGCCTGGGCTCTGAAGAAGGTCGGGCGCGTCGTCGCCTCGCTGGCGCCCGCCGATCGCGCCGCCGCCGCCGCCGCCCAAGCCGCCGTCATCGCCGAGGCGGACGTGGCCGCCTGCCGGGCGATCGGCGAACACGGGGCGGACCTCATCGCCGCCATTGCCGCTGGCAAGGCGGGGGCGCCGGTGAACGTCCTGACCCATTGCAACGCCGGCTGGTTGGCGGCGGTCGATTGGGGGACGGCGCTCGCCCCCATCTATGTCGCCCAGGCGCGGGGCATCGACATCCATGTGTGGGTTGACGAGACCCGGCCGCGCAACCAGGGCGCCGCGCTCACCGCCTTCGAACTGGGCCAGCAGGGCGTCGCCCATACGGTGATCGTCGACAACGCCGGCGGCCATCTGATGCAGCGGGGCCAGGTCGATCTCTGCCTGGTCGGCGCCGACCGCGTCACCCGCGCCGGTGACGTGGCCAACAAGATCGGCACCTATCTGAAGGCGCTCGCCGCCGTCGACACCGGCGTTGGCTTCCATGTGGCCGCGCCGGCCTCGACCATCGACTGGCGTCTGACCGACGGGGTGAGAGACATCCCCATCGAGGAGCGCGACGGCCGGGAGGTCACGCACGCCGTGGGCGCCCTGGCCGGCGGCGAGCGCGGCGAAGTGCGGATCGCCGCCCCCGGCAGCGCCGCCGCCAACTTCGCCTTCGACGTCACGCCCGCGCGCCTCATCACCGGCCTGATCACCGAACGGGGGACGTGCGCCGCCAGCGAGGCGGCGATCGCCGGGCTGTTTCCGGACCTCGCGGCGCCCTGACCTACTGGCAGGCCAGGCACTCGTCGTAGTCGGTGCGCGCCTCGCCGGCGCGGGCGGCGCTGTCCCGGGCCATGTCGGCTCCGGCGAAGGCGGCCCGTTGAACCGACTTGGAACGCAGGTAGTAGAGGCTCTTGACCCCGCTCTCCCAGGCCCGCCAGTGCAGCATGTGCAGATCCCACTTGTCCACGTCGCCGGCCAGGAAGACGTTGACCGACTGCGACTGGCAGATCTGCGGGGTGCGGTCGGCGGCCAGATCGATGATCCACCGCTGGTCAATCTCGAACGCGGTCTTGTAGATGCCCTTCTCATCGGCGGTGAGGCAGGCGAGGTGCTGGACCGAGCCCTCGTTCTCCAGGATCGAGGCCCAGGTCGCCGGCGTGTTCTCGCCCTTTGCCTCGAGCAGGCGCTCCAGGTACGGGTTCCTGACCGCGAACGAGCCGGAAAGAGTCTTGTGCGTGTAGATGTTGGCCGGGATCGGCTCGATGCCGGCGCTCACCCCCCCGCAGATGATCGAGATCGAAGCGGTGGGAGCGATGGCCAGCTTGTGCGAGAAACGCTCCATCACCCCGCGCTCGGCGGCGTCGGGGCAGGCGCCGCGTTCGGCCGCCAGCACCTGGCTGGCGGCGTCGCAGCCGCGCCGCAGATGCTTGAAGAGGCGCATGTTCCACGACTTGGCCAGGGCGCTCTCGAAGGGCGCGTTCTGGCTCTGCAGGAAGGTGTGGAAGCCCATCAGGCCCAAACCCACCGAGCGTTCGCGCCCGGCCGCGTAGGCCGCCGCGCCCATTTCCGGCGGGGCGCGGTCGATGAAGTCCTGCAGCACGTTGTCGAGGAAGCGCATGACGTCCTCGATGAAGGTCGGATGGTCGCGCCACTCCAGGAACATCTCGGCGTTGACCGAGGAGAGGCAGCAGACAGCGGTGCGCTCCTCGCCCCGATGGTCGAGGCCCGAATGCAGCATGATCTCCGAACAGAGGTTCGACTGGCGCACCTTGAGGCCCAGTTCGCGCTGGTGGGCCGGCATGGCCCGGTTCACCGTGTCGGAGAAGATCAGATAAGGCTCGCCCGTCTGCAGGCGCAGCTCGAGCACCTTCTGCCACAAAGCCCGGGCGTCGACCTCGCGCACCACCTCGTGCGATTTGGGCGAGCGTAGGGCGAACCTTCCGCCAGCCCGCACCGCTTCCATGAATTCGTCGGTGATCGATACGCCGTGGTGGAGGTTCAGGGACTTGCGGTTGAAATCACCCGACGGCTTGCGTATCTCCAGAAACTCCTCGATCTCCGGATGGTGGATATCCACGTAGACGGCCGCCGAGCCGCGCCGCAGGGAGCCCTGGCTGATGGCCAAGGTCAGGCTGTCCATGACCCGGATGAAGGGGATGATACCGCTGGTCTGGCCCGAGCCCTTTACCGTTTCGCCGATCGAGCGCACCCCGCCCCAATAGGTGCCGATGCCGCCGCCGTTGGCCGCCAGCCACACATTCTGGTTCCAGGTGCCGACGATGCTCTCCAGAGAATCGCCCACCGCGTTCAGAAAACAGGAAATGGGCAGGCCCCGCGAGGCCCCGCCGTTGGAGAGTACCGGCGTGGCCGGCATGAACCACAGCTTGGAGATGTAGTCGTAGAGGCGCTGGGCGTGGTCGGCGTCGTCGGCGAAGGCGGTGGCCACGCGGGCGAACATGTCCTGATAGGATTCGCCGGCCAGCAGATAGCGATCCTCCAGGGTCGTCTTGCCGAAGTCGGTGAGCAGCCCGTCGCGGGCGCGATCGATCTCGACCTTGCGCACCAAGTGAAGGGCGGCCCGCTTGGAGCGGCGCGGCGCGCCGACCCGCTCGGCGACCGGTTCAATCTTGGCTTGTCCGCCCATCATGGCCATCTACAGACACCCATATAGTCTCGACTCCTAGAAGGCGGGAGGCCCTCGCCGGTGTCAACATGTTGTGGGCAAATCACCCCTCAACCCCACATATGGGGTCACAGGCCTGATGGGGCGTCAACCGGCGCAGACCCTTGCGCCCGCGTCTTTTTCGTCAATCAAAGGTTAAGGCGGCCGCCTCGATTTCAGCGGTTTCAAGGCCTTGGCCGCGAAGCGGCGGCGCCGCTCACGAAACTGTGATCGGCGGCGCCCGCTCCCAAACGCAAAGAGCCCGGCCGCTTTGGCCGGGCTCTCCGCTGAGCTTTGACTTGAGCTGCGATCAGAACTGGATGTGGATCGTGGCCCGCCGGTTGAGAGGCTCCTTCACCCCGTCGGGAGTCTGGACGGCGAGGTCGGATTTGCCCTTCCAGCTCACGTCGAGGCTGGTGGCCGGTACGCCCAGGGAGACCAGGCCGTCGGCGGTGGCCTTGGCGCGCCGCTCCGAGAGGCGAAGGTTGTAGGCCACCGAGCCGGAAGTATCGGTGTAGCCCACCACCGATTCGCGATTGGCGTGGCCGTCGGTGGCGTACTTGGCCGCGTCCTGAAGCACCGACTGGGCTTCGGGGGTGATCACATACTGATCGAACGGGAAGTAGATCACATAGTCGCGGGTCTCAAAGGTCGGCGGCGCCGGCGGCGGCG
>JBPCMA010000162.1:0-4639 GCA_051002715.1 Caulobacteraceae bacterium
ATTGAAACAACCCTAAAAGAACTTCCATGGCCGGGCGCAATCCCCGGCAACCCACTCCCCGGGTGCGGTCTTGGTCCGCCCCTCGTGCGCCCACGGCGGGCGCCTGGGTCATGGGCCGCCGGGACAAGCCCGGCGGTGACGGTAGTGTTTTGGGGGTCTGGAAACCCCCCTCATGCCCGTGATCGACCGCCCCTCGGCGCAAGCGCCGACCAATAGCCCGGGCCCTACCGTCGACTGGCGCAAGGTCGCCCGGCTGGTGCATGCCTCCCGCGCCCTGGACGCCCTGGAAGAAACGCGGCTCGTTCCAGAAAAGAAGGTGCTTTACCAGTTCTCGGCCCGCGGCCACGACATGGCGCAGGTGCTGCTGGGCCTCAAGCTCACCGACCCCAACGACGCGGCGTGCGGCTACTATCGCTCGCGGCCCCTGCTGCTGGCCCTGGACGTTCCCATGGAGGACGCGCTCGGCTCCTCCATGGCGCGGGGCGGCGGCTATTCGGACGGGCGCGACATCGGGGCGGTGTTCAATTTTCCAAGCGCGGCCGGCGCCTCGGCCCTGCCCATGTGCGGCGGGGTGGGATCGCAGTACACCCCGACCGCCGGCTGGGCGCAGGCGGTGGAATATCACCGCACGGTGCTGAACGATCCGGCCTACGCCCGCGCCATCGGGGTGGCGCTGGGCGGCGATGCGTCGGTGGCCACGAGCGGCTTCTGGTCGGCGCTGACCATGGCCACCACCCTTTCCCTGCCGATGCTGTTCTACATCGAGGACAACGGCTGGGGCATCTCCGTGCCCGGAAGCTTCCAGACGCCGGGGGGAGATATCGCGGCCAATCTGGCGAGCTTTTCCGGCCTGACCGTCCTTTCCGGCGACGGGACGGACCCGGCGCGGGCGGCGCGGCTGATCGACGAGGCGGTGGCCCATGTTCGCCAGGCGCGAACCCCCGCCCTCCTGCGCCTCGCCGTGCCGCGCCTGGAGGGCCACAGCTTCCAGGACACCCAGGCCTACAAATCGGCGCAGACGGTGGCCGCCGAAACGGCCCGCGATCCCCTGCCCCGCCTGCGCTATCATCTGGTTCCCGCCGTGATGAGCGAGGCCGAATGGGAGGCGATCGCCACCGACGCCGCCGCCGCCGTGGAGACCGCCCGCGCCGCCGCCGAGGCCCGGCCCGCCCCCGACCCGGCCGGCGTCGCCCGCTTCGTCTTTTCCGAGCACGGCGCGCCGCAAATCCAGGGCGGCCTCAGGAGCGGGGGCGTCCCCCCCGCGTCCACCACCTCCGAGCCCGCCCCCGAAGGCCAGCGGATCAACATGGGCGCCGCCATCCGCCGCGTCCTCGACCACGAGCTCGCCGTCAATCCGCGCCTGGTCCTCTTCGGCGAGGACGTCGGCCCCAAGGGCGGCGTGCACGGCGTCACCCTGGGCCTGCAAGAGAAGCACGGCGCGGCCCGCGTCTTCGACACCAGCCTTTCCGAAGAGGGCATCGTCGGCCGCGCGGTGGGCATGGCCCTGGCCGGCCTCATGCCCGTCCCGGAAATCCAGTTCCGCAAATACGCCGACCCGGCGGCCGAGCAGATCGCCGACTGCGGCACCCTGCGCTGGCGCACCCGCAACCGCTTCGCCGCCCCCATGGTGGTGCGCATGCCGGTGGGGTTCTTCAAGTGCGGCGACCCGTGGCACAGCCAGACCGACGAGGTGCGCTTCGTCCACGCCCCCGGCTGGAAGGTCGCCGTTCCCTCGAATGCCGAGGACGCGGTGGGCCTGCTGCGCGCCGCCCTGCGCGGCGACGACCCGGTGATGTTCCTGGAGCACCGGGCCATGCTGGACGGCGCCTGGGCCAGGCGGCCCTACCCCGGCGATGACTACGCCCTTCCGTTTGGTCAGGCGCGGACGACGATGGCCGGCGACGACATCACGCTGGTCACCTGGGGCGCCATGGTCGAGCGCTGCGAGGCGGGCGCGAAGCTGAGCGGGCGCGCCGCCGAGGTGATCGACCTGCGCACCCTCATGCCCTGGGACAAGGCCGCCGTGCTGGCCTCGGTCGCCCGCACCCACCGCTGCCTGATCGTCCACGAGGATCTGCGCACCGCCGGTTTCGGGGCCGAGATCGCCGCCGCGGTGGCCGATGAAGCCTTTCTCGACCTCGACGCGCCGGTCGGGCGCCTGACCATGCCCGATATCCCCAGCCCCCACAGCCCTGTCCTCCTGGAGGCGGTGCTGCCGTCGCCCGAAACGATCGCGGCGAAGATTGTCGAGTTGGTGGGGTTCTGATGCTCGTCGCCACCTCTCTTCCCCCCCTGGGGGAAGTGGCGCGAAGCGCCGAGGGGGGCTCGCGCCGCGACCGCGCCGCGCGGCCTCGCCCCCATCCCGGCCTTCGGCCGGACTTCTCCCAGAGGGGGAAGAGAGGCGAAGGGAACGCCAGGGCATGAACACTTCGGCCGACTTGGCCCTCGTCCACATCCTCGCCCCCCTCGAACAGGAGGGGACCAAGGCCGTGGTGCGCGCCTGGTTCAAGGCGGTTGGGGACCGGATCGAGGCGGACGAGCCGCTGCTGGAGCTGGAAACCGACAAGGTCGCCGTCGAGATCGCCGCGCCGGCGTCCGGGGTGGTGGCCGAGCACCTTCTGGCGGCTGACGCCGAGGCGGCGCCCGGCGCGGTGCTCGGGCGGATTCGGCTCGCGGAGAAAGGCGACGTGGCGAGCGGTCAGCCGCCGGCCGCTCACACCCGGCCGGCTCCGGCGAGGGCGCCGGTCTCCAGCGAAAGCGAACACCGCCTGTCGCCGTCCGTCCGCCGGCTATTGGCCGAGAGCGGCCTCGATCCGAGCGCCCTGACCGGCGCGGGTCGCGACGGTCGCCTCACTCGCGCCGACGTCGCCGCCGAGATCGCCCGCCGCGAGAGCGATCCGCCAGCGCCGGCGCCGGGTCGAATCCAACGCATCCCCCACGACCGCATGCGCCGCCAGATCGCCGAGCATATGACGCGATCCCTGGCGGTCGCGCCGCACGTCACCGCCGTCTTCGAGGCCGACTTCACCGCCATCGCCGCCCACCGAAAGGCCCATAAGGTCGAGTTCGAAGCGGCGGGCGCCGCCCTCACCTATACCGCCTATGTGGTCGCCGCCGCCGCCCAGGCCATGGCCGCCGCGCCCGCCGTCAACAGCCGCTGGCATGACGATGAACTGGAGGTGTTCGCCGATGTCAACATCGGGGTGGGCGTGGCGCTCGGCGAGCGGGGCCTGATCGTGCCGGTGATCCGCCGCGCCCAGTCTCTGTCGCTCCTCGACATCGCCCGCCGCCTGACCGACACCACCTCGCGCGCCCGGGCCGGCAAGCTCTCCCCCGCCGATGTCCAGGGCGGCACCTTCTCCATCTCCAACCACGGCGTCTCCGGCTCGCTGATCGCCGCGCCGATCATCATCAACCAGCCCCAGTCGGCCATCCTGGGCGTCGGCAAGCTGCAAAAGCGGGTAGTGGCGCGCGAGGTCGGCGGCGTGGATGCGATCCAGATCCGCCCGATGGCCTTCGTCTCCCTGACCATCGACCACCGCGCCCTCGACGGAGTCCAGACCAACGCGTGGCTCGCCCGCTTCGTGGAAGTGGTGGAGACTTGGCCGATGGGCGGCCACGATTCGCTTGCTCCGGGCCAAGCCGCTTCGCTAGGGTTCCGCCGGCGCCTTTAAGGACGGGGCGCGCCGATGTCCGACATCTTCATTTCCTACGCCCGATCGACGGCGGCCCAGGCCCGGCAGGTGGCCGACGCTCTGGGGGAGCTGGGCTACGGGGTGTGGCGCGACGACGAATTGCCGCCCCACCGGGCCTATGCGGAGGTGATCGAGGAGCGGCTGGCGGCGGCCAAGGTGGTGGTGGTGATCTGGTCGGCGGACGCGGCGCAGTCGCAGTGGGTCCGTTCGGAGGCCAATCGGGGCCGCGCCGACGGCAAGCTCGTCCAGCTCTCCCTCGACGACGCCCGCCTGCCCATGCCCTTCGACCAGATCCAATGCGCTGACCTGACCGGCTGGACTGGGGCGACCGATGCGCCCGGCTGGCGCAAGGTCGTCGCCAGCATCGCCGACCTGATCGACGGCGCCGGTCCCGGCAACGCCCAGAGCGGACAAACGGCCCGCCCGCCGGCCCGCCCCAACGCCATCTGCGTCCTGCCGTTCGCCAACATGAGCGGCGATGTCGATCAGGACTATTTCAGCGACGGCATCAGCGAAGACATCATCACCGACCTCTCAAAGGTCTCCGCCCTGTCGGTGGTGGCGCGCGCCACCGCCCTCACCTTCAAGGGCAAGGCGATCGACGTGCCCCAGGTCGCCCGCCAGCTGAACGTCGGCCATGTGCTGGAAGGCAGCGTGCGCAAGGCCGGCCTGCGGGTGCGCATCACCGCCCAGTTGATCGATGGGGCCGGCGGCGACCACGTCTGGGCGGAGCGCTACGACCGCGACCTGACCGACATCTTCGCCCTGCAGGACGAAATTTCCGAAGCCGTGGTCGGGGCGATCAAGCTCAAGCTGCTGCCCGAGGAGAAACGGGCCATCGAGCGGCGCGGCACCACCAACCCCGACGCCTACAACCTCTATCTCATGGCCCGCCAGCAATACGTCAGCGGCAATCAGGGCGACCTGCGGCGCGAGGAGGCGAT
>JBPCMA010000163.1:0-8392 GCA_051002715.1 Caulobacteraceae bacterium
GTGCTTGCCAGTCGTTGGCGGGGAGCGCGCCGGCGGGCGGCGTGGCGGCGGGTCGGGCGACCGCGCTCGGGGCGCCGTTGGTGAGCGACGATCCGGCGCACGCCGCCGGGCCGTTGGCCGGGGTGGCGGCGGGCCTGGCCTGGGCGGCGGGCGGCGGCTTCGAGACCCTGGTCACCCTGCCGTGCGACACCCCCCTGGTCGGGGCGGCCGAGATCGCGACGCTGATCGCCGCCCTGGTGGGCGACGCGCCCGCCGCCTATGCGGTGAGCCCCGAAGGCCCGCAGCCCCTGTGCGCGGTGTGGCGGACGCGCCTGGCCGGCGACCTGGCGGCGGCCCTGGCCGGCGGCGATCATCCGCCTGTGCGGGATTTTCTGGCCAGTATCGGCGGCCGCGCGGTTCCCTTCGCCAACCCCCGCCCCTTCGCCAACGTCAACCGGCCGGAGGATATGGCGCGGCTGGAAAGAGAGGAATTCTCATGTCGCTGAAACTCTACGCCCATCCCTTCTCGTCCTACTGCCAGAAGGTGCTGACCGCCCTTTACGAGAACGGCACGGCGTTCGAATACCGGTCGCTGGAGGACGAAGGGGCAACGGCGGAGCTGGCGGCGCTGTGGCCGCTGAAGCGTTTCCCGGTGCTGGTCGACGACGGGCGCCCGGTGATGGAGGCGACCATCATCGTCGAGCATCTCGACCTGCACCATCCCGGCCGCGCGAAACTCGTGCCCGAGGACGCCCGCGCCGCCCTGCCCGTGCGCCTGATGGACCGCTTCTTCGACAACTACGTCATGACGCCGATGCAGAGGATCGTGGCCGACGCCCTGCGCCCCGAGGCCGATCGCGATCCCCATGGCGCGGCCGAGGCCCGCCGGGCGCTGGAGGCTGCTTATGGCTGGCTGGATGAGGCGATGAGCGGGCGGCAATGGGCGGCCGGCGAGGCCTTCTCCCTCGCCGACTGCGCCGCCGCCCCGGCCCTCTTCTACGCCGACTGGACCCACCCCATCGATCCGGCGTTCACAAAGGTCCACGCCTATCGCCGCCGCCTCCTGGCCCGCCCCTCCTTCGCCCGCGCCGTCGACGAGGCGAGACCCTTCCGCGCCTACTTCCCCCTCGGCGCGCCGGATCGCGATTGAGCGGCGGCTATTTCGGTGGCGGCGCGGAGGCTTTGGTGGATCAGGCGGCGCGCTGACCTCGGGGATCGGATGGGGCGGTCGGTCTAGCGAAAGGGCGCCCGGACCGTGTCCCCCTGTTCAAAGGTCCAGAGGGCAGCCGGTCCGCTTCGCAGCCCCATTCCCCGAAAGTCGCGAAGGGATCGTCGGCGGCTTTTCATTTGGACCAATAGTTTGTCGCATCCACCACGCCTTTCACCCACTCCACCGGCGAGTTCCTTGCCGGAACCCACCCACCTTTTCGACTCGGGTGCGCAAGGCCGAAAACGACGGGCTCGCCCTCGTCCCTGGAACCGCTGGTAGCCCATGCCAGCCTTCGATCCGTTCCCGACTGTTTGTAAATGCCAATATGATTGTATGGCTTCTTCGCGCCCAACTTGCCTGCCACGAACTCATTAGTTTTATTCCCGAGACACAAGATATATTTAGGACGGACGGTCGCTATCACATTCTCGTGGACCGCCCAGCATTTCTCGGCCAGAGCCCACCAGCTCAGACCAAGGCGTTCCTCAGCGAGACGCATCAAATCTTGTTCCGAAGGAGCGCTCATAAAAATAAGATTGCTTGAAGGGACATTGCTGTTAGTCAACCCGAGTGTCTGAAACAAGTGTCGTACGGCAATTTGGTAGAGCGTGCACGACCCATCCTCCTTCCAGCCACGATCAAACGCGGAGTGGACCTCCATGGAAGGGTTAACCAGCCATTCGTCTACTTCCTTCTTGAGGTCGGGCTCGTCTTTGTATCCATGTGGATTGAAACCAAGGAAATAAAATTCCGAGGGGTGCGCCAAGGCGCTCCGGCCTGAATAGAACATTGCTCCCGGCCAATACCCGAGTTCGTCACGTACCCGCTCGATAGCATCCTTGAGTAACATGGTTTTATCCATCTTCAATACACCACCACCGACCGTATGCTCTCCCCCTGCCGCATCAACTCAAACCCCTGGTTGATATCCTCCAGCGGCAGGGTGTGGGTAATGAGGGGGTCGATGGCGATCTTGCCGTCCATGTACCAGTCGACGATGCGCGGCACGTCGGTGCGGCCTCTCGCGCCGCCGAAGGCGGTGCCCCGCCACACCCGGCCGGTGACCAGCTGGAAGGGGCGGGTGGCGATCTCCTGGCCGGCGGCGGCGACGCCGATGATGACGCTCTCGCCCCAGCCGCGATGGCAGCACTCCAGGGCCTGGCGCATGGTCGCCACGTTGCCGATGCACTCGAAGGAGAAGTCGGCCCCGCCGCCGGTGAGATCGACGATGGCCTGAACCACCTTGTCGCGCCCCACCTGGTCAGGATTGACGAAATGGGTCAGGCCGAACCGGCGGGCCATGGCCTCGCGGGCCGGGTTGAGGTCGACGCCGACGATCCTGTCCGCCCCGGCCATCCGCGCCCCCTGCAGGACGTTGAGGCCGATGCCGCCCAGGCCGAACACCGCGACATTGGCCCCCGGCCACACCTTGGCGGTCCAGATCGCCACCCCGACCCCGGTGGTGACGCCGCAGCCGATATAGCAGATCTTGTCGAACGGGGCGTCGGGGCGGACCTTGGCCAGGGCTATCTCCGGCAGGACCGTGTGGTTGGCGAAGGTCGAGCAGCCCATGTAGTGGAAGAGCGTCTCGCCGCAACATGAGAACCGGCTGGTTCCGTCCGGCATCACGCCCCTGCCTTGGGTGGCGCGGATGGCGGTGCACAGGTTGGTGCGCCGCGACAGGCAGGATTTACACTGGCGGCATTCGGGCGTGTAGAGCGGGATGACGTGGTCGCCGGCCTTCACCGTCGTCACCCCTTCCCCGACTTCCAGCACCACCCCGGCCCCCTCATGGCCGAGGATGGCCGGAAACAGGCCCTCCGGATCGCCGCCGGAGAGGGTGAATTCGTCGGTGTGGCAGATGCCCGTCGCCTTGATCTCCACCAGCACCTCGCCGGCCCGCGGGGCCTCCAGGTCGACGGTCTCGATGGTGAGCGGCTGGCCGGCCTTCCAGGCGACGGCGGCGCGGGTCTGCATGGCGGTGGGCTCCTCTAGGCTCGACGCTCCGCTGTAGCCGTTTCGAGCCTGGCGCGCCAAGCGGCGAGCACTGCGGCCAGGGTAGCGGGCGGCTTCAGCAGCAGGGGTTCGGCCGCGGCGCGCACGAAATCCTTCTGCGTCTCGGCCGTCAGATATTCCACCGGCGACTTGCCGTCGATGCGGGCCAGCAGGAGACCGGGGAGGAGCAAGGCGGCGCGGGATTCCAGCGCTCGGCGCGGCTCCCAATCCACCCGCTTGAGGTAGGCCTCGGCCAGGGCGGTGAAGGCGGCGGCCAGGGCGTCCCGCGCGGCCGGAACCGCCAGGGCCTTGAGCAGCAGATGGTTCAGGCAGAAGGCCAGATCGAAAGCCGGATCGCCCCACCAGGCGGTCTCGGCGTCGAGGAAGACCGGGCCGGCCGGGCCGATAAGGATGTTCTTGGGGCTTACATCGCCGTGGACCAGGGTGACGCGCGTGGCGGCGGTGCGTTTCGCCAGGGCGCGCAGGGCTGCGGCGACCCTCGGCCGCCGCTTGGCCGCCGCCAGCAGATAGGGCTCCAGGCGCAAGGCGTGGAAGATGGCGTCGCTGGCGAAGCGCGCGGCGATGTCGGCGCGCCCGGCGGCGCCGGCGTGGATGCGTCCCAGCCGCTCGCCCACCGCACCGGCGGTGGCGACGTGAACCTCGCCGGCCAGGAGCTGGCGTTTCCACAAGGGATTATCGGCCTCGGGCAGGAATTCCATGGCCAGAAAGCCACGCTCGGCGTCCAGCGCCAGCGGCCTGGGCGCGCAGCCCGGAACGATGGCCCGCGCCGTCTCGAACCAGCGGTATTCAAAGACCGCCCGCCCCACCGGCGCCCGCCAATCGTCGGCGACATTCAGCCTTGGCAGGGCCTGCTTGACGCAGATCGCCCGCCCCGCGACGTCCACCCGCCAGGCATTGCAGGACACGCCGCCGGGAAGAGGGGTCCAGCGTTGAGGGGCGCCCAGGCCCACGCTCGCGACGAAAGCGTCGAGTTGCGCGTCGATGTTGGCGCGTTGAGCGTCGCTGAGTGCCGATCTCATCGCCGGTAGACCCCCCGGCGATTGCCGATCCGCACAACCAGGATGCAGACCGCGCCATCCTGTATGTCAGCGAGGACGCGATAGTCGCCGACGCGGTATTTCCACAGGTTTCCTAGCTTCGCGCCCGTGAGCGCTTCGCCGATGCTCCTCGGGTCGTCCAGCATGGCCACCCGCTCGGTGAGGAAATTCAGGATTCGCCGCGCAACCTGACGATCGAGTTGGCGCAAGTTCCTTGGCGGCGGCGGGATCGAACTCAATCCTCCAGGCCAAGGGTCTCGATCACCGCTTCAAGGGGAAGAGCCCTGGTGCGGCCGGCGCGCAGATCCGCCAGCCGCCCCTCGGCCAGATAGAGGTCTTCCAGGTCGTCGAGGTGCTCCAGGATGGCTTCGCGGGCATAGAAGGTCTTGGTTCGTCCGGTGGCGACCGCCAGGGCGGTCAGGCGATTCTCGATTTCTGGAGGGAGTCGGATAGCGAGCATGACGGGCTCCTAAAGGGATTGTCGCTATACCAGTATAGCACACCTCCCGGCGCACAAACCATCGAGGACAAATTCTAGTTTGTCGTTGAAGGTTTTTTGGCGAAACCACGCCAGATCCAGCGGATGATCAAAACAATATCGGCCAGCACGGCAAATCCGATCGCCCACCCAATGAGCATCCCCCGCGCCGCGTTCCACCCCGCCGACCTCGCTATTCTGTCCAGGGCGTAGGAATCGTCGATGAAGCCTCTCAGGAAGGCGCCCATTAGCCAGTAGAGGCCAGACAGGACGACGAGGACACGGCCGACACCCCTCGCGAGACTTCCACGCCGGTGCGGCGAACCCTCGATTGTTGTCATGCGCCATCCGCCCATATCTACGACAGCTGCGACGCTCAGCAGCGACCATAACAAATCGCCTCGATCAGTTACGCAAATTTTTCTAGTTGGTGTTCGCGGTTCGACGAACAGAATGAACCTCCCTCCCCTTCATGGGGAGGGTGGACCGGCGTGAAGCGACGAGACGGGTGGGGCGCTTGCGGCAAGAGCCGGTTCTGGTGGCTTCCCCCCACCCCGCTCGCCTTCGGCGAGTCGCCCTCCCCCTTAAGGTGAGGGAGGTATGACTAAAACTCCGCCCGCAACTTGTCCGCCAGGTCCGTCTTCTCCCACGAGAACCCCCCGTCCTCCTCGGGGTCGCGGCCGAAATGGCCGTAGGCGGCGGTGCGGGCGTAGATGGGGCGGTTGAGCTCGAGGTGTTCGCGGATGGCGCGGGGGGTCGCGCCGCCGATCATCTCGGGAAGGAGGGTTTCCAGGCGGGCCGGATCGACCTCGCCGGCCCCGTGCAGGTCGACGTAGAAGCTCAAAGGGTGGGAGACGCCGATGGCGTAGCCGATCTGGATGGTGCAGCGCTCGGCGAGGCCGGCGGCGACCACGTTCTTGGCCAGGTAGCGGCAGGCGTAGGCGCCGGAGCGGTCGACCTTGGTGGGGTCTTTGCCCGAAAAGGCGCCGCCGCCGTGCGGGGCCGCCCCGCCGTAGGTGTCGACGATGATCTTGCGCCCGGTGAGGCCACAGTCGCCGTCCGGGCCGCCGATCTCGAAGACGCCGGTGGGATTGATGTGCCAGGCGGTCTCGGCGGTGACGAACCCGTCGGGCAAAACGCCCAGGATATGGGGCCGGACGATGGCGTCCACCTCGGCGGTGGAAAGGCCCTTCCGATGCTGGGTGGAAAGGACGATGGAGGCGGCGCGCACCGGCTTGCCGCTCTCATAGACCAGGGTCACCTGGCTCTTGGCGTCCGGCTCGAGGCCCAGGCCGGCGTCGGCGTGGCGGGCGGCGGCCAGGGCGCGCAGGATGTCGTGGGCATACTGCAGAGTGGCCGGCATCAATTGGGGCGTCTCGGCGGTGGCGTAGCCGAACATGATCCCTTGGTCGCCCGCCCCCTCGTCCTTGTTGCCGGCCGCGTCCACGCCGACGGCGATGTTGGCGGACTGGTCGTGCAGGTAGCAGGCGTAGTCGGCGGTCTTCCAGTGGAAGCCTTCCTGTTCGTAGCCGATGTCCCTGACCGCCGCGCGGGCCTTCTCCTCCAGGGTGGCGATCACCGCCTCGGGCCCGCGCACCTCGCCGGCCAGCACGATGCGGTTGGTGGTGACCAGGGTCTCGCAGGCCACCCGAGCGAACGGGTCGGCGGCCAGGAAGGCGTCGACCACCGTGTCCGAGATGCGGTCGGCCACCTTGTCCGGGTGGCCCTCCGAGACGCTCTCGCTGGTGAAGAGATAGCTGGCGCGGGACGGGTTCATGGACGGCTTCGGTTCCTGGGTGGCGGGCGGCGCGGCGCGTAGCATGAAACGTGGGATAGGGATATAAGGCTTTTGTTATATGGCCGTCCCCCATCCCGGAGAGCCGTCATGCGCATCGCCCTTTCCCTCGTTCTGGCTTTCTGCCTCGCCGGCTGTGGCCGCGCGCAGAACGTCGCCGCCATGCGCCTGACCTCCAGCGCCGTCGGCGCAGGCGGCGCGATCGCCCAGCGCCAGAGCGGCTATGGCCAGAATCTCTCGCCGCCGCTCTCCTGGACGGCCGCGGCCGGGGCCAAGGCCTACGCGGTCATTCTCGAGGACCCCGACGCGCCGGGGCCGCGCCCGTTCGTCCACTGGACGATCTGGAACATTCCGGCTGGCGTCACGTCCCTGCCCGAAGGCGTGGCGACGGGCGCCCGCCCGCCCAGCCCGGCCGGCGCCACGCAGGGGGCCAACGACGCCGGCGGGACCGGCTATTTCGGGCCCAAGCCGCCCAGCGGCGTCCATCACTACCGCTTCCAGGTCTTCGCCTTGGATGCGGCGCTGGACCTGCCGGGCGGGGCGGGGCGAAGCGCCCTCTCGGCGGCCATGAACGGCCATGTCGTCGCCAGGGGCGAGTTGGCGGCGACCTTCGCCGCGCCGTAGCTACCCCCACGCCGCGAAATCCCGCGCCGCCTCGCTCCACGCGCCGACGATGGCGTGGGCGCCGGCCTGGCGCAAACGGGGGATGTCGCCGGGCCGGATGTGGCCGCCGGCGGCGAGGGCCCAGACGGTCATGCCGGCGGCGCGGCCGGCCAGGACGCCGTTGACGCTGTCCTCGATGACCAGGCAGCGGTCCGCAGCGACACCTAGGCCGGCGGCGGCGAGACGGAAGAGGTCGGGAGCCGGCTTGCCGCGCGCCACCTGATCGCCGGCATAGACATGAGGGGCGAAGGCTTCCCAAAGGCCCGCCCGCCGTAGCTTGCGCTCCAAAAAGGCCGCGTGGCTGGAACTCGCCACCGCCTTGCGCCGACCGAGGGCGGCCACCGCCGCCGCCGCGCCGGCCACTTCGGCCAGCCGCTCGTCCACCGCGCGGGTGAGCTTCGCATCGTGCTCGCGGCGGAAGTCGGCGGGGAGAGGCCCGCCCAGGGCGGCGAGGCGGTCGGCGTCCAGGGCGGCGAAAAAGGCGTCGTCGGTGAGGCCCATGAACCGGCGGCAAAAATCTTCGCGGTCGTAGATCATCCCCGCGTCGGCCAGGGCCGCCAGCTCCACCTCGAGGGCCAGCACCTCGCTGTCGATCAGGCAGCCGTCGCAGTCGAAGATCACGGCGTCGAACACGGGCGGCTTCGCTTTTCGAATCGAGGGGCCGGGGGCCTTCCTCGCGCCGTTGACGCCACGGCGCCATAGGCCGGCGCGCGATTGTTGGCTATGCGTGGCGCCGCACCCATGGCCAAAGGAGACCATCATGGACGGCGCCGCCCCCTCGCGAGCCCCCTTCGACGCCGCCCTCCTGGCCCAGGCCCCCAATATTCTCGAGGCGACGATCGCGGCCGGCGATCTTTCCGGCGCCGTGACCCTGATCTGGCGCGGCGGCGAGATCGTCCAGGTCACGGCTCAGGGGCTGGCGGACATCGCGGAGAACCGGCCGATGGCGCGGGACACCCTGTTCCGCATCGCCTCGATGACCAAGCCGGTCACCACCGTCGCCGCCCTGATGCTGATGGAGGAAGGCAAGCTGGCGCTTAGCGATCCGATCGAGCGCTGGGCGCCGGAATTCGCCGACATGAAGGTGCTGAAGGACGCCACCGGCCCGCTCGCCGACACCTATCCCTCGCCGCGCCCGATCACGGTGGAGGACCTGATGACCCACCGCGCCGGCCTCGCCTACGGCTTCACCGCGATCGGGCCAATCGCCCACG
>JBPCMA010000164.1:0-3887 GCA_051002715.1 Caulobacteraceae bacterium
CGGTTCTGGTTCATATATCTCGGCGAAAGCAGACCGAACCGCGTGGGCGTACGTCTTTATGGCTTCCGGCCGGAGCACCGCCTCGGCCGTCCGGCGAAGGAGCGCCGGAAAGAGGGTGACCATGGGCCAGGAGCAGCGCACTCCATCCAGAGCGCGGCGGCTCATGCGGAACCCCTCTAACCTATCGCCAGCAGCGAACGCGCGGAGGGCGTGGATATACGTGGACATCGAAGGCCCCCTCCACACCGCGTCCAAGTCGGAACTCTCGGTCATGTGCAAGGGGCTCTGGCCGCCGCGATTGAGCAAGGCTCGCGCGGCCCGTAACAGGACCACCGCCTCTTCGTCCGTGGTTTTCGAATCCAGGTGCGGTTTTAGTTGGTCTCCGGCTTCGACCTTGGCTCCCCTTTCGCCCCGCAGGAAAGCGGCGTTCTCGAACCCTCCTGGATAGAGGTAGAGGAACCTTTCGATGGCGCCTTTGTAGCCTCTTATCGGCGGCGGCGGCGGAGAGGTTTCTGCCTCCATTTCGGCGATGAGTTGGTCCTTATCGTCGCCGGTAGACTGCGAGGGGCCACCGCCTTTCCGGATCGTGCCGATCCACTCTCCAGTCGGATCGTGTCGATAAAGGGTCAGCTCGGCTTTGCCGATCTTCCACTCTCTTTTGTCGGTCAGCTCCTTGATTGGATGCCGACGGTGCTCCGCCTGAGTCAATTTCATCGGACTATCTCCTCTCGGCGATTCGACGCCATCGCCGCAAATCCACGCGATATCCGCCGGCGCCCAGAGGCAGGCTGGCCGCCGGCGCCCTCGCTTTGACCTGTCGAAGGTCCAAGGACATCCCCAAACGTAGGCTGGACATCCACCGATAAGAGGCTCCCATGCCCCTCTACATCAAGGACGACCAGACCACCAACCTCGTGACCGCTCTGGCGACGCTTCGCGGCGTCTCGAAGAAGGAGGCCGTGCGTCTGGCGGTGAAGGCCGAGTTGGCGAGGGAGGCGAAGGCTGTTCCCTTGGCCGAGCGCCTGGAACGGTTCTGGTCCGAAAATCCCCCGCCGCCGCCCACCAAGCTCAAGGCGGACAAAAGGTTCTTCGACGAGCTTTGGGGCGAGACTTGACCGCCTTTGTCGGTGCTCTCCGCGCTGGATTCTTGGCGATCGGCGAGCCCGAGTTCGAGATCGCCGCCGACGCCTATGAGAAATTCGGCAGGGCCGCCACCCCGCGGCGCTCAATTTCGGCGACTGTTTCGCCTATGCGTGCGCCAGGACCAACGGCGCGGCCCTGCTGTTCAAGGGCGAGGACTTCGTCAAGACCGACATCGTGGCCTGCTGAAGGTTCTCGTCGCCCGTTGGCGCCTCGCGCACGGGCCGAGCCGGACCATTGGCCACCCCACTCTTGCCATCCCCCCCCGCCCGCGCATTGTGGGGCGCGTGACCTCGCTCCTTCCCGACGCGGCGCCCGGCAACTGGGTGGATCGGCACGCGCCGCGCGCCTGGCGGCCGTGGCTGAAGCTGGGGCGGTTCGATCGGCCGACGGGGATCTGGCTGCTGATGCTGCCGGGGTGGCAGGGCGCGGCCCTGGCTAGCGCCTCGCATGGCGAGTGGCCGAACGTTCGCCTGCTGGTCCTCATCGCCATCGGCGCGGCGCTGATGCGGGCGGCCGGCTGCGCCTTCAACGACATCGTCGATCGCGACATAGACGCGCGCGTGGCGCGCACGGCGGCGCGGCCGGTGGCTTGCGGCCAGATCAGCGTCGCGGCGGCGTGGGGCTTCATCGGCGCCTGCGTTCTGCCGAGCCTCGCCATTTTGCTGAGCTTCAACATCCTCAGCCTGTTCCTCGGCGTCGCGTCGCTGGCTTTGGTGGCCGCCTATCCTTTCATGAAGCGGGTCACCTGGTGGCCGCAGGCGTGGCTCGGCCTCACCTTCAACTGGGGAGTGCTGCTGGGCTACGCGGCGGCGCGCGAGGGGCCCTCGTCGGTCAACCTGCTGACCCTGGTGATCGGGGCGCGCCTGCACGGCTATCATCTGGACGTGGTGACCCGCGGCCTGCCGTGGTCGGCGGCGCTGCTCTACGTGGCCGGGGTGTTCTGGACGCTGGGCTACGACACCATCTACGCGGTGCAGGATCTGGAGGACGACGCCCTGGTCGGGGTCAGGTCCTCGGCCCGGCGGCTGGGCTCGGCCGCGCCGACGGCGGTGTTCGGATTCTATCTGGCCAGCCTGACCTTCGTCCTGGCCGCGTGGCTGGCGGCGGGCCTGGGCCCGCTGTTCCTGGGCCCGTTCGCGTTGGCGGCCATGCTGCTGATCCGCCAGCCCCTGCGCCTTCGGATCGGCGAGCCCGTCGGCGCCCTGGCCCTCTTCAAGTCCAACAGCCTGGCCGGCCTGGTGCTGTTCGCCGCCCTGGTGGCCGGGCATTGGCGGACTTGAGGGAAAAAGGGATGAGCCGGCGAACGCCTTCGCCCCTCGGCCGGTCGGCCCGCGCTGTCCTTGACCGAAGCGGGCTGGCTTTGTTATAACTTAGTGATAACCAAGGTGTGAGCGAGGGATCGTGCGCGCGGCCATACGGAAGATGGGTAATTCGTCGGGGGTGATCATTCCCAAGGTCCTCCTGGGCGAAATGGGCGTTCAACCGGGCGATGACGTCGATATGACGCTCGCCGAAGGCAAGGTCACGCTCACGCCGATCCCGCGAGCGCCCCGCGCCGGATGGGCCGAAGCCTCGCGCGCGCTCGCCGCCGCCGGCGACGACGCTCCTGTCTGGCCGGCGTTCGCCAACGCCGACGACGCGTCGCTGGAGTGGTGAAGGCGCCGAGGCCCGCCGTGCGTCGCGGCGATGTCTGGCTTGTCGCCCTCGATCCCACGGTCGGAAGCGAGATTCGCAAGACGCGGCCCTGCGTCGTCGTTTCGCCGCCCGAGATGCACGATCACCTGCGAACGGTGATGGCGGCGCCGATGACGACCGCCGGCCACCCGGCCCCTTATCGCATCGCGGTCGCCTTCGCCGGCAAGACCGGTCTGATCCTCCTCGACCAGATGCGCGCCCTGGACAAGACTCGCCTCGTGCGCCGCGAGGGGGCCATCACCGCGGCGGTCCTGGCGCGCGCGCTGGCCATGCTTCGGGCGATGTTCGAGGGTTGACGCGCCAGTCGTGACAACACGGCTTTTGGCGCGCCGCCGATCGCGCTACAGCGCTCGCAACCTCATCTCCAACCCAAGGAACTCTCCATGAAACTCGACTCTTCCATCGCCGCGGTGGTCACCGGCGGCGCCGCGGGCCTGGGCGAGGCCACGGCGCGCGCCCTGGCTGGCCACGGCGTCAAGGTCGCTATATTCGACATGAACGACGCCAGGGGCGAGGCGGTGGCCAAGGAGGTGGGCGGGGTGTTCTGCCAGTGCAACGTCACGTCGGATACCGATGCGGACGCCGCCTTCGCCAAGGCCCGCGCCGCCCACGGCCAGGAGCGGGTGCTGATCAACTGCGCCGGCACCGGCAACGCCGCCAAGACCGCCGGCCGCGACCGCAAGACCGGCGAGATCAAGCACTTCCCGCTGGAGGCGTTCAACTGGATCATCCAGATCAACCTCGTCGGCACCTTCCGCTGCATCGCCAAGAGCGCGGCGGGGATGCTGACCCTCGAGCCCCTGGAGGACGGCGAGCGCGGGGCGATCGTCAACACCGCCTCGGTGGCGGCCGAGGACGGCCAGATGGGCCAGGCCGCCTATTCGGCCTCAAAAGGGGGCGTGGTCGGCATGACCCTGCCCATCGCCCGCGACCTGATGAGCGAGGGGATCAGGGTCAACACCATCTTGCCCGGCATCTTCGATACCCCCCTGATGAACGCCGCCCCGCCGCAGGTGAAGGACGCCCTGGCCGCCTCGGTGCCTTTTCCC
>JBPCMA010000165.1:0-6354 GCA_051002715.1 Caulobacteraceae bacterium
AGAATCGTGGCGGCGCCGCCGGCGGTGAGCGCCAGTCCCGCGTCGGTGGCGCTGTAGCCCATCACCACCTGAAGCAGCTGGGGGATGAAGAGGGTGGTGCCGAACAGGATCACCCCGGTGAGCATGAGAAAGACGCTGGCGATCCCGAAGTTGCGCCTGGCGAACATGGAGATCGGCACGATCGGCGATTCCCGCGTCAGTTCCCAGGGGATGAACAGGATCAGCGACAGGGCCGCGATCACGGCGGTGGCGACGATGAAGCCGCTGGAAAACCAGTTCAGCTGCTGGCCTCTGTCGAGGGTGAGCTCCAGGGCGCCGAAGAACAGGGCGACCAGCACGAAGCCGACCGCGTCGATCTTCAGCCCGCCGGCGAGCAGCTTGCGGCGATCGCTTTTCAGGGCCTCGGGTTCATCGACCAGGAGGTTGACCAGGAACAGCGACAGCAGGCCGATCGGCACGTTGATCAGGAAGCACCACCGCCAGGACGCGTTGTCGGTGATCCAGCCGCCCAGGATCGGCCCGAAGATCGGCGCCACGATGATCACCATGCCATAGGCCGCGAAGGCCATGCCGCGCTGTCTGGGCGAGAAGGTGTCGACCAGCATCGATTGCTCCACCGCCGCCAAGCCGCCGCCCGCCGCCCCCTGAACGACGCGGGCGACGATCAGCAGGGTGAGGTTGGGCGCGACGCCGCAGGCGAAGGAGGCGGCGGTGAACAGGGCCACCGAGATCATGTAGTAGCGCTTGCGGCCGATGGTGTCGGCCAGCCATCCGGAGATGGGAATGACGATGGCGGTGGCGATGAGGAAGGTGGTGGAGACCCAGGTCGCCTCGTCGTAGCTCGCCCCCAGTTCGCCGGCGATGTGATTGAGCGCCACGTTGACGATCGAGGTGTCGAGCACGGTCATGAAGGTGGCGATGGAAATGACGGCGACGATGGTCCACGGATTGCGGTCTCCCGCCACCGATCGCCGGGGCGTCCACGCGCCGCCGCCCGCCGCCGGCCGGGCCATCTCAACGCACCTTGACGCGAGGTTCCACGGACATGCCCGGACCCAACGGACAGTCTCGCGGGATTTCGTCGAAGACGATCTTCACCGGCACCCGCTGGACCACCTTGACGAAGTTGCCGGTGGCGTTCTGGGGCGGAAGGATGCCGAACGCCTGGCCGGCCCCGCGCTGGATCGAATCGACGTGGCCGCGAACCGGGCCGGCCGGGCAGGCGTCGATCTTGATCGCCACGCCCTGGCCCGGACGCATGAGCGCCAGCTGGGTCTCCTTGAAGTTGGCGGTAATCCAGAGTTTCACCGGCACGATGGCCAGCAGCTCGGTGCCCGGCTGAACATAGTCGCCCACCGCGACGCTCTTCTGGGCCACGTGGCCGGCGAGCGGGGCGACGATCTCATTGTAGCCGAGGGTGATCCCGGCTTCCTCGAGCTCGGCCTGGGCGGCGCGCACCTGCTCGGTCCCGGAGGCGACCTGGGTGCGGCTGGCGGCGACTTGTTCGGCCCGCGACCTGGCGGTCCTGGCCGCTGAATCGCGCTGGGCGGCGGCCTGGGCGGCGTCGGCGCGGGCCTGATCGAACTGCTGCTGGGCGACGGCGGCGGGATTGAGCGCCTGCAGGCTCCGGTAGCGGGCCAGATCGAGGGCGGCGCGGGTCGCCTGGGCCTGGGCGCCGGCGACATCGGCCAGGGACTGGCGATAGTTGGCCTGGTTCACCTTGATCTGGGCGAGGGCGGTGTCGACTCCCGCCTGGGCCTGGGCGCGCTGGGCCCGGGCCTGGGCGACCTTGGTCTGGGCGTCGGAGGAGTCGATGGCGATCAGCCGCTGGCCGGCCTGGACGAGCTGGTTGTCATCGACCAGCACCGCCGTCACCCGCCCGGCGATCTGCGGCGCGAGGCGAACCGCGTGAGTGTCGATGAAGGCGTCGTCGGTGGATTCGTAGTGCCGGGCGTTGAGCCACCAGAGCACCGCAGCGACCACGACGACGATGAACACGACGCCGGCCGAAATCAGCAGGATCGGCCGCTGCAACAGCCCCTTCCGCTTGGGCCTCTTGCCGCCCGGCGCGTCTTGCGTCTCGCCTGGCGCCGGTCGCGACGTCGATTCGGCGTGGCCGGGATCGGCCGGGGACTCTTTTCGATCCGATTCGCTCGTCACGCCAATCTCCCGCCGCCGTCCCGCCAGGCTCAATACTAAATGACTATCTGGTCAGTCAATAGGGACTGGACCGGAATCTGGCCGCCGGTTATGAAATGGCCGTGAAGCCTGTGACAACCCCTCGAACCCAGCCGACCTCGTCCGCGGCCAAGGCGCGCGGCGCCGCCGCCACGGCGGTCCCGGGCCTGCGCGCCCGGCGCGCCGCCGAACGGCGGGCGGCGATCGTCGACGCGGCCCTCGACCTCTTCTCAAGCCGAGGTTTCGCGGCCACCCGGATGGAGGATGTCGCGGCGGCGGCCGGCGTCGCCAAGGGCACGGTCTATCTGAACTTCACCGACAAGGAGGCGCTCTTCGAAGGCATCGTGCGCACGGTGATCGGCCCGACGGTCAACGAGATCCAGGCGGTCGATTTTGCCGCCATTCCTTGTGTGCGCGAAGCGATCGAGCGCGTGGCGCTGCCGGGCATCCGCGAGCTGACGACCTCCCGCAGGGGCGATGTCATGCGGCTCATCGTCAGCGAGGGAGAGCGGTTTCCAAGGCTGGCGGAATTCTATTATTCCGAGGTGATCGGCCCAGGGGTGGTCCAGCTTCGGCGCCTTCTGCACCGCGCCGTCGAGACCGGGGAAATCGCCGACGCCAGCCTGGCCGAGTTTCCGCACCTGCTCGTCGCGCCGGTTTTCCTGGCCGTTCTTTGGCACGGGCTCTACCGGCGGCTCGCGCCCTTGGACGTCGAGGGCTTGTTGGCGGCGCATCTGGATGTTCTGTTCGGACCGCCTCGCCGGGCTTCACGACGGTCCGACCCCCCTTAGGTGCGCCGCCGTCGCCTCGATGGCTTCCACCAGGTCGACGCGTTCCAGGCGCACGCCCTCGGGCAGGGCGGAGAACAGCCGGGTGGGGGCGGCGGCGTCGAGCATGACGAAGACGCCCTTGTCGTCGGCGCGGCGGATCAGCCGTCCGAAGGCCTGGGCGATGCGCCCGCGCGCCACCGCGTCGTCATAGGCCGCCCCGCCGAAGCGGCCCCGCCGGGCCTTGTGCAATATGTCGGGGCGCGGCCACGGAACGCGGTCGAAGACCAAGAGGCGCAGGGAGCGGCCCGGCACGTCCACCCCGTCGCGCACCGCGTCGGTGCCCAGGAGGCAGGCGTCCTCCTCGACCCGGAAGATATCCACCAGCGCCCCCACGTCCAGCGGATCGACGTGCTGGGCGTAGAGGGCCAGCCCCCGGTCGGCCAGGGGCGCGGCCAGGCGCTCGTGGACGGCGCGCAGGCGACGGATGGCGGTGAAGAGGCCCAGGCCTCCGCCGCCGGCGGCGAGGAACAGCTCGCGCATGGCCGCCGCCACCTGGCGGGGATCGTCCCGCCCCACGTCGCCGACCACCAGGGCGCGGGCCTTGGCGCCGTAGTCGAACGGCGAGGCCAGGCGCAGGGTCCGGGGCCGGCCCGGCAGATGGGCCGCGCCGGTGCGCATCTGGGCCAAGGCGAACGGTTCGGCCGCCGCGCCGTCGGCCAGGGTGGCGCTGGTCACCAGCACCCCGTGGGCCGGGGCGAGGACGGCGGCGGCCAGGGGGGCGGTGGGATCGACCCAATGGCGGCGGCAGGCGGCGTCGACGAGGCGGCCGAAGGCGAAGCCGGCGTCGAACCAGTCGACGAAATCGGGATCCCCTTCGGCATCCTCCGCGATGGCGGTGAGCATGGCGCGCCAGGCCGGCAGGATCATCCGCCCCCGCCGATCGAGGCCGCGCAGGGCGCCTTCGATGCGAGAGCGCTCCGTCGCGGTCAGGGTCTCGGCCTCCTCGTCGAGCACATCCGCCAGCCGGCGCGACAGGGCGGTCAACGGCGTCTCGATGGCGGCCACGGCGGCGGCGGTGGCGCGAGCGGCGGCGCGCACCGTTTCGAGGGCCGGCCGGCCGGCGCATTCCATGCCGATCTCCGAGGGGCCGGCGCGGGCGCGAAGTTGTTCGAGGACCGCGACGAGGAACGCTTCGATCGGACCGCGCGGCGCGAGCTCGCCGGCCGGCGGGGCGATGCGTCCCGACCAACCCTCGCCGGGAAGGGCGGCGGCGGCGGCGGTCGCCTCCAGCAGGGAGCGGCGGGCGTCGTCGCGATCGCCGAGCAGCTCCATCAGCCGCTCCTCGAGTCCCCGCCCGCGCCGCCCGCGCCCCTCGGGCCCGCGGATCCAGCGGCGCATTTCGGCCGCCTCGGCGCCCGACAGGGCGGCGGAAAAGGCGCTGTCGGCGGCGTCGAACAGGTGATGGCCCTCGTCGAACACGATCCGGCGCGGGGCGGCGGTCTCGACATCGCCCTGGCCGCCCCGCGCCGCGCGGGCGCCGTCGAAGGCGGCCTGGGTGAGCACCAGGGCGTGGTTGGCGATCACCAGGTCGGCGCGCCGGGAGGCCCTGACCGCCTTTTCGATGAAGCAGGCGCGGTAGTGCGGGCAGCCGGCGTGGATGCACTCGCCGCGCCGGTCGACCAGATTGGCGGCGCTCGCCTGGGCGGGCGGAGAGACGGCGAACAGGGTCGGCAGCCAGGCGGGAAAATCGCCGCCGGTCATGTCCCCGTCCCGGCTGGCCCCGGCCCAGCGGGCGGCCAGCGCCAGGCCGATCAGGTCGCCGCCTCCCAGCGACGCGGCGTTCACCGCCTCCTGGAAATTCAGCAGGCACAGGTAGTTTTCTCGCCCCTTCCTGACCACCGCCTTTTTGGCCCGCACGGCGGGATCGGCAAATATCCAGCGGCTCTCGCGCTCGATCTGGCGCTGCAGGGCGCGGGTGTAGGTGGAGACCCACACGCCCGGCCCGTTGGCCCGCGCCCACAGCGAGGCGGGAGCGAGATAACCCAACGTCTTGCCGACCCCGGTGCCCGCCTCGGCCAGCATCATCATCGGCTCTCCCTCCCGCTCGCGCGGCTGGAAGGCGTGGGCGGCCCCGGCCGCGTACCGAGCCTGCATCGGTCGCGCCTCGTCCAGGCCGGCGCGGGCCAGCAGTTCAGTGAGCCACGCCTCCACCGCCGCCGGATCGACGCTCTTGGAGGCGGCCTCGCCCGGCGGCGCCTGATCCTGCCATTCGTCGACCCGCCGCCAGACATCCAAGCCCGTCCCGCGCCACGGTCGGCCCAAACGCGTCGAGCGTAAGGCGCCGATGACCACCGCCGACCATGCCCAGCCGGCGCGGCCCAGGGTCTCGGCCTGAGCCAGAGCTTCTTCGCGGCTCGGCGTCGGCGCGGCGGCCAGTTCGGCGAGCAACAGGGCGGCGACCTCGCGCAGGGCGGCGGCCTGGGCCGGCGGATCGGCGGGGGCCGGCAGTCCCATCGCCAGGGCCAGCCCCACCGCCGACGGGGCGCAGAAACGCGCCGGCCGGGTGAAAGCGAACAACTCCAAAACATCGAACAGCCGGGCCGACCGGGGCGGCGGCGGAAGCTCCAGCCGTCGCGCCGTCAAGGCGGCGTGGGCCAGGAGCACCGGCTCCGCCTCGAAGACGTCGCGCGCCTCCGGCGGCCGAACGAGCCGCGCCCCGGCCCGGTCGGCCAGCGCCGCGCGGGGGCCGGGCAGGACCACCAGGGCGACGACGAGCTCCAAACCGGGCGGGGACACTGTCACCAAAACGTGGTAGCCGACCGAGGCGCGAAACGGAACAGGAACATGACCCTGCGCATCATCGACCGCGCCACCGTCCGGCGCCTGCTGACCTATCAGGCGGCGATCCCGCTGATGCGCGAGGCGATGATGGCGCTGTCGGCGGGGCGCACCCGGCAGCCGCTGCGCCAGATCGTCCCTTTGAGCGGCGGGCGGGCGTTCGGGGTCATGCCGGGAGCGAGCGAGGAGGCCTTCGGCGCCAAGCTGATCAGCGTCTTTCCCGAGAATTTCGTCATGGGGCGCCCGTCGCACCAGGGCGGGGTGCTGCTGTTCGAGCCGGACGGCGGGGCGCCGGCAGCCCTGATCCACGCCGGGGAGATCACCGCCATCCGCACGGCGGCGGCGAGCGCGGCGGCGACCGACGTTCTGGCGCGGGCGGGCGCTTCGACCCTGGCCCTGCTGGGCTATGGCGAGCAGGCGCTGACCCACGCCCGGGCCCTCGCCCACGTCCGGCCGCTGAGGGAGATCCGGGTCTGGGGCCGGTCGACGGAGCGGGCCGAGGAGTTGGCGGCGGCCCTTCAGGCCGAACTGACGACCCCGGCGCGGGCCGCGGATACGGCGCGCGAAG
>JBPCMA010000166.1:0-3324 GCA_051002715.1 Caulobacteraceae bacterium
TTCCCAGCTCGTGGGCCGCCGCCGCCGCCAGCCCACCCAGGGCCGACAGCCGCTGCTCGCGGGCCAGCACGCTCTCGGTGACCCGCAGGGCCAGCTCCATGCGCGTCGCCTCGCTGGCCGCCCAGAAGGCATAGCCGCCGGTGACCGCGATGCCGACGATCAGGGCCAGGACGCAGGCTGCCCGATAGACCAGCGGCAGCTCCAGGCTCACCCCCACCGCCCACGGCATGGGTAGCGAGGTGGCGGCCAGGGCGATGCTCAGCGCGATGGCCAGGCCGCCCAGCGCGACCACATGCCGCGCCCTCAGGGTCGCCGCGCCGACCGTCACCGGGGCGATGAGCAGCAGGCAGAAGGGGTTGACCACCCCGCCGGTGAAATAGAGCAGGCCGGACAGCTGGGCGATGTCGAAGGCGAGCTGGCCGGCGGCCTCCCACGGCCGGGCCACCCGCCGGCCGGCCCCGAACAAGGTCAGCAGCAGGTTCATCAGGGCGCTGGCTGTGATGATGGCGGCGCACGGCCGCCAGGGGACCGGGAACCTCTGCCAGACGACCAGGGCCAGCAGGGCCGACTGGCTGGCGATGGCCAGCCAGCGCAGGGCGATGAGGGTGCGGTTGCGCAGGCGGCGCAGGGACTGCCCGGCGTCTTGCGCCGCCCCGCCTAGGGGCGTATCGCCGCCCGGGCCGCCCGCCCGCCGCTCGCGCGCCCTCGCTTTCGCCAGCCCAGGAAACCACGCTCTCGTCATGACCGCCAGGATCGCGCGGATCGCCGCGTCAGGCGAGCCCTTGTTTGAGGCGGGGCGGCCGAGGCGCCTGTCGCGCCGGGCCGCGATGGCCGCCCTGGCTGTGCTGGCGGCGATGCTGGCCGCCTGCGGCGGCGCCGGCCCGCGCTCCGCGCCGTCGGACATCGGCGGCCCGTTCCGCCTCGTCGATCAGAAGGGCGCGAGCGTCGACCAGCGCCTCCTGCGCGGCAAATGGACGGCGATCTATTTCGGCTACACCTTCTGCCCCGATGTCTGCCCGACCACCCTGACCGCCCTGGCCCAGGCGGTCGGCGACCTCGGCCCCGACGCCCGCCGCTTCCAGGTGGTCTTCATCACCGTCGACCCGGAGCGCGACACGCCGGCCCAGCTGGCGACCTATCTTTCCAGCCCGGCCTTTCCCAAGGGAACGATCGGCCTGACCGGATCGCCGGCCCAGGTCGCCCAGGTCGCGCGGGCGTACCGGGTCTATTACAAGAAGGCCGGGACGGGGGCGAACTACAGCATGGACCACACCTCCATCGTTTATCTGATGGACCCCGACGGCCGCTTCAGCCGCCCGCTGGCCCTGGGTCCGCCCGCCGACATCGCCCGCCAGATCGAGGACGCCATGCACGGGCGGTAAGGGGGGTGGGGGCGTTGCCGACGCTCCCTCCGTCGCGCGGCGATAAAGAGCCGCGCGCCACCTCCCCCGTAAGAAGACGGGGCAGGAGTGAATCAGCGCAATCGTTTTCTTCTCCTCCCTCGCGAAGCGGGGGAGGTGGCGCGGCGCTCTTGCTTGCGCCGCGACGGAGGGGGCGTCAGGCGGCAAGCGGGACGTGTGAATGGCCCTCCCCCCGCTTCGCGAGGGAGGAGAGCAAGCCGCCGCTGGACTTGGGCTGCCGGGGCGTCCATGTAGGGCGCCACGCCGCCGCCATTTTTCTAAGAGCGGCGCCGCCCAGCGGGGATCGATGCTTTACGCCGTTCACGAGGCCGCCTATCGCGCCGCCGCGCCGCTTCGCCTGGCGGCGGAAATGTCGAGGGACTTCTGGGCCTCGCCGTTCAATCCCGCCGCCGCCTCCCGCCTGGGGCGCGCCCTCTACGCCTCGGCCGATCTGACCGCCAACCTGACCCGCCGCTATGGCAAGCCGGCCTGGAATCTGAATCAGGTGACGGTGAACGGCCGCCCGGTGCGGGTCACCCAGGACATCGTCTGGCGCTCGCCGTGGGTGCGGTTGCTGCGCTTCACGCGCGACCGCGACGACCTGCGGGCCGCCGGCGCGCCGGCCGAGGGGCCGGCCGTCCTGCTCGTCGCCCCCCTGTCGGGGCATTTCGCCACCCTGCTGCGCGGCACGGCGCGGGCCTTCTTGGCCGACAGCGATGTCTATGTCACCGACTGGTCCAACGCCCGCGACGTGCCGATCGTGGAGGGCCGCTTCGGCTTCCACGACTATATCGACCGGCTCGGCGACATGCTGCGCGTCATCGGCCGGCGGGCCCATGTGGTCGCCGTCTGCCAGCCCGGGCCGCCGGCCCTCGCCCTGGCTGCCTTGATGGCGCAGGACAGCGATCCCCTGCGCCCAGCCAGCCTGACCCTGATGGGATCGCCCATCGACGCGCGCCTTTCGCCCACCGCCACCAACCAGCTGGCCGAGCAGCGGCCCTTCACCTGGTTCGAGTCCACCATGATCTACACCGTCCCGGCCCCCTACGCCGGGATGTTCCGCCGGGTCTATCCGGGCTTCGTCCAGCTCTACAGCTTCATCTCCATGAACACGCAGGCGCATCAGGCGGCGCACCGGCGTTATTTCGGCAATCTGGTGCGCGGCGACGGCGATTCGGCCGAGCGGCACCGGGAGTTCTACGACGAATACCTGTCGGTCCTCGATCTCAGCGAGGAGTTCTACCTGCAGACGGTGGACGTGGTCTTCCAGCGCCATCTGCTCGCCAGGGGCGAGCTGACCCATCGCGGGCGGCGGGTCGATCCGGCCGCCATCGCCGACATCGCCCTGATGACGGTGGAGGGGGAGGACGACGACATTTCCGGGGTCGGCCAGACCCAGGCCGCCCATGCTCTGTGCGTCAACATCCCGGCCACCCTGCGCGAACTCTACGTCCAGGCGGGGGTCGGCCACTACGGGGTGTTCAACGGCCGGCGGTTCGCCGCCGAGATCTATCCCCGCGTGCGCGATTTCATCGGCCGCCACGAAGCGGCTTTGCCGACTCGCGACGCGCGCCTATCGGTGGACCGTGAACCTGCTGAAGAGCCCCTACCGCAACGGCGAGCGGCTTGACCTGAACGGCCTGGCCGTCCGCCTGGCGGTCAATCCCCGCGCCCGGCGGGTGTCGCTGCGCATCGACCGCGCCGCCCGCGAGGCCGTCGCCACCGCCCCCTCCTCGCGTCGCCTAAGCGAAGCGGTCGCCTTTGCCAGGGAACGCCGGACCTGGATCGGCGCGCGCCTCGCCGCCCTGCCGGCCGATCGGCGCCTCGGCTTCGAGCCCCTGGCTGTGTTTGGCGCGACTTGGCGGTTGATCCCCGACGGCCGCCGCCCGCGTCTGATCGCGGCTGCGGGCGGCGCGCCGCCTCG
>JBPCMA010000167.1:0-6614 GCA_051002715.1 Caulobacteraceae bacterium
AGCCGGGTGCTCAAATGGATCGTGGGGCGCCTCGAGGGAGAGGCCGACGCCAAGGTCACCCCCATCGGCCTGGTCCCCGCCGCCGGCTCGCTGGATGTCGAGGGCCTCTCGCTCACCGACGATCAGCTCGACCTGCTGCTCCACGTCGATCCCGCCATCTGGCGCGACGAGGCGGCCCTCATCGCCCCGGCCTACGAGGCCTTCGGCGACCGGATGCCGGCCGGCCTGTGGCGGGAACTGGAGGCGCTGCGAGAGCGCCTGAGCGCGAGCGAGGAGGGCGCCGATTCGCCATCCCCCGCCGCCCTGAGGGCCTGACCTGGCGCGGGAAGGACGCCCATGAGCGAACCCGCCCCCCGCGAAGCGATTCTCGAGCCGGGCCTGCCGATCGTCGATCCACACCATCACCTGTGGGACCGGCCGGCGGCGGTCGCCGCCGCCTTCGCCGCCTCCGGGCACGGCTTCGCCCGCGCCATCGCCGACGTTCCCCGCTACCTGCTGGACGAGCTCCTGGCCGATATCGGGAGCGGCCATAACGTGCGGGCCACCGTCTATGTGGAATGCGGCTCGATGTATCGCGCCGATGGGCCGCCGGCGATGCGCCCGGTGGGGGAGACGCAGTTCGCGGGCGGCGTCGCGGCCATGGGCGCCAGCGGCCTCTATGGCGAGACGCGGCCCTGCGCCGGCATCGTCGGCCATGCCGACCTCACCCTGGGCGAGCCCGTCGCCGAGGTTCTGGAGGCCCAGATCGCGGCCGGCGGCGGGCGGTTCCGCGGCATCCGGCATAGCGCCTCCTGGGACGCCGACCCGGACGTTCTGGGGCCGCTCGCTCGGCGGGAGCAAGGTCTCTACCTCCAGCCCGCCTTCCGCCAGGGATTCGCCAGGCTGGCGCCGCTGGGCCTTTCCTTCGACGCCTGGCTGCTGGAGCCGCAGCTCCCCGACCTCGTCGATCTGGCCCGCGCCTTTCCCGAGACATCCATCATCCTCGATCACGCCGGAACCCCGCTCGGCATCGCCGCCTACGCCGGCCGGCGCGAGGAGCGGTTCGGCGTGTGGCGCGAGAATATCCGCGCCCTGGCGGCGTCGCCCAACGTCCAGGTGAAGCTGGGGGGCCTCGCCATGCCGTTCGCCGGCTTTCCCTCCTTCATGGCCGACCCGCGCGCCACGTCCGCCCAGCTGGCGGCTGAATGGCAGCCCTATATCGAGACCTGCGTCGAGGCTTTCGGGGCCGGCCGCTGCATGTTCGAGAGCAATTTTCCGGTGGATATCGGCAGCGGCGATTACGACGTATTGTGGAACGCCTTCAAGATCGCCGCCGCCGCCGCCTCGCCGGACGAAAAGGCCGCCCTGTTCAGCGGAACCGCCGCCAAGGCCTATCGCCTGGAGCTATGAATCCTCGATGCACTACAAGGAATTGAAAGAGGCCTGGGCGGCGCTGACCGCCCCCGGCGCGCCCTTCGAGATCGGCGAGATGGAGGTGCGCGGCGCCCCGATGCGCCTCTACATGCACGCCCCGCCGACGGTGCGCGAGTTGTGGCTCTCCACCGCCGCCTTCGCGCCGCGCGAATATATCGTCTACCGGGACGAGCGTCTGACCTATGGCGATGCCCACGCCCAGGTGAAGGCCGTCGCCGCCTGGCTGGCCGCGCGCGGCGTCGCCGCCGGCGACCGGGTGGCCATCGCCATGCGCAACTATCCCGAATGGCTGCTCATCTACTGGGCCTGTGTCTGCTCCGGGATCGCCGTGGTCGGCATGAATGCCTGGTGGGTGGCCGAGGAGCTTGCCTATGCGATCGCCGACTCCGAGCCCAAAGCGATCTTCTGCGACGCCGAGCGCCTGACGCGCCTTGGCGAGCGCCCGGACATGGCCGCCGGCGCGACCCTCGTCGCCAGCCGCGCCGACACCCTTCCTTCCGGCGTCACGCCGTGGAGCGAGGTCATCGCCCACGCCGGCCCCATGCCGGCCGCCGCCGTCGATCCCGACGACGATGCCTGCATCTTCTACACCTCCGGCACCACCGGCTTTCCCAAGGGAGCGCAACTCACCCATCGCGGCTGCGTCGCCAACCTGATGAGCATGGCCTTCTCCGGCCAGGTGACCGCCCTGGCCACGGCGCGCGCCACCGGCGTCGCCGTCGACCCCGCCGCGCCGCCGCCGATTCCGGTCGGCTTGATCAATACGCCGCTCTTCCACGTGACCGCCAACAACTGCGCCGCCTATGCGGTGACCGCCGCCGGCGGCAAGCTCGTCCTCATGCATCGCTGGGACGCCGGCGAGGCCCTGCGACTCATCGAGGCCGAGAAGGTGACCGCCATGAGCGGGGTCCCGGTCATGGCGCGCGAACTGATCGCCCATCCCGATTTCGCCAGTCACGACCTTTCCAGCCTGATGACCCTGGGCGGCGGCGGAGCGCAGCTCCCCCCCGACCTGGTGGCCCGGATCGACCAGGCGGTGGAGAGCGCGCGCCCAATCACCGGCTACGGCATGACCGAAACCAGCGGCATCATCACCGCCGTGGCGGCCGACTTCTTCGTCGACAAGCCCGACAGCGCCGGGCCGGCCATGCCCTGCTACGAGGCCAAATGCGTCGACGATGAGGGCCGCGCCGTCGCGCTCGGCGAGGTCGGCGAGTTGTGGGTGCGCGGCGCCCAGGTGATCAAGGGCTATTTGGGCCGCCCCGACGCCACCGCCGAGGCCATCACCGACGGCTGGCTGCACACCGGCGATGTGGCGCGCATCGACGCCGACGGCTTCATCTTCATCGTCGATCGCAAGAAGGACATGGTGCTGCGTGGCGGCGAGAACATCTACTGCGCCGAGGTGGAGGCGGCGGTCTATCGCCATGGCGCCGTGGCCGAATGCTGCGCCTTCGGCGTCGCCGACCAGCGCCTGGGCGAGGAGGTGGCCCTGGCGGTGTTGTTGCGTGAAGGCGAGCGGCTCGCCGCCGAGGCCCTGCGCGCCCACCTCGCCGCCCTCATGGCCCGCCACAAGATCCCCCGCTACATCTGGTTCCTCGAGGGTCCCCTGCCGCGCAACGCCAGCGGCAAGTTCGTCAAGCGCGACCTGCGGGAAAGCCTGGCGCTGGAGACGGCGGCCTGATCTGGCCTTCTCCATCGGCGGGAGACGGTGGCCGCGAAGCGGTCGGACGAGGGGTCGCGCCGACCTGCCCCGCTCAGGTCTTCTCCCGCAGCCACGCGACCAGCTTGCCGAAATTGAAGGACGCCGTTTCATAGAGCTCGGCGATGAACGCATAGGTTTCGTCGGCCGAAGCTTTCAGCAAAACACCGTTGATCGCCAGAAAGGTGTAGGCGGCCGCGAAGGCGGTGCGTTTGTTGCCATCGACGAACGGATGGTTCTGCGACAGGCTCTCCCACAGAGCCGCCGCCTCTTCGATCACGTCGGCGTAGTAGCCGGTCTGAGGGCGGAACAACGCCGCCTCCAGAAGCCCCGCGTCCCGCAGGCCGGTCGCGCCGCCATGGCGCTCGATCTGGTCGGCGTGCATGGCGAGGACTTCGGCGAGGGTGAGATAGTCGCTCACCTCGCCAGTTTCTTATAGAGTTCGCCATAGGTTTCGTGGCTGCGCCCGTAGGCCGCCATGACATGGGCGCGAGGCCGCGACTGCTTGCGCTTTTCGATGAGGTCGGCCAGCGCCTCGTCCATCAGCGATTGGAACTGCCGTCCTTCCGCTTCGGCCAGGCCCCGAACCTCGGCGAGCATCTCGGCATTGGCCTGGGTGGCGAATTTCTCGCGCGGGGCGGTCATGTCCGTTCTCCTCGTTTTCGAATGTCTATCATGAAATGTCATGACCTATCAAGATGGGGGACTGCCTCAGTTTGAAATCCTGGCACCGAGCATGGCCATGATCAGTGCCCCTGCAATGTAAATGACGACGGTCGTAACGAAAGCGCGCCCGGCGACTTGGCTCCAATAAAGCCAAGGTTGCCTTCCGCGCTCAGCGGGAATGAAAGGGTAATGGCAGGGTGCGCCCATTCCGCAATTCCCACCATAGCTGCCAAACAAGGCCCCCCAAAGTCGCGATGACTATGACCGCAAACACGATCAAGCCGCCCGCTTCTTGTAGGGGCCGCGCACCTTGGCCGGGGCATGGGCCGCGTCGATCCTCGCCAGCACCGCGTCGAACGTCAGGAAGGTTGAAGCGATCCCGGCTTGCATGGCCGGCGTCATTTTCAGCTTCGAGTGCGTCCGGATGAAGTTGTAGAACAGGGTGTAGAGCGCGACCATGTGGGCGTGATTGGCGACCTTCTTGCTGTGGCCGTTCGTCAGCCGCGTGAAGCGGCGCATGTGCATCCGCATCGTCTTGTTGTGGGCTTCCACGTAGGACGTGCTGACGTGCTTTTCATCGGGGTTGCCCTCGACGCGGATTTTCTTGATCCCGGTGCATTCGGCGGGGCTGTAGCGGCCCGCTGGCGAGGGCGTGGGGCCAAACAGCTTGATCACACCTGGGCATAGTTCCACGTCGCCGCCGAAAGCGCCTTCCACGGCTTCTAGATAGGCCCGGTGGCCGTCCGTGCTGACTTGGACGCGATTGGCGAGGCGCGAGCGCAGATCGTCCATAAGGTCGATCGCCGTCGAACCGGAGCGGTCGCCGACAAGGTAGGAAACGATCAGCTTGGAGTCGGCGTCGATCCCGGTCCAGGTCCAGATGTCGCCCGCGTCAGCCGGGGCCGCCTTGGCCGTGGCGACCGTGCGTTGTTTGCAATAGTTGAAGGCCCAAATTTCGTCGCACTGGATGCGCTTCGCGTTCACGTCGCGGACCATTTCATCACGCATTTGAGCGCAGACTGTCCCGGCGTCATTCAGCGCCTTGGCGACAGTGTTGAAGCTCACGTCCTCAGTGCGGGCGATAGCCCGCATGCTCATGCCCTCGCAAAGGAGGGTGAAGATTTTGGCGCGCTTCGCGGTCGGCAGCTTGTTAATGCCCATTTGTATATGAACTTTTCTGCTTAGGGCCAAGCGAAATTAAGTCCGTACTAAATTTAGTGCGAGGGCTAAACGACACTAAATTTCGACAGAGAACGCCAATGACCGGCCAACCGCTACCGCTGCCACAGCCGCAAAATCCTTTCCGGCCTGGCGCTGGACAACGTCCGGTCTATCTTGCTGGGCGCACCAACGAGCAGGATGGCTTCCGCCAAATGCTCCTGCAGAAGCCCGTCTCCCAAAACAGCATCATTACCGGCCTGCGCGGTGTCGGAAAGACTGTTCTTCTCGAAACTCTCAAACCCATCGCGCAGGCGGGAAATTGGCTGTGGACGGGTAACGATCTTTCGGAGTCGGCTAGCCTTACCGAGGAGAGGATTGCTCGTCGTTTAGTCGTGGACATTGCGACACTACTGGGGCCGATCGTTGTGCACACTCAAGAAAACCTGCCGTTCGGCTTCAATGCTAAAGCTAACACGGAGTCTAGGCCCATCCAATTCGATGATCTTTGGAACATTTTTGAGAAAACTCCCGGCCTAGTGTTAGATAAACTCCAGGCCGTATTCAATCACGTTAGTAAGCTGATTTCGGGCGCACCAATTAATGGGATTGTTTTCGCCTACGATGAAGCGCAGAATCTAGCCGATCACGCGGCAGATCATGAGTATCCACTTTCTCTTCTACTGGATTTATTCTCTTATCTGCAGCGACAACAGCAGGACAAGAGTTTTATGCTCGTATTGACGGGCCTTCCAACTTTATTCCCGAAACTGAATGAAGTGAGAACCTACACCGAACGAATGTTCCACGTTACGCAGTTAGAACGCTTAAGTGACGAAGCCGCACGAGAGGCTGTTGTTGAGCCGTTGAGGCTGACGCAAAGTTCTCTTACGTTTAGTAAAGGAACCATAGACAAAATTGTCGAAATGTCGGGGGGCTACCCCTATTTTATTCAGTTTATCGGCAAAGAAGTGTTTGATGTTTGGATAAATAAGATCAAACAAGGGGAGGCGACTTCTGTTCCCATGAAAGAAATACTGGAAAAGTTGGATCAGGACTTCTTCGCCCCTCGATGGGTTCGGGCAACCGACCGGCAGCAACAAATAATGCAGGTCATTGCCACGCTGCCGAACGCCGAAGGCGAGTTTTCGGTGCCGGAAATTGTGAAGTCATCGAGGGAAATGCTCTCGAATGGATTTACCCCAAGCCACGCAATCCAAATATTGCAAGCCCTCTCCGAGCGTGGGCTAATTTATCGCAATAGACGCGGAGCTTATTGCTTTGCTGTTCCGCTTTTGGCCAGCTTTATACAACGGCAGGCGTGGGACCCGGCTAGCCTACGGATTCCTTCGCCCAACGCTTAGTAGCGGCGGCGGTGGCAATCTCCGCTCGCCGCGCTGGCGTCATTCCTGCCGCCCGCGCCGCCCCGCCCTTGCGCCCCATGGCCACGGCCGCCGGGTCCTTCCCGTCGTCAGGCGCGCCGTCGTCCGCCTCGCCGGTCAGCACCTTCATGACATGGACGGCGTTGCCGATCACGTCGGCGGGGCGGCGTTGGCCTTTAGCAGGCTGAGGAAAAACCCTCTCGCTTAATTGTCTGGAGCATGATTCATCTTCGTGGTGGCGATGTCCACGGGAGGGCCGGCGATGCGGGGATTGGATCAGTCTACGGGAGCGA
>JBPCMA010000168.1:0-4365 GCA_051002715.1 Caulobacteraceae bacterium
TTCCTCGCCGGGGGCGCTGAGCGCGCCCGCCGGCGATGCGGCGACGAACTCGAACCGCTTGGGCGGTTTGGAGGCGAGCTGATAGCCCTTGGACATGTCCGCCGCCCACCCGGCCGGCAGCGGCGCCTCGAAGGTCGAGCGGGTCATGCCCAGGGGGGCGAATATGTGACGGGCGATGTACGCGGCGAACGGCTCTCCCGACAGGCGTTGGACAATATAGCCGGCCAGGGCGGCGCCATAGTTGGAATAGGCCGGCGTGGTCCCGGGCGGAAAGATGCGCGCCGGAATGGCGGCTTTCAGCGACGCCTCCAAGGTGGCGTATTTTTTCGGATTCTCGGTGAGCAGGTTCTTCGCCGCGTCGGAGAACCCCGGCGAATGGGTCATCAGATCGCGCATGGTGATCGGCTTGCCGAAAGCCGGCGGAATCTTGAAATCGAGATAGGCGTTGACGTCCCGGTCCAGATCGATCCTGCCGGCCTGGACCAGCTGCATCACCGCCGTCCAGGTGAACAGCTTGGAGACCGAGCCGGGGCGAAAGAGGGTGGTGTGGGGATCGACCGGGCGGCGGGTCTTCACGTCGGCATAGCCGTAGCCCTTTTCCACCAGGGGCTGGCCGCCCTTGACCACCACCACCACCGCCCCGGCGATGTTCCCGCGCGCCAGGGCGTAGGGCATGAAGCCGTCGAGCCAGGCCGAGACATCCTCGGCGGTGAGCGGATGGGCGGCCGCCGAGGCCGGCGTCGCCGCCTCGGGTGGGGCGCCGGTTTTCGCGGCGCGCACCGGCGAAACGCTCGGCGCCGGGCCGAGGTTGGCCGGCGCCTGGGCCAGGCAGGGCGCGGCGAGTGAGAGCATCGCGGCCACGGCGGCCAGGCGGCCAATCAGGCTTTTCATCACGGGGGGCCTTTTTTAGAATTTCGCCGACAGGGCGACACCGACGGTGCGCGGCTGGATGATGGTGGCGCCTCGGCCGCCGTCGGGCACCGAGCCGACGCCGCCGAGATTCACGATGCCCCGCTCGTCGCCGACATTCTTGGCGAACACCTGGACGCGCCACCGATCGAGGTCGAGGCCGGCGCGCAGGGCCACCGTGTTGTAGCTGGGCACGTTGACCTGGGCGCCGACCAGCCCGGTGAAGTCGCTCTCGCGATCGCCGACATAGCTCCAGGTGGCGCCCACGAAGGCGGTGGTTTGGCCGAACGCCTTGAAGTCGTACTCCCCGTCCAGCGTGGTTTCGAGGTGCGGAATCCACGGAAGCCGATCGCCGTTGGCGGCGCCGACCGCCGGCGCGTCGGTCGTCAGCTTGGCGTCCGTATAGGCGCCGGTCAGGGACGCGGTCAGGCCGTGAACGGGAACGAGGGTCACGTCCCATTCGACCCCGTCGCTGCGCGCCTTGCCGCCATTGCCGTTGACCGCGAAGTTGTTGACGATCTCCAGAAGCTGGACGTTGTTCCATTCGGTGAGGAAGCCCGCCACGTCCAGCGACAGGCGCCCGTCGAACAGGGTCGACTTCACGCCGGCCTCGTAGCTCGTGGTGGTGTCCTTGGTGTAGGTGGTCGGGGTGCCGGGCGGAGCGTTGGGCGGCAGCACGTTGGGGCCGCCCGGCCGATAGCCGTTGGACACCCGGGCGTAGAGCATGGTCGACTCCGTCAGGTGGAAGCGTGGGGTGACCAGATAGTTGAACACGTTTTCGCTGGACGGCGTGCTGAAGCTGGCCGGCGCCAGCAGAAGGCCGCCGGTGGTCTCGGTCCCCGATTGGCGGTTGTGGCTGTAGCGGCCGCCGACCTGCACGTCGAAGGCCGGTGAGAAGTGGTAGGTCGCCGAAGCGAAACCGGCGATCTCCTCGTAGGTGGAGGCGATGCTCGCCGTCTCCAGCGGCGGCAGGCCGGACGGCGCGCCGGAGGCCAGGATGAAGGCCGGTACCACCTGATCGATCAGGCCGTTCTCATGGGTGTAGAAGCCGCCCACCTGCCACTCCAGGCGCTGGGTCCCCGGCGAGGTCAGCCGCACCTCCTGGGTGAATTTGTCGTCGTTCACCTGCTGGTCGAGATTGGCGCCGAGCGGCGGGGTTCCGAATATGGTGGCGACGGCGGCCAGCACCGGGCTGAGGACGGAGGTTTCATCGGCCCGCTCGAACGTATCGATCCGCCCCCAACTGGTGGACGACAGCAGATTGGCCCAGTGAAGATTCCAGTTCACCGTGGCGTTGTAGTTCTGATAGGCGAACCGGCTCGGCTCGCCGATGAAGCGTTCCTGCGTCAGGTCGCCGTGAATCGGCGCGAAGGTCACCGGATCGACATCGACATCCGGTGTGCCCCGGTTGCGGATTTCCTGGGCCGAGGCGGTCAGCCGGATCGTGAGGTCGTCGGTCGCGTTCAGCAGGAACGAGGCGCGCCCGCCGTATTTCGAGCCCCGGTTCACATCGTGCGCCCCGGTGAGCGGATCGTCGATCCAGCCGGGCAGTTCCTGGTAGAAACCGGTGACGCGCAGCCCCGCCTGGGCGCCGACCGGCGCGTTGATCATGCCGTCCACCGAGCCGACGGTCTGACCATGGCTGACATTCTGGCCGTCGACCTCCAGGGAGCCGGCGAAGGCGCCCGGAACCGGCGGGGTGGTGACGAACTTGATCAGGCCCCCTTCGCTGTTGGCGCCGTAGAGGGTGCCCTGCGGCCCCCGCAGCACCTCGATCCGCTGGAGGTCGTAGGTGTCGAAATCGGCGGCGTATTGCGAGGCGTCGACCAGACCCGAACTCGATCCGAACGGCGCCTCGTCGATATAGACCGAAACGGTCGAGGCCACGCCGCCGGTGTTGAGGCCGCGCAGGGTCAGGCGGGAAATCCCGGGCTGCTCGGGGGTGAGGGTCAGGCCCGGCACCAGGGCGGCGTAATCGGCGAAGCCGCGGGCCTGAAGCTTGTCGAGGGTGTCGCCCGGCAGGGCGGTGACCGACATGGGCACGTTGATCAGCTTCTCGTCGCGCTTTTGCGCGGTGACCACCAGCTCCTCGACCGAGGTGGCGGACGGGCCGCCGGCCTGCGCGACCGC
Organism: Caulobacteraceae bacterium; assembly: GCA_051002715.1. Classification (GTDB taxonomy): domain Bacteria; phylum Pseudomonadota; class Alphaproteobacteria; order Caulobacterales; family Caulobacteraceae; genus Acaudatibacter. The sequence continues at coordinate 3,040 of JBPCMA010000168.1, forward strand.
GAGGCAAGGCGCGGCGAGCGCCATCGTCGAGGCCGAGGCGGCCAAAGCGAGCACGAAATGTCGACGCCTGTCGTTTCCCCACATGTCGTTTCCCCTCGGATCGCGCGATTCCACGCTTTCAGGTGGCCAGAGAGATACCGGATTTGCCAAGTTGGCAAGTGTTTTCTCACGAAGCCACATCCTCGTGGAATCCGCGCCGCGGCGGCGGATGGGGCGGGCATGAAAATTTCGTGCAAACGGCCGGCGATGCGCGTAACGCTCTTAGGCGCGCCGGAGACGGCCAGGAAGCGGAGCCACCTTTGAAAACCACCGCCAAGCCGGGAGCTATGCTCAAGGCGCTGCGCCTGCGCCAGGGCTGGACCCTGGCCGAGGTTTCGCGGCGCACCGGCCTGCCGGTCTCCACCCTTTCCAAGGTGGAAAACGACAAGATGTCGCTGACCTACGACAAGCTGGCGCGGATCAGCACCGGCCTGGAGGTCGACATCGGCATGTTGTTCGCCCAGGACGCCTCGCCGGCCTCCCTGGCCCTGGTCACCGGCCGGCGCTCCATCACCCGGGCCGGCGACGGGCGGGCCATCGAGACCCACGCCTATGGCCACCTCTATCCGGCCACCGAGCTTCTGAACAAGCGCTTCGTGCCGATCGTGGCCGAAGTCCGCGCCCGCTCCCTGGCCGAGTTCGGCGAGATGATCCGCCATCCGGGCGAGGAATACGCCTATGTGCTGGAGGGGGCGATCGACCTGCACACCGACCTCTACGCGCCGGTCCGGCTGGAGGCCGGAGATTCGATCTATTTCGACAGCGGCATGGGTCACGCCTATCTCGCCGCCGCGCCGGGCCCCTGCCGGGTGCTCTCCATCTGTTCGGGCGAGGAGTCGCACCTGATCGCCGCCCTGGGCCAGGAGGCAGCCCCGCCCGCCCCGGAAAGCGCCGCCGGGCCGGCGCGCCCGCTCAGCAAAGCGGGTCGGCGACGCGCGGGAAATAGTTGAGGTCGCGCCGCTTGAGATAGGGGATTTGCGCGAAGTTCATCTGGATGGCGCCCGGCGTCGCGCAGGCGATGATCTTGTCGGCCAGCGGCGCGAAATGGCCCTGGAAGTGCTGGCTCGACTTCACCGCGATCAGCCGCTTGCCGGCGAGGTCTATGCCCAGGCCGGTGAAGGCGTCCGGCGCGAAGGTCTGGGTGCGGATCGAGTTGACCACCACGTCGACACCCCCAATGGCCAGCCACACCGAAAGGCCCATGGCCGCGCGCGAGTCGCCCAGCCCCGCCTGGTCGTGGCGCTCGCGCACCGCCTTGACCACGACGGCGAGATCGGCCGGATCGCC
>JBPCMA010000169.1:0-5067 GCA_051002715.1 Caulobacteraceae bacterium
GGCCAGGGTGGAGATCAGGATCTCGGCCAGAAGGGCGCGCTTGGAATAGTGGTTCTCGTCGGTGGCCGTATCGCCGGCCCACCGCCATAGGGCGTCGGCGCTGGCCCAGGCCAGGCGCAGGCCAAGCGGAAGGTTGGCGGGCAGGCTGAGAAACCCCACCCAGCGGCGGGTCGCCGCCTCGTCCTCGAGCGCGGCGTCGCAGCGGGCCAGGACGCCTCGCCGGATGCGCTCGCGCACCTTGAGCGCCGCCGGATCGAGGCTTGCCAGAGACACCAGGGCGCGCCGGTCGTGCCGGGCGGCCAGCAGGGCGGCCAGATCGCGCGGGCCATGCGGCAGGAGAAGCTCGGCCTCGGGGACGGTCAGGCCGATGTCGCGCGCCGCGGCGGCCACCAGCCGGCTGGTCCAGCCCAGGCGCGGGGCGTGGAGCAGCGCCGCCGCGAGGAGGCGCGCCTCGGTTTCCTCCGCCCAGTCGGGCGCTTGCTCGGATGGTTCGGTCACGGCCCTTTCCTACACCCGGCGCGTGGCATGGACAAAGGCGCCCCGCCCTGCTAACAGCCGCGCCTCTTAAACGTCCGGTGGGGTTGTCCCGCCGGAAGCGTTGTCCCGCGTCCCGCCGCGGGAAGCGATCAGGAGCGCCGGTGGTTCAGATATTCGTCCGTGACAACAACGTCGATCAGGCGCTCAAGGCCCTGAAGAAGAAGATGCAGCGGGAAGGCTCGTTCCGCGAAATGAAGCGGCACGTGCATTACGAAAAGCCCTCCGAAAAGCGCGCCCGCCAGAAAGCCGAAGCCGTCCGCCGCGCCCGCAAGCTGGCCCGCAAGCGCGCCCAGCGCGAGGGCCTTCTGCCGCCGCCCAAGAAGATCGTCCGCACTTAGCCGCCCCTTAGGCGCCTTCCAGGGACGCCGCCCGGACCCATTCGATGGCCCGCGCCACCGCCTCGGCATGGCGCACGCCCAGCAGGCTGGCGTGATCGGCGCCCGCCACATGCTCGATGAGCCCCTTTCGAGCCGCGCGGGCCGGCGCCGCCAGCAGGGACTTCAGCCAGGCCCGCTCGTCCGGCGGCCCGGCCAGGACGACCGCCACCGGCCAAGTGGGGTCCAGATCGCCGGCCTCCAGGGCTTGGCGCGCCGCCTTGGGCCATTCGCCCACTTCGTCGGCCGCCCAGCGGTTGTGATCGCCGCGGGCGAAGGCCCAGCGTTTCTCGGCGCTCGCCGCGCCCTCCAGGCCGATCTTGTCGCCCAGAAACGTCGCCGCGAAGGGGCCGAAGAAGCCGGCCTCCGCCCCCCAGGCCGCCAGGCGCGTGGCGTGACCGAACTGGTCGATGGCCGCGCTCACCCGCCGCGAGCCCATCGAGCCGGGGGTGGCCGCGTCGGCCAGGACCAGGCCCGCCACTCGGTCAGGATTGCGCGCCGCGTAGAGATGCACATGCAGGCCGCCCATGGAGTGGGCGCAGAGGATGAACGGCCCCGCCTCGCCCGCCGCGCCGATTAGGGCCTCGAGATCGCCGGCGATGGCCAGGCCGTCGCGCGGGGCGGCGCCGGGATCGGAAAAGCCCAGGCCAGCGCGGTCATAGGCGAGCGAGCGCATCCCGCTGGCGGCCAGCCGCGCCTGCACCGCCGCCCAGTCGGCCGAGAAGCCGAAAGAGCCGGCCTCCAGCAACACGGTGGGGCCCGCGCCCGGCGGGCCCGCGACGAGCAGATGCATCCGCCGGCCCTCGCCGACATCGATCATCTCGCCGCGCGGCGCGGGTGCGGTTGGCCAGGGGCTCATGGCGTGCGATCTAGCAGTCGCGAGCCGCGGCGGCGATCCTCGACAATCGGCCGCCGGGCGTTCAGGGAAACGGCAATGGCGATCGACGCAGTGATCTGGGACTTCGGCGGCGTCTTCACCACCTCGCCGTTCGAGGCCTTCAACCGCTACGAAGCGCGGCGGGGCCTGCCCGCCGACTTCATCCGGACGGTCAACGCCACCCGCCCGGACGTCAACGCCTGGGCCCACTTCGAGCGCGCCGAGATCGACGCGGCCGGCTTCGACGCCGCCTTCCTCGCCGAATCCGTCGCCCTGGGCCACCCGGTGCGCGGCGCCGATGTCCTGCCGCTGTTGTCGGGCGAGGTCAGGCCGGCCATGGTCGAGGCGCTGCGCCTCTGCAAACGGCGGTTCAAGGTCGGTTGCATCACCAATAACGTGGCGAGCGGCGGGGCGCCGAGCGCCACCTCCGAAATCATGGGCCTGTTCGACGCGGTCATCGAGAGTTCGCGGGCGTGGGTGCGCAAGCCCGATCGGCGCATCTATCTGATGATGTGCGAGGCGCTGGACGTGGCCCCCCGGGCCTGCGTCTATGTCGACGACCTCGGAATCAACTGCAAGCCGGCGGCGGCCCTGGGCATGACGGCGATCAAGTTCGTGAGCGAGCGCCAGGCTCTGGCCGACCTGGAACGCGCCACCGGCCTGACTTTTCCCGCTTTGGCGGAGGTCGCCGCGTGAGCCGGCCGCCCCGCATCGGCGCTTCGGCCGCCCTCGCCCAACTGACCGGCTGGGCGCCGGCGGAGGGGCGCGACGCCATCGCCAAGACCTTCCGCTTCAAGGATTTCAACGCCGCCTTCGGCTGGATGACCCGCGTCGCCCTGGCCGCCGAGAAGCTGGACCACCATCCCGAATGGCTCAACGTCTACAACCGGGTCGACGTCACCTTGGCCACCCACGACGCCGGCGGCGTCACCGAGCTGGACGTCATGCTGGGGAGGATCATGGACGCGGCGGTGGGCGGAGAGCGGCCATGACCGCGATCCGAGGGGTCCGCGTGGCCGGAAAGAAGGCCTTCGTCACCGGCGCGGCGCAAGGCCTGGGCGCGGCGGCGGCGCGGCGGCTGGCCGGGGAGGGGGCCCTCGTGTCCCTGGCCGACATCAACCTGGACGGGGCCAAGGCGGTGGCGGCCGAGATCGACGCCGCCTGGGGCGCAGGAACGGCTTTCGCCTTCCCCTTGAACGTCACCGAGGAGGCGCAGTGGACCTTCGCCCTGGAGGAGGCGGACGCGGCCATGGGCGGCCTTTCGGTGCTGGTCAACAACGCCGGCATTTCGCGCGGCGGCGATATCGAGCGGCTATCCCTGGAAGACTGGAAGGCGGTGATGAGCGTCAACGTCGATTCGGTGTTCCTGGGAACCAAGCACGCTCTGCAATACATGCGGGCCAATCAGCCCGGGTCGATCATCAACATCTCCTCGATCGCCGGCCTGATCGCGGCCCATAACTCGCCGGCCTACAACGCCTCCAAGGCGGCGGTCTGGCTGCTCTCCAAGGGGATCGCCCTGCACTGCGCCAAGCAGGGGCTGAACATCCGCTCCAACTCCATCCACCCGACCTTCATCGACACCCCCATCCTCGATCCCCTGCGCCAGAGGCTCGGCAAAGAAGAGGCAGAGGCCAAGCTGGGGCGGCAGGTGCCGCTGGGTCACATCGGCGAGCCCGCCGACATCGCCGACGCCGTCCTCTATCTCGCCTCCGAGGAGAGCAAGTTCATGACCGGCGCCGAGCTCAAGCTCGACGGCGGCATATCGGCCATGTGAGACGCCGGGCCGGGAACCCGAACAGCCCCGGCCCTCGCCCCGGCGCCGCGCGCCTAGAAACGACGCCAGCGGCCGTGGTAATAGTAGCCGCGGTCATCGCGGTCGCGCGCCCATCCATAACCTCGCCCGCTCCAGCGCCAGGCGTCCGGATGGACGACGATGCCCACCCTCGCCGGATAGGTGTACTGGGTACGGACATGCCAGCATTGATGGTAGCGGTTGCAGGCGATGTAGGCCGAGGCCGAGGTCGTCGTCGCGGCCAGGCCGCCGATGGCCACGACCGCGCCCAGCGCGCCGGTCTTGAGCAGAGTCTTGAACCCACGCATATTCGGTAGTCTCCTTTTGCGATCGATTGTCACCTCGCGGTCATAACGACCGCGCCGCCCGAGTGTTCCAACCGGCTCCAAGCGCCGATGTGGTTCGCCCCGCCCGACGACCGCGAGACTGCCCGACCTCGCCGCCTTGTTCAAGCGTTCAAACGCCCGCGGCGCGATCCTTTGAATCCGACGCGCTGGCATCGGTCTGGGTCGCGCCGCCGGGCGAGGCCTGCCCGGCCGGCGTCTCTGCGGTGGCGGCGCGTTGGCGTTCGGCCAGGGCGCCGACCAGAGCCTTGGCCATGGCCAGGCTGGAGGCGGGGTTCTGGCCGGTGATCAGGGCGCCGTCGTGGACGACATGGCCGGTGATCGGCAAAAGGGCGTGCTCGAAAAGGGCGCCGGCCTCGCGCAAGCGGCTTTCCAGGAGGAAGGGGACGACGGTGTGCAGCCCGGCCAGGGTTTCCTCGCCGTTGGTGAAGGCGGTGAGGCGCCGGCCCTTGACGAACGGCGCGCCGTCTGGCGCCCGCGCGACGAGGAGGGCGACGGGGCCATGGCAGACGGCGGCGACGATCTTGCCGGCGCGGGCGAAGGCCTCGATGAGGGCGGCCAGATCGGCGTCATGGGAGAGATCGACCATCGGGCCGTGGCCGCCGGGAATGTAGAGGGCGTCGAAATCGGGCTCTGAAACCTCTGTCAGGCGGCGGGTCCCAGCCAAAGCCTCGATGGCCGGCCCCCATTTCTCGCGGGCCTTGTCGTCCGGCGCGGTCTTGGGATCGATCGGCGCGGCACCCCCTCTTGGCGAAGCGACGGTGATCGCCACCCCCACCTCGGCCAGAGCGGTGTAGGGAACGGCGTATTCCTCCAGCCACAGGCCGGTGGGGTGGCCGGCCGCGAGGGTATCAACGCTGGTGACGACGATGAGGGCGTTCATGGGCGCCTCCGCGCGTGGGCTGGCTTCCTGTTGAATGCGGCGCCGCCCGCGCCGTTCCGCGCGGGCCGCCTCACCACATCCGCACCCGGTCGGCGGGGGCGAGGTAGAGGGCCTGGCCCGGCCGGGCGCCGAAGGCGGGATACCAGGCGGCGATGTTGCGCGCGGTGTCGGCGCGGTATTCGGCCGGGGCGTGGCCGTCGGTGAGGATCTGGCGGCGCAGCGCCGCCTCGCGCGATTTCGAGCGCCAGCTCTGGGCG
>JBPCMA010000170.1:0-16837 GCA_051002715.1 Caulobacteraceae bacterium
CACACCCACCTCCGCTCTTCCGACCACCAGCCTCCCACCCCCCCAACCCCCCCGCCCCCCCACCCCCTCTGCCCCCCCCCCCCCACCCCCCCCCCCCCCCCCCCGCCGCCCGCGCGGGGAGCCGACCAGACCATTCTCGTGGTGGAGGACGACGAGGCGGTGCGCGCCGCCGCCGTCGAGGCCCTCCAAGGCTTGGGCTACGGCTGCCTGGAGGCGGCCGACGCGGAGGCGGCGCTCGCCCGCCTCGCCCACGGCGGGCGGGTCGATCTGGTGTTTTCCGACGTGGTCATGCCCGGCGCGGTGAAGGCCCGCGATTTCGCCGACCGGGTCCACGCCGCATCGCCGCATCTGCCGATCCTGTTCACCTCGGGCTATACCGAGAACGCCATCGTCCACCACGGTCGCCTGGACGACGGGGTCAACCTGCTCACCAAGCCCTACGCCCGTGATGAACTGGCCCGCCGCGTCGCCCAGCTCCTGCGGCCGGCCGGCCCGTCCTAAAAAGCCGTCAACCGCCGCCGAGGGTCAGGCCGGCCCAGGAGGGCGGGCTTCGGTCGCCGTCGGTCAGCGCCCTTTGCATCCACATGGTGTCCACCCATCGGCCATGCTTGAAACCGACGGCCCGGCAGACGCCGGACGGGGCGAACCCCAGGGCGCGGTGCAGGCCGATGGAGGCGGCGTTGGCGCTATCGCCGATCACCGCCATCATCTGGCGCAGGCCCAAGGCCTCGCAGTCAGCGATCACCCGCGCCAGAAGAGCGCGGCCGATCCCGCGCCGCGCCGCGCCGGGTGCGACATAGACGCTGTCCTCGGCGGTGTAGCGATAGGCGGTGCGCGGGCGAAACGGCGCGGCGAAGGCGAAGCCGATCGCCTCCCCCTCCACCTCGGCGACCAGATACGGAAGGCCCAGAGCCCTCACCGACGCCACGCGGGCGGCCATCTCCCCGGCGCTCGGCGGCTCCTCTTCGAAGGTGCCGAAGCTTTCCCGCACATGGCCCCCGTAGATGGCCGCGATGACCGCCGCGTCGGCCGCCGTCGCCGCTCGCACCATCATTGCACCGCGCCCTCCCCTTGCGTCGCCCAGACGGCGAAGGCGTATTCCAGGGCGACCTCCTCGAGATGGTCGAACCGCCCCGGCGGGCCGCCATGCCCGGCTTCCAGATTCATCTTCAGCAACACCGGCCGGCCGCTGGTGGTGTGCTCGCGCAAGGCGGCGATCCACTTTTCCGGCTCCCACCAAGTCACCCTGGGATCGGAAAGGCCGCCGTGAGCCAGCACGGCTGGATAGGCCCTCGCCGCCACGTTGTCATAGGGGCTGTAGCTAGCGATGTAGTCATAGGCGGCCGGATCCTCCAGCGGATTGCCCCACTCGGGCCATTCGGGCGGGGTCAGCGGCAGGCTGGCGTCGCTCATGGTGTTGAGGACGTCCACGAAGGGCACCGCCGCGATGGCCGCCGACCACAGGTCGGGGCGCAGGTTGACCACCGCGCCGACCAGCATTCCGCCCGCCGACCCGCCGTGGGCGACGACCCTTCCCGCTCGGCCGTAGCCCTCGGCGATCAGATGCTCGGCGCAGGCGATGAAGTCGCTGAAGGTGTTCTTCTTGTTGAACCCCCGCCCGTCCAGGAACCATCCCCAGCCCTTGTCCGAGCCGCCCCGCACATGGGCCAGCGCCCAGATCCACCCCCGATCCGCCATGCTGAGCGCGGCGATCGAGAAGGCCGCCGCCTGGGGATGGCCGTAGGCTCCGTAGCCGTTCAGCATCACCGGGGCCGAGCCGTCCAGGGGCGTGTCGAGGCGCATCAGGACGGTGATCGGAACCTGCTCGCCGTCGGGCGCGGTGGCGTGGAGCCGGCGGGTCTCGTAGAGCGCCGGGTCGTGGCCGGACGGCACCTCCTGGGTCTTGCGCAGGGTGCGCGCGCCGCTGGTCATATCGTAGTCGAACCATTGGCGGGGCGTCGTCGGCGACTGATAGACGAAGCGAGTGACCGCCGTATCGTATTCGTAGCCAGGGCTGAGCGTGAGGGCGTTGGCCGCCTCGTCGAAGGCTATGGGGCGCTCGGGGCCGTCGCGCTCCATGACCACCAAGGCGTCACGGGCGTTCTCCCGTTCCAGCCGCACCAGATGGCCCTTGAACGCCGCCATGCCGGCGATCAGGCGGCCAGGGCGGTGGGCGACCCACTCGCGCCAAGTCGTCGCGGCGGGCACGTCAGCCCGCGAAACCATCAGTTTGAAGTCCACCGCGCCGCCGTCGTTGGTGCGGATCACCCAGCGGTCGCTCCAGCGGTCCACATCGTAGAGGATGCCGGCGCGCCGAGGTTCGGCGACCACCGGCGCGGCGGCCGGATCGGCGGCGGCGATCAGCCACGCCTCGCTGGTTTCCTGGTTCTGCGAGACGATCAGGATGTGGCTGTCATCGGCGGTGACGCCGACACCCAGGAACATGCCCTCGTCGGCCTCCTCGTAGACAAGCACATCTTTGCCCCCCCTGGGGGGCCGGCGGAAGACCTTGGCGGGGCGGGCGTTCTCGTCGCGCCAGATCCAGAACAGCCAGCGCGAATCCGGCGAAAAGGCGAAGTCGCCGGCGGCGTTCTCCGGGCCGCCGGCGAGAACCTCTCCGGTGGCCAGGTCGCGGATCGCGATGCGGTAATATTCCGACCCCTGCTCATCGACCGCCCAGGCGTAGAGGCCGTGATCGGGCGAGTGCTCCGCCGCCGCCACGGCGTAATAGGCCTTGCCCTCGGCTTCCGCCGCCTCGTCCAGAAGCACGGTCTCGCCAGCCTGGGCCCCGCGCGGCCGGCGGACGTGGCGCGGGTGCTGGGCGCCCGGTTCATAGCGGCTGAAATAGTCGAAGGGGCCGTCAGGCGTCGGAACCGAGGCGTCGTCATCCTTGATCCGCCCCTTCATCTCGGCGAACAACTGGTCCCGTAAGGCCCGCGTCGGGGCCAGAACCGCGTCCAGATAGGCGTTCTCCGCCTCCAGGTGCTGGCGGACCTCGGCCTTTAAGAGGGAAGGATCGCGCAGCACCGCGCGCCAGTTGTCGTCCTTCATCCAGGCATAGTCGTCCACCCGCTCGCGACCGAGCTGGACGGTGCGCCTGGGCTGCTTGCGCGGGACCGGGGGAGATGGAATCGTCATGGTCGCCGAGTACCTCGCCAGGCGTAGTTGAAGCTCACGCTGACCCGCGGCGTCCTGGCGCGATTGGCCAGCACCTCGTGGCGCAGCCAGCTTTCCCACATGAACACCGCCCCCGGGGCCGGCGTCAGGGTCACAAAGGCCCGCGCTTCATCCGCCGCGTCGGCCCGCTTCGGCGGCGCGGCCATCATCTGCGGGAGGCGGGGGTCTTCCAGCCGCAAGCCGCTGGCGCCCGGCGGCGTCGTGACATATACCGCGCCCGAAAGCACGGCGTGCGGATGGATGTGACCCGAATGCGCCGCCCCGGGCTTCAGGACGCTCACCCACAGGCTGTCGAGGGCGAGGCGCCCGCGCGGCCCCAGGTCGAAGGCCAGGGCCTTGGCGAACGCGGCGGCGTGCCGGTCCAGCCGCCGCTTCAGCTCGGCGAACACGCTCGCCCGCGTCGGCAGATCGTCCAGGGAGGCGTAGGAGGTGTAGCCGCCGTAAAGGTTGGCCTTGCACCACGTCCGCCCCGCCGCGTCCTCCGCCGCCAGCATGGCGCAGGCGCCCGCCAGTTCGGCGTTGAAGGCGGCGAAATTCGCTTCTCCAGCCAGCGAGGCTTCGTAGATTCGCGTGGCGAAGAGGGTTCGAATGGTCGGCATGGCGCGCCAGGGCTCCGCAATGGCTATCTAGCCGATTCTCCGCCGCGCGGCGCACGCTGAAGCGCCTGGAGGGCCAGGGCGTCGCCCGCCGCCGCGCCCGACGCGGTATTGTCGAACACGCACCAGGCGTCGGCCGCTTCATCTCGCGCCAGCCGTTCTCTCAAGGCCGCCAAGGCGCCGGCGGGATATGGGCTGTAGTAGATCTTCGGCGAGCCATGCAGCCGGTGATAGCTGAGGCCGCGCCAGCCACCCGGCGCTCCGGCCGCCGGATGCGGGGCCGGGTCGGCGGCGACGCGCGCGATGCGGCGATCGGCCAGCCAGCCGTCGACCCACGGCTCGAACCAGCTCGCGTGGCGCGGCTCGCAGACGATGGCCGGATCGCCGAGCGCACGCAGGCGGCCGAGGAAACTGTCGAAGACGGCCGGGTCGAAGGCGAGGCTGGGCGGAAGCTGAACGAGCAGGGGCCCAAGCCTGGCGCCTAGGCCCGCCGTCGCCGCCAGAAACGCCTCGAGGGGCTCCTCGACGCCGCGGAGCCGCGCCTCGTGGGTGATCGCCTTGGGAAACTTTACCGAGAACCGGAAATCGGCGCCGACCGCGCCGGCCCATCGCTCGAAGGTCTCCTTGCGGTGAACGCGCCGGAAGGTGGAGTTGATCTCGACGGCGCCGAACACCCGCCCGTAGCGCTCCAGCAGGCTTCCGCCGCCGGCAAAGGCCGCCGCGGCCGCGCGCGGAATTCCCCATCCCGCCGTGCCGACCCGCGCCAAACCCATGTCAGAGCCTGAACCTGTATCCCAGCGCGCCCTCGCCCGGGTCGTCGTCGGCCCCCTCGATTCCCCCGGCCGAGACGTAGAGCGCCATGGCCGCGTGATTGGACCGGTCGGTCAGAACCCACGCCTCTGTACAGGCGAGGCGGCGCGCCTCCCCCAATATTGCCTCCATCAGGGCTTTTCCCAGGCCGCGGCGAAGATGGGTCGGCGCGACCGCCACCTGGTTGATCCAAAGCTGAGGCCGCGCGTCGGGATGGATGTAGTGAACGGCCGAGGCGAACCCGACCACCACGCCCGCGTCGACTGCGACGGCGATATGATGGCGCGGGTCGGCCAGGAACTCGCGAGCCAGGCGCGGGTCGATCGGATGGTCGAACACCTCGCCCGTGACATTGGCCAGGACGGCTTCGTCGCCGCTACCAAGAATTCTCACCCGCGCGTCCATCTCTTCTCCCTTGACCTTCGACTCGCGCGGCAAAATCCATTCGGCAACGGTCGAGGCATGCTAAGCACGAGTCTTAACGGAGTGCGACATGGCCGCGATCGAAGCCTCCTGCCATTGCGGCGCGGTTCGCCTCGCGTTAGCGCGGGCGCCCGAGACCGTCACCGATTGCAACTGCTCGATCTGCCGGCGCCTGGGGGTGCTTTGGGCCTATTATCATCCGGCCGAGGTGACGATCACCGCCGCGCCGGGCGCGACCGCGTCCTACGCCTGGGGCGAAAGGAGCATCGCCTTCCATCGCTGCGCCGCCTGCGGCTGCACGACCCTTGGGCGAGCCTCGGCGAGGCCGGCGCCGACCGCATGGGCGTGAACGCGCGCCTGACGGACCCGGCGATTCTGGCCGCCGCCAGAGTCCGCCGGCTCGACGGCGCGAGGACCGAAGCCTATCTCGACAAATAACGCGTTCCCCCTGGCCGCCCGCGACGACGCGCCGCTGGACAAGCCTCCAGGCGGGCGGCCATAAAGCGCCCGACAAGATGGCGGCCGATCCGCTTTCCCAGACCCCCTCAAATCCGCCACGGACGAATATCCCTTATGCGCCGCCCACCTCTGAAAGCCGCCTCGCTGGCGGCCGCGCTGCTTCTGCCCGCGGCCGCCCTGGCCGCGCCGGCGGCCCTGCCCGCCGCCAATCCGTTGGCCACCGTCTCCCCTCTGCCTTTCGAGGCGCCGAGGTTCGACCAGATCAAGGACGCCGACTTCCAGCCGGCCATCGACGCGGGCATGGCCGGCTACCGCGCCGAGGCCGAGGCGATCGCCGCCAATCACGCCCCTCCGACCTTCGACAACACCATCACGGCGCTGGAGCAATCCGGCCAATTGCTCAACCGCGCCAACATCCTCTTCCAGAATCTGGTGGCGTCCAACACCTCGGACACCCTCGACAAGGTCAATCAGGACGAAGCGCCCCGGCTCCAGGCGCTGAACGATTCCATCCTGCTCGACGCCAAGCTCTTCGCGCGCATCAAGACCCTCTACGACAAGCGCGAAAGCCTTGGCCTCACCGCCGACCAGAAGTTCCTGGCCTTGCGCTACTACCGCCGGTTCGTGCATGCCGGCGCCCTGCTCAGCCCCGCCGACAAGGCCGCCCTTTCGGACATCAACGGCAAGATCGCCACCCTGCAAGCCCAGTATCAGACCCGGCTGCTGGCCGCCGCCAACGCCGCCGCCGTGGTCGTCGCCGACAAAGCCGAACTGGCCGGCCTATCCGATGCCGAGATCGCGGTCGCCGCCGACGCCGCCAAGGCCCGCAAGCTCGACGGCAAATACGTCATTGTGCTCACCAACACGACCCAGCAGCCCATCCTGGCCTCCCTGAAGAACCGCGCCCTGCGCACCCGCATCCTCGCCGCCTCGGAAGGGCGCGGCGACGGCCCAGGCCCCACCGACCTGCGCGACGTCATTTCAACCATCGCCCAGCTGCGCGCCCAAAAGGCCGGGCTGCTCGGCTTTCCCGACTACGCCGGCTATGTGATGGTCGATCAGATGGCCAAGACGCCGCAGGCGGCCAAGCGGCTGCTGACCGATCTGGTCCCCGCCGCCACCGGCAAGGCGCGCGCCGAGGCGGCCGAAATCCAGGCCCTGATCGACGCCCAGAAGGGCGGCTTCACCCTGGGCGCCCAGGACTGGGAATTCTACGCCGACCAGGTCCGCAAGGCCAAATACAGCCTCGACGATTCCCAGGTGAAACCCTATTTCGAGCTGAACCGGGTTCTCCAGGACGGCGTGTTCTTCGCCGCCAATCAGCTCTACGGAATCACCTTCAAGGAGCGCAAGGACCTGCCGGTCTATCAGCCCGACGTGCGGGTCTTCGAGGTGTTCGACGCCGACGGCAAGCACCTGGCCCTGTTCTACGCCGACTACTTCGCCCGCCCCAACAAGAGCGGCGGGGCGTGGTGCAATTTTCTCAATCAGCCGAGCGGGCTGGACAAGCGCGGGCCGCTGATCGTCAACGTCGCCAACTTCACCAAGCCGGCCGCCGGCGAGCCGGCCCTGATCAGCTTCGACGACGTGACCACCATGTTCCACGAGTTCGGCCACGCCCTGCACGCCATGTTCTCGGTCAAATACTATCCCACCGAAGACGGCTTCAACCTGCCCACCGACGTGATCGAATTCCCCTCCCAGTTCAACGAACATTGGGCCCTCGATCCCACCGTCTTCGCCCACTACGCCAGGCGCTACGACACCGGCGGCGCCATGCCCCAGGCCCTGGTCGACAAGATCAAGGCGGCGCGCACCTATGGCGACGGCTACGCCACGACCGAAATCCTCGCCGCCGCCCTGCTCGATCTGGAATGGCACGGCCTGGCCGCCGACGCCCCCAAGCAGGTCCCCGACGTGTTCGAGGCGGCGGCGCTGAAGAAGGACGCGGTTGATCTGCCGCAGGTCCCGCCGCGCTACCGCAGCCCCTATTTCCTGCACATCTGGGCCAACGGCTATGAAGCCAACTACTATTCCTACACCTGGGGCGAGATTCTCGACGACGACGCCTTCGAGTGGTTCACCGAGAACGGCGGCCTCAACCGCGCCAACGGCCAACGCTTCCGCGACAAGATGCTGGGTCCCGGCTACACCGCCGATCCCATGGCCCTCTATCGCGACTTCCGCGGTCGCGACCCCAGCGTCAAGGCCCTGGAGCGCCAGCGGGGTCTGGACCAGCCGGTCGGAAGCTAGCTGAACGCCGGTATCAAACCCCTTGCCTTGCGCCCCGCCGGCGCCGAAGCTAGTCGCGCGGAATTCGGGGGCCGGAGGATGTTTGACCCAGCTAGATTATCTGGCGCCGATGAGGCGGCGGCGGCCCTGGCGGCGGCGCGGCGCGGGCGCTGGCCGGCGGCACAGATCTTTTGGTCCGGTTCCGTTCGCGGCGGTTGAAACGTGGTCTGATCGTGGACCTCAAGCGCATTCCCGGAGCGATCGGGATTCGCGCGGAAATGGACGGCGGCTTCCTCGACTATCGGGCGCCGGTGGCCTCGGACCTGCCGATGATCGAGCCGATCCTCATCAAGGTGGCCAATCCGCGCCACCCGTTCGGGGCCAAGGGTGTCGGCGAAGTCCCCATCGTGCCGCCCCTGGCGGCGGTGGCCAACGCGGTGCGCGCCGCCATCGGCGTGCGGATGACCGACCTGCCACTGTCGCCGCCCAAGATCCGGGCGGCCATCGACGCGCGCCGATGATCCATGTGATCGCGGCCGGCTCCGGCTTTCGCCGCTTCACCGGCGGCGCGGCGGCGTTCGATGTCGAGGCCTTGACCGTTGGGCGGATGATCGCCGAACTCGACGCCCGCTTTCCCGGCTTCGGCGACCACATCGCCGGCCGCATGGCCATCGCCATCGACGGCGAAATCCATCAGGACGCCGACGGCGCGCCGCTGGCGCCCGGCAGCGACATCTACCTCGTCCCCCGCATCGGCGGCGGGTAGCGGGGCGGACGATGCGTTGACAGCTGGCGGGCCGAACGCGACAGTCGGCGTTGGTGGATATGCGGACGGTCAAACACGGAAGCGCGATGACAAACTATTACGTCAAGGCGGTCTGGGACGGTGAGGCGGGTGTCTATTATTCGAAGACCAACGTGCCTGGGCTCACGGTCGAGGCGGAGACCCTGCACGACTTCATCGCCATCGCCGAGGAGCTGGCGCCCCAGATGCTGGAGGCCAATGTTCCGGGCTATACCCCCGACAAGGCGCGCGAGCGCCCGACCGCCGCCCTGGAGCTGGCGGTCGTCTAGGTGGTCGCCGACTATTACCGCGATCTCGCCCGCCTGTTGCGCGAAGCGGGCTGCCATTTTGTCCGGCCGGGCAAGGGGAGCCATGAAATCTGGTACAGCCCGCTAACCCGCCGCTCGTTCAGCGTCCCGCGGGCCACGCGCAGCCATACCGCCAACGTCGTCTTGAAGGACGCGGGCCTGCCGAAGTCATTTTGAGAGGCGCCTCGGCGGGCGATCATGGTGAGGCGGCGCATGTCGCTGCCGGCTTCTTGAGACCACCATTCCCTTCCGGCCGCCGGCGCCCTAAAGGGGCGCGCCATGCGGGCCGGTTCGGCAGAGGGGGCTTCGACGCCGGGCGCGGCGCGGCGACGGTTCGGCGGCCTGATGCTGGGCGCCATGGGGGTGGTGTTCGGCGACATCGGCACCAGCCCGATCTACGGTTTCAAGACGGCGCTCGCCCAGGCGGCCCGCGGTCCGGTCGGCCAAGCCGAGATTTTCGGGATCGTTTCCCTGACCCTGTGGTCCCTGATCGTCGTGGTCACGGTCAAATACGTCTTCTTCATCATGCGGGCCGACAACCGTGGCGAGGGGGGCATTCTGGCCCTGATGGCCCTGGCCCAGGGGGCGGTCGGCCATCGTGGGCGCGTGGTGCTGGCGCTGGGGATTTGCGGCGCGGCCCTCTTCTACGGCGACGCCATCATCACCCCGGCCATCTCGGTCCTCTCGGCGGTGGAGGGACTCAAGACCGCCCCCGCCCTGGCCGGCGTGGTCACGCCGTCGGTGGAGATCGCCATTTCCCTCACCCTGCTCATCGCCCTGTTCCTCATCCAGTCGCGCGGGACGGCCAAGGTGGGCGCCTGGTTCGGGCCAATCTGCCTAGTGTGGTTCGCCGCCATCGCCGCCCTGGGCGTGGCCCACATTCCCAGCGCGCCGCGCATCCTGCTGGCGTTCAATCCGCTGTGGGGCCTGGGCTTTCTGGCTGGCCACGGCCTGATCGGGGTTTTCGTCCTGGGCTCGGTGTCCCTGAGCATCACCGGGGCCGAGGCGCTCTATGCCGACATGGGCCATTTCGGCCGCGGCCCCATCCGGGCCGCCTGGATGACCGCGGTCTTCCCCGCCCTCGCTCTCAACTACCTGGGCCAGGGGGCTTTCGCCCTTCGCTATCTATCGACCGCCGCCGGCGAGGCGTCCGGAGTCAAGGGCCAGGAGTGGTTCTTCCTCATGGCCCCGGAAGTCCTCCGTGTGCCCCTGGTTCTGCTGGCCACCGCCGCCGGCATCATCGCCAGCCAGGCGGTGATCAGCGGCGCCTTTTCCCTGTCGAGCTCGGCGACCCAGCTGGGCCTGCTGCCGCGCCTGAACGTGCGGCGCACCTCGGACACCCAGGCCGGCCAGATCTATGTGCCGACGATCAATCTGCTGCTGATGATCGGAGTGGTTCTGCTCGTCGCCATCTTCAGGAATTCCAGCCATCTGGCCAACGCCTACGGCCTGGCGGTGACCGGAACCATGTCGGTGACCACGGCGCTGGCGGCCATCGTGGCGCGGCGGCTGTGGAAATGGCCGCCGTGGAAGGTGGTCCTGCTGATCGCGCCGCTCCTGGCCGTCGACCTGGCCTTTCTGGGCGCCAATTCCCTCAAGCTGCTGTCGGGCGGCTGGGCGCCGCTGGCCATCGGGGCGGGCGTCATCGCGGTCATCGCCACCTGGCTCAACGGCGTCGAGACCGTCCGCCGTCAGGAGCGCGAGGATCGCATCCCGATCGGCGACTTCCTGGCCTCGCTGGACCGCCGCCCCCGCCAGCGGGTGGGCGGCACGGCGGTCTATCTGAGCCCCGACCCCGACCTGACGCCCAGCGCCCTGATGCACAACCTCAAGCACAACCGGGTGTTGCATGAAAAGAACGCCATCGTCGTGGTGCGCACCGCCGACGAGCCGCGCGTTCCGGCGGACCAGCGGGCGAGCGGCGAGGCGCTGGCCGGCGGATTCGTCCGGGTGATCCTGACCTTCGGCTTCATGGAGCGGCCCCGGGTCGCCGCCGCCCTGCGTGGGCTAAGCGTCAGCGGTGTCACCTTCGCGGATATGGACACCTCCTATTTTCTCGGCCGGCGGACCATCGTCTCCACCCACGACCACGGCCTTCGCGGCCTGCGCAACCGCCTGTTCATCCTCCTGGCCCGCAACGCCGCCGACCCCACCGAAGTCTTCGGCCTGCCACCCAACCGGGTGGTGGAGATGGGGGTGCAGGCGGCGGTGTAGGGTGGTCTCTGCCCCCCGTCACGCCGTTTGTCGCGCCTCCAGCCCCAGTTCCTCGATCATCGTCTGGCGGATGGCGAACTTCTGCACCTTGCCGGTGACCGTCATCGGGAAGGCGTCGACGAAGCGCATGTGGCGGGGGATCTTGTGGTGGGCGATCTGGCCGTCGCAGAAGGCGCGGATGTCGGCCTCGTCGGCGGTCTCGCCGGGATGGAGGCGGATCCAGGCGCACAGCTCCTCGCCGTAGCGGGGGTCGGGCAGGCCCACCACCTGGGCCTCGGCGATCTTGGGATGGCGGAAGAGGAAGGCCTCGATCTCGGCCGGATAGAGGTTCTCGCCGCCGCGGATGACCATGTCCTTGATCCGGCCGACCACCTTGGCGTAGCCGGCGGCGTCGATCGTCCCGATGTCGCCGGTGTGCATCCAGCCCTGGGCGTCCAGGCACTGGGCGGTGCGCGTCGCGTCGTCCCAGTAGCCGAGCATGACCGAATAGCCGCGCGTCCAGATCTCGCCGGGCGCCCCGCGGCGGACGGTCCGTCCGTTCTCATCGACGATCTTGGCTTCCAGATGCGGCTGCACCCGGCCGATGGTCGAGACCCGCCGCTCAAGGGAATCGCGCGGCGAGGTCTGGAAGCTGACCGGGCTGGTCTCGGTCATGCCGTAGGCGATGGTCACGTCCCGCATGTGCAGTCGCTCGATCACCTGTTTCATCACCGCGTCCGGCGCGGGGGCGCCGGCCATGCAGCCGGTGCGCAGGGAAGTGAGGTCGAAGCGGTCAAAATCGGGGGCGCCCAGCATGGCGATGAACATGGTCGGCACGCCGTAGAGGCCGGTGCAGGCCTCCGACTCCACGCTGGCCAGGGCGGCGGTCGCGTCGAAGGTCGGCGAGGGATAGACCATGGCCGCGCCGTGGGTCAGGCAGGCCAGGTTGCCCATCACCATGCCGAAGCAATGGTAGAGGGGCACCGGGATGCACAGTCGGTCGTCGGCCCGCAGGCCCATGGCGGCGCCGACGAAATAGCCGTTGTTGAGGATGTTGCGGTGGGAGAGGGTGGCGCCCTTCGGGGACCCGGTCGTGCCGCTGGTGAACTGGATGTTGATGGGATCGCGGGCCCTCAGCCCCCGGCCCACCGCCTCGACGCGGGGCAGGTCGGCTTCGCGCGCCCGCTCGGCCACCTCGTCGAAGGCCAGCCAGCCGGGGCGAGCCTCGCCGCCGATCTTGATCAGCACCTTCAGCGCCGGCAGGGCCGCGCAGTCGAGGGCGCCGGGGGTCGAGGCGGCGACCTCGGGGGCCAGATCCTCGATCATGCCCACATAGTCGCTGGTCTTGTAGCGCTCGGCGGCGACCAGGGCTTTCACCCCGACCTTGTTGAGCGTGTATTCGAGTTCGGCGCGGCGATAGGACGGATTGATGGTGACCAGGATCAGGCCGGCCCGCGCGGCCGCGAACTGGGTCAGGGTCCATTCGGCACAGTTGGGCGCCCAGACGCCGATCCGGTCTCCCGGCGCCAGCCCCAGCCCCAGAAGGCCCACCGCCAATTCGTCGGCCTTATGTTCCAGCTGGCGCCAGCTCCAGCGGATGCCCTGGGCCACCGAGATCAGGGCCAGCTCGTCGCCCCACCGTTCGGCCGCCCAGGCGAGGGCCTCGCCGATGGTCTGTTCCAGCAGCGGCGGCCGGCGCGGGCCGCGCACCAAGCTCTGATTGCCGAACATCACGAAACTCCCCTCCGAGCCTTAAAGGACGGACACCATATTCGACCGGGACGCGGCCGACCGCCAGCCCCTCAATTCCACATGGGCGGGCGCCGGTCTTTCCACGGCGCCTCTTTCTCCAACTGACCGGCCAGGCGGAACAGGGTGGCCTCGTCGGCGTAGCGGGCGGTGAACATCATGCCGATCGGGAGGCCCGACGCCGACCAAGCGAGCGGCAGGGAGATCGACGGCTGGCCGCTGGCGTTGAACGGTGGGGTGTAGGGAAAGACCTCGCCCTGGCGGCGGTTCACCTCGCGGGGCGTCAGCGCCACCGGATCGACATAGCCGATGGGCGGGGGCGGCGTTCCCATCACCGGCGTCAGAAAGACATCGAAGGTCTCGAACAGGCCCAGGGTCTGGCGATTGATCGCGCGCAGTTCCCGCAGGCCCCCGAGCGCCGCCTCGCCGGTGACCGTCCGACCGTTCTTCAGCGCCGCCCAGGTCAGCGGTTCGAGTTCGCCCTCTTGCGGCTCGCGGCCAAGCCGTTCGATCAGGCGCTTCATGCTCGCGGCGAAATTGGCTCCGCTGACCGGCCCCAGGGCGCGATAGAGGGCGCGTTGGTCGATATTCAGGCCCCGTTCGACGACCTCATGGCCGAGCGCGCGCAGCCTCTCGACGGTCTGGTGCAGCGCCGCCTCGACCTCGGGGTCGATGGGCCGGTCGGCGGGCGTCCGCGCCGACCAGGCGATGCGCAAACGCCCGGGCGGACGCTCGATTTCCTCCAGATAGGGCCGATCTTTCGGCGGCGCGGCGTAGGGCGAGGCCGCCTCGGGGCGGCCGGTGGCGTCGAGCATGGCGGCGCTGTCGCGCACCGTGCGGCTGACCACATGGTTGACCACCAGCCCATAGGCGTAGTCGCCGGCGTCGGGCAGGTCCGGGTTGCGGTCGCGGGTGACCTTGAGGCCCACCAGGGCGCAGCAGGCGGCGGGGATGCGGATCGAGCCCAGGCCGTCGCTGGCGTGGGCCAAGGGGACCATGCCGGCCGCCACGGCGCTGGCCGAGCCGCCCGACGAGCCGCCGGCGATATGGCCGGTGTTCCACGGATTGCGGCAGGGGCCGAGGCGCGCGGATTCGGTGGTGCCGGTGATGCCGTATTCCGGGGTGTTGGTCTTGCCGACCAGGATCGCCCCGCTCTGGCGGTAACGGCGGATGAGGCCGCTGTCCTCGGCGTCGATCATGTCGCGGGTGAACCGGCTGCCCCGCGTCTGTGGCCAGCCGGCCACCGTGACGCCCAGATCCTTGATGAGGAAGGGCACGCCCTTGAACGGCCCGTCGGGCAGGTCGCTCGCCGCGGCGGCGCGGGCTTCGTCGTAGGCCTTGAAGACCACCGCGTTCAGCGCCCCGTTGTGGCGCTCGATCCGCTCGATGGCCGCCTCGACCAACTCAGCGGGACTGACCGTGCCCCGGCCCACCAGTTCGGCGAGGCCGAGACCATCGTATTCCGCATACTCCGCGAAACCCATGCTTGTTCCTCCGCGCTGCTTGGGCAAATCTAGCGCCTTGGGCGGCGGGCGATAGGGCCGATTTTTTACCGCCGCGACGGAGACGCTTCCGATGGCGGATTGGCGGAACTGGTCGGGCAGCGTGGTCGCGGCGCCGGTCGAACTGGCCGCGCCGCGCAGCCTGTCCGAACTGAGCGCCCTGGTGGCGCGGGCGGGGCAAGTGCGGGTGGCCGGGGCGGGCCATTCCTTCATGCCGCTGTGCGCCACCGACGGGATGCTGATTTCTCTCGCCGACCTGGAGGGCGAGCTGGAGGTGGCGGCCGACCGCCAGTCGGCGTGGGCCCCGGCCGGCTGGCCGATATCCCGCCTCACCGAAGCGCTGTGGAAGAAAGGCCTGTCCCTGGCCAACCAGGGCGACATCGACAAGCAGGCCATCGCCGGCGCCCTTGCCACCGGCACCCACGGGACCGGTTGTGAACTGGGCTCGCTCTCGACCCTGGCCATCGCCTATCGCCTGGTCATGGCCGACGGCTCGGTGGTCGAATGTGACGCCGCGCGGGAGCCCGAATTATTCGAGGCCCAGCGGGTGAGCCTGGGCATGCTCGGGGTGATGGCGGCGGTCAGGCTGGCGGTCATGCCTGCCTATCGGCTCAGGGAGACCATCCGCCGCGTCCCGCTCGACGAGGCGCTCGGCGACTGGGATTCCCTCACCGCGCGCCACCGCCATGTGGAGTTCTTCGTCTTTCCCTACGCCGATCAGGCCATGCTCAAGATCCTGGAGCCGGTGGAGGCGGGCGACGACGCGGTCGCCAAGACCGCCGCCGACGAGGCTTTCCAGATCGCCTGCGACATGGCCGCCGCCGCGCCATTCCTCGCCCCCGCCCTGCAGCGCCTGATGACTCGCGCCATCGGCCCTTCCAGCCGCGCCGGGCCGGCGTGCCGCATCTTCCCCTCCGAACGCGCCGTCCGTTTCGAGGAGATGGAGTATGAAATCCCCACCGCCGCCGGAGCGGAGAGCCTGCGCCGGGCCATCGCCGAGGTGCGCCGGCGCCGGTTTCCGATCATCTTTCCCTTCGAGTTTCGGGCCGTGGCCGGCGACGACATCTGGCTTTCTCCGATGAACGCCGGCCCGTGCGTCTCCATCTCCTTCCACCAGTACGCCAAGATGCCGTGGCGCGAAGCCTTCGCGGCGGTGGAGGCGGTGTTCGCGCAAGGCGGCGGGCGGCCACACTGGGCCAAGCGGCACACCCTGACCTCGGAGGATGTGATCCGCCTCTACCCGGCGGCGGAGCGCTGGGGCGCGGTGCGGCGGCGGGTCGATCCGGCGGGAAAGTTCCTCAACGCCCATCTGCGCGACCTGTTCGCGTTTTCGTTGTAGGCAGGCGCCATGCACGTCCTCACCCTCCACCAGCACCTGATCGGCCGTCAGGGCTCGCGGCGGGACCTGAACACGCCGGCTTTGATCGTCGAGGTCGATGCCCTGGAGCGCAACATCGCGGCCATGGCGGCCTTCGCGCACCGTGCGGGGTTGAAGCTGCGACCGCACGCCAAGACCCACAAGAGCGTCGAGATCGCCCGGCGGCAGATCGCGGCGGGCGCGGTGGGAGTGTGCTGCGCCAAACTGGGCGAGGCCGAGGCCCTGGCGGCGGGGGGGATCGAGAACATCCTCATCACCTCGCCGGTGGTGGGGGCGGCGGGGGTCGAGCGGCTGGCCGCACTGGCGACGCGCTCGCCCGGCCTGATGGCGGCCGTGGATCATCCGGACGCGGAGGACGCTCTGACGGCGAGCGGCGCGGCCCTGACCCTGATCGTGGACATCGACCCCGGCATCCACCGCACCGGCGTCGCCGATGGCGAGGCGGCGCTTAGCTTAGCGCGGCGGATCGTCGACGCGCCGAATCTCACCTTCGGCGGGGTGCAGTTCTATTGCGGCACGCACCAGCACATCGAGGCGTTCGAAACCCGCCGCGACGCCATCGTCGAGCGCACCGCCTACCTCGGCGAAATCATCCGTCGGCTGACGGAGGCGGGATTGGCGCCGGGGATCGTGACCGGCGGCGGCACCGGAACGCACGTGATCGACGCTGAGCTGGGTTTGTTCACCGAGCTTCAGGTGGGCTCCTATGTCTTCATGGACCGCGAATACGGCGACTGCGACCTGACCGGCGATGGCCGCGCCCCTTTCGAGACCGCCCTGATGGTCGATGCGCGGACGATCAGCGCCAACCACCCGTTCATGGCCACGGTGGACGCCGGCTTCAAGGCCTTCGCCACCGAGGCCGGATCGCCGCCGATCCTGGCCGGCGCGGCGGCCGGCTCGACCTATCACTTCATGGGCGACGAGCACGGCGCGGTGATACCGCCGGCCGGCGAGGCGGCGCCGAGGCTGGGCGAGGTGGTGACCTTCGCCGCCCCGCACTGCGATCCGACCGTGAATCTCTACGAGGCCTATCACGCGGTCAGGGGCGACACCCTGATCGATATCTGGCCGATCGAGGCGCGCGGCCGGTCGGCCTGACGCTTTGGCGCCGTGGGGGAAGGCCGCTAAGGTCGGCTCACGCCCAGAGGAAGCGCCATGAAACAAGACTCCCAAACCCTGGACCGCGCCCTGGCCGAGGCGCACCTGCCGGCCCTGCTGATGGC
>JBPCMA010000171.1:0-12428 GCA_051002715.1 Caulobacteraceae bacterium
ATGGTCCAGCACCGCCAGACTGTAGAACAGCGCGTGCTCCTCCTGGCGCAGGAAGGAAGACATGGCGAGGCGATTGAGGATGACCGGCGCGGGCGCCTGGCTGTCGGCGAGGTCGAACCCATGATCGACGATGGCGATCGGCGTCCAGGCAACGCCGCGGCGGTCCAGGGCGGCGAACAGGGCCTCGAACCAGCGCGGATGTTCATAATAGACGGCGAGATCGGCCAAGCGTTGTCTCCGGCGTTGCGATGCGGTTCGTGGAGTTCGCGAGGTTCGTGGCCAAAATGGGCCGCACACCCCGGACAAAAGGTGTCAGAGTGACTTTCGCCAACGCTTTTATGAGGGTGCTACCGCGGCGGAAGGCACGACTCTGCCCCTTCGTCCTAGATGTTTAGTCCCGGCATTTGATGGTGCGGGTCGAGTATGAATCGCTACGGACCGCCGCTGTCGTGCGGGCGCTCCCGTGAAGAATCTGTCCCATAGCGCATCCTTCCATCGCCGGCTGAATAATGCACCATCAAATGCCGGGACTAAAACACCTAGACTAAAACACTCTCAAGCCGACCATCTTGACACCCGTGTCAGATAGTTGCAATATGTAATCTTCTCCTCGCCGTAGCACCCAAGACCCCTCCCCCCATAGTCGGTTTTCGCTTTACGACAAATGGATAAGCAAAATATATCAACTGGTTGTGCGTAAGCTTGATCGCCCGGCGCGGTCCAAAACCCGCCATCGCCCGCCATCCGACCGCCAAAAACCGCCAACCTATTCGCCTTACGCCCGCCGGCTGACCGCGAAGTCAGCCAGGGCTTCCAGGCCGGTGCGCCAGGCGCCGGGCGGGAACACCGTCAGGGCAGCCTTCGCGGCGTCGGCGTAGTCGGCGGCGAGGTCGAGGGTGGCCTGCAAGGCGCCGGCCCCGATGATGAGTTCGCGGGCGCGACGGAAATCCGCCTCGGTCTGTTCGCGACGCCCGATGGCCCGCTCCCAGAAATCCACCTCCCGCGGCCCCAGGCGGGCGATGGCGAGCAGCAGCGGCAGGGTCGCCTTACCTTCGCGGAAATCGTCGCCGGCGTTCTTGCCCAAGGTCTCGGTGGCGCCGTCGTAGTCGAGCGCGTCGTCGGCCAGTTGAAAGGCGAGGCCCAGGTTGCGGCCGAAGGCGCGCAGGGCCACCGATTGGCCCGCGGTCGCGCCGGCCGAGACCGCGCCGGCCTCGGCGGCGGCGGCGAACAGTTCGGCGGTCTTGGCGGTGATGATCTCCAGATAGGTCGCTTGGCTGAGGTTGAGGTCGTGGGCGCGGGAGAGTTGCAACACCTCGCCCTCGGCGATAACCCGCGAGGCGCGGGCGAGGATTTCCAGAGCCGGGACGAGGCCGGTCTCCACCATCAGTTCGAAGGCCCTGGCGAATAGGAAATCCCCCACCAGAACGCTCGACGGCGCGCCCCAGATCAGGTGTGCGGCCACCTTGCCGCGGCGAAGCCGCGAGGAATCGACTACGTCGTCGTGCAGCAAGGTCGCGGTGTGGATGAATTCGACGGCCGCCGCCAGCTTGAGGGCGCCGTCGCCTCGCCCGCCGATCAGGCGCGCGGCGGCCACCGTCAGAAGCGGGCGCAGGCGCTTGCCGCCGGCTTCGATCAGATGTTCGGCGAGAGCCGGGATGACGCTCACCGGGCTTTGCATACGCGCCGCGATCAAGGCGTCGACGCCGGCCATGTCCGCCGCCGCCAACGCGATGAGGCGTTCGGCCGAGCCGGCTTCGCGTGTGATAACGGCTTTGGCGGCGTCCAAACCCCGCGCTCCTTATCCGCCCCCGCCTCGAAGGCCGTTGCGGGCGACAATGGTGGCGCGATAGGGCAGGGTCAAGCCAATCGCGAGGAACAAGCGCCCCTGCCATGGAGGTCAGCGACGATACGGTGCTTGGCGGCCGCATTCGCCTGCGCCAGCCGGCGGATGGCTACCGGGCCGGGCTGGACGCCGCCCTGCTGGCGGCCGCCTGCGACGCCGGCGCAGGGTCGCGGGTCGTCGAGGCCGGCTGCGGGGTGGGCGCGGCCCTGCTGGCGGCGGCCGCGCGACGGCCTGCCGCGCGCTTCTGGGGGATAGAGCGGGATGGCGCGGCCCTGGACCTGGCCCGCGCCAACATCGAACTCAACGTCCTGATCGATCGGGTGGAGGCGCGCGCCGGCGATATCAGCCAGCCCTTCTCCCGCCTGGGCCTCACGCCTTTCGACGCGGCCCTGGCTAACCCGCCCTTCTTCGACGATGCCGCCGCGCTGCGCGGGCCCGGCGCGGCCAAGCGCGAGGCGTGGATCACCGAGGGGGGCTTGACCGCCTGGATCGCGTTTCTGGCCAAGGCGGTGCGCGAAGGCGGTTGGATCACCGTTATCCACCGCGCCGACCGCCTGGCCGATCTCCTCACCCTCCTGGCCGCCAAGGCCGGTTCGTTCCAGATTCGGCCGATCCATCCCTTCGCCGACGCGCCGGCCAAGCGCGTACTGGTCCGCGCCGTCAAGTCCGGCAAGGCCCCCTTGCGGCTCCTTCCGCCTCTCGTCCTGCACCCGCGCGACGGCGCCAAGCATACCGCCGAGGCCGAGGCCATCCTGCGCGGCGAGGCCGATCTTGCGTGGATGTGACGTCGACGGGTGGCTTGAAATTCCGGTCAGAAATCTTGCCCGGAAAGCGATACAACGAATCGTAGAACATGAGTCATAGGATGACCAGCACAGCCCCGACCTACTATGAGTTCTTCGCCGGCGGCGGCATGGCGCGGGCCGGACTGGGATTGGCGTGGGAGTGCCTGTTCGCCAACGACTACGACCCGATGAAAGCGGCGACCTACGCGGCCAATTGGGGCCAGGGCCATCTCCTTTGCGAGGACGTGGCGCAGGTCCGGGCGTCTGATCTACCGGGGCAGGCCGACCTAGCTTGGGCGTCGTTCCCTTGCCAGGATCTTTCCTTGGCCGGAGATGGACTTGGCCTGGGCCGGTCGGGCGCCGCGGTCCCAACCCGTTCGGGGACCTTCTGGCCGTTTTGGGCGCTCATGAAGACGCTGAAAACCGAGCGACGCGCGCCGCGAGCCATCGTGCTCGAGAACGTCCCAGGCGTGCTGACCTCGCGCAGCGGCCTGGACTTCGCCGCAATCTGCGCCGCCTTGGCGGACGCCGACTACAGATTTGGCGTCATCGTCGTGGATGCGCTCCACTTTGTCCCTCAAAGTCGTCCGCGGGTGTTCTTCATTGCCGTCGAGGCGGGACAGGGCGTGCCGGCCGCGCTGCTCTCCGACCGTCCACTCGCGGCGTGGCATCCCCGCGCGCTGGTCGATGGATGGGGTCGCCTTCCGGCGCCGGCAAAACGAAATTGGCTGTGGTGGGCGCCGCCGCGACCGCCTGCCAGGAACACCACCTTCGCCGACCTTGTCGAGGATCCGCCGTCGGGCGTACGCTGGCATACCAAGGAAGAGACCGCGCGGCTCCTCGGCCTCATGTCGCCGATCAATCGGGCGAAAGTCGAAGCCGCCGAAACTTCCGGTCATCGCAGGGTCGGCGGCGTTTATCGCAGGACCCGGCCCGACGCCCTAGGCGGCAAGCGACAACGCGCCGAAGTGAGGTTCGATGACGTGGCCGGTTGCCTCAGGACACCTCGCGGCGGCTCCAGCCGCCAAACCATCCTGGTCGTCGATGGAAAAAGCGTCCGTTCGCGGCTGCTGTCTCCCCGCGAAGCCGGCCGCCTGATGGGATTGCCGGACGACTACGAATTGCCCTCGCGTTACAACGACGCCTATCATGTCGCCGGAGACGGTGTCTGCGTCCCCGCCGTGAGATTCATCGCCGAAAAACTCCTTGATCCTCTCCTGGGAAATGTCCGGCGTCCGTAGAGTTGATAGCCGTCGAATAGCGGCGATGATCGACCTTGCCTTCCGCCCAGGATCGCCCAAGCGTAGGCCGATCGCAGGGCGAGCCGCTACGGTTCCCCTACCCCGCTCCCCGCCGTAATCGCCCTAAGGCGGGCGCCGACCGCTTCGATGGGGTGGTCGGCGGCGGCGCGGCGGGCGGCTTTGAAGCTGGGCTGGCCGGCGGCGCATTCGGCCATCCAGTCGCGCGTGAAGCGCCCCGTCTGAATGTCCGACAGCACCCGTTTCATCTCGGCCCGTGTTTCATCGGTGACAATGCGCGGGCCGGTCGCATATTCCCCGAATTCGGCGGTGTTGGAGATCGCCGCGCTCATGCCGGCGATGCCCCGCTCATGGATTAGATCGACGATCAGCTTGACCTGGTGCAGGCACTCGAACCAAGCCATTTCCGGCGCGTAGCCGGCCCCCGTCAGGGTGTCGAAACCGGCCCGAATCAGCGCCGTCATGCCGCCGCACAGCACCGCCTGTTCCCCGAACAGGTCGGTCTCGCACTCCTCGCGAAAGCTGGTCTCCATCATCGCCACCCGCCCGCCGCCGATCGCCGCGCCATAGGCGAGGCTCAGGTCCAGGGCGCCGCCGCTGGCGTTCTGGGCCACCGCGACCAGGCAAGCCACGCCGCCGCCCTTGAGATATTCGCCGCGCACCGCCCCCCCCGGCCCGATGGGCGCCACCAGCAGGACATCGAGGGCGGCGGCGGGCTCGATAAGGGCGAAATGGACGGTCAGGCCATGGGCGAACACCAGGGCGGCCCCGTCGCGAATATGGGGCGCGATTTCGCCCTGGTAGATGGCGGGCAGGACCTCGTCCGGGGCCAGCATGGCGATGACGTCGGCCCAGGCGGCGGCCTCGGCGACGCTGACGACCCTCAGTCCATCGTCGCGCACCCCGGCCGCCGACGCCGAGCCGGGCGCGAGCGCCACGGCGACATCGCGCACGCCGCTGTCGCGCAGGTTCAGGGCGTGGGCGCGGCCCTGCGAGCCGTAGCCGACGATGGCGACCTTCTTGTCCAGCAGGCGGGCGAGGTCGGCGTCGCCGTCGCGATAGATGCGCATGTGTTCTCCCCTGGCCGGCCCATGGACGGCTCTGGCGGCGGCGGCTATCCATAGGGTTTCACCCCCGCCGTCAAGGCGAGGCGAACCATGACCACGAAGCCCCGCGAAATCATCGACTTCTGGCGCCGGGCCGGCCCCAAGGCCTGGTTCAAGAAGAACGCGGCGTTCGACGCCCAGGTCCACGAGCGCTTCGAGGCGGCGCATCACGCCGCGGCGCGCGGCGAACTGGACGGCTGGGCGGCGGCGGCGGAAGGGTCGCTGGCCCTCCTGTTACTGCTCGACCAGTTCCCCCGCAATCTCTACCGTCGCTCGGCCCACGCCTTCGCCACCGATCCTCTGGCGCGGAGCGTGGCCCGCGCCGCGATCGCCGCCGGCCACGACACGGCGACCGCTCCGGCCCTGCGCGGCTTTTTTTACCTGCCCTTCGAACATTCCGAAGACCCGGCCGACCAAGCGCTGGCGGTAAACCTTTGCGAAGCGCTGGAGCGCGCCGGCGGCCAGAGCGCCCAATGGGCCCGCGATCATCACGACATCATCGCCCGTTTCGGGCGTTTCCCGCACCGCAACGCCTGCCTGGGCCGCGCGACTACCGACGATGAGCGGGCCTTCCTCGACGAAGGCGGATTCGCGGGTTAAGCCAGGGGCCGCGCGCCATGACCTTCAATACCCCGATTCTCGCGACCCACGACGCGCCGGCCCTCATCACCGGCGAGGCCCAATACCTCGCCCTGCTCGCCGACATCATGGCCACCGGCGCGCGGCGCGGCGACCGCACCGGAGAGGGGACGCTGAGCGTCTTCGGCCGCCAGATGCGCTTCGACCTTTCCGCCGGCTTTCCCCTGCTCACTACCAAGACGGTGCATTTCAAATCGATCGTCCTGGAGCTGATCTGGTTTTTGGCCGGCCGCACCAATGTCCGTTGGCTGCGGGAGCGCGGCTGCACGATCTGGGACGAGTGGGCCGACGAGGCCGGCGAACTGGGCCCGGTCTACGGCCGGCAATGGCGCTCCTGGGCGGCGCCGGACGGGCGCGCCATCGACCAGATCGCCGCCGTCGTCGCCTCCATCCGGGACGACCCCAACAGCCGCCGCCACATCGTCACGGCGTGGAATCCGGCCGACCTGGACGCCATGGCCCTGCCGCCATGTCATTGCCTGTTCCAGTTCCATGTGGCGAATGGCCGCCTTTCCTGCCAGCTCTACCAGCGCTCGGCCGATGTCTTCCTGGGCGTCCCCTTCAACATCGCCAGCTACGCCCTGCTCACCCACCTGATGGCGCGGGCCACCGGCCTGGAGGCGGGAGAATTCATCCACAGCCTGGGCGACGCCCACCTATACCTCAATCACCTGGACCAGGCGGCGCGCCAGCTCGGCCGCCAGCCCTATCCCCTCCCGACTCTGCGCCTGGCGCACAAGACCGACATTTTCGCCTTCGCGTCGGAGGACATCGCCGTGGAGGGCTATCGAGCCCATCCGGCGATCAAGGCGCCGATCGCGGTTTGACGGCGCGGCCGCTGCCCCCCATCCTCACCCTGGGACCGGTGGCGCGCGGGGCCAACGGCGTGATCGGCGCCGCCGGCGCCCTGCCCTGGCGCCTGAAGTCGGACCTGGCGCGCTTTCGACAACTCACCCTGGGCAAACCGGTGATCATGGGCCGCAAGACCTGGGAGAGCCTGCCCAGGCGGCCCCTGCCCGGCCGCCTCAACATCGTCCTTTCCCGCGACGGCTCGTTCCAGCCGGCGGGCGCGCTGGCGTGCGAGGACTTTTCGCAGGCGGCGCAGATCGCCCGTGAGCAGGCGGCCGAGGAGGGGGCCGAAGAGGTATGCGTGATCGGCGGCGCCGCCCTCTTCGCGCTCGCCCTGCCCCGCGCCCGGCGGCTCTACCTCACCGAAGTGGAGGCAAGGCCGCCGGGTGATGTGCGCTTCCCCGCCTTCGACGAAGCCAATTGGGCCGAGGTCGCTCGCGACGCGCACGGCGCCGGTCCGGACGACGACCACGCCTTCGTCTTCCGGGTGCTGGAACGGCGGCGGTAGCGCCCCGGCGCCCAACCGCTATAGTTGGCGCCGCCGAGTAGCGGAGGGTTGTTCATGGATATCGAACTGGTGGCCGATGGACTGAAGTTTCCCGAAGGGCCGATCGCCATGGCCGATGGTTCGGTGATCGTCACCGAGATCGAGGGCGGCGTCCTCACCCGCGTGGGACCGGACGGGTCGAAATCCACCGTGGCGAACTGTGGCGGTGGCCCCAATGGCGCGGCGATCGGGCCGGACGGGGCCATCTGGGTCGCCAACAACGGCGGCGCGTTCAGTTGGCTCAAGCAGGACGGGTTGACCATCCCCGGCCCGACGCCGCCCAGCCACGCCGGCGGCTCGATCCAGCGGGTCGATATGGCCACCGGCGCGGTGGAGACCATCCATGAGGCCTGCGACGGGCGGCGCCTCATCGGCCCCAACGACCTGGTTTTCGACCGCGACGGCGGCCTGTGGTTCACCGATCACGGTTGCTCGACCCCCGACGGCCGCAAGTTCGGCGCCCTTTACTACGCCAGGTGCGACGGGACCCATATCGTTCGGGCCCGCGACCACCTGATCTCGCCCAATGGCGTCGGCCTCTCGCCGGACGGCAAGGTTGTCTACGTGGCCGACACCTACCTGGGCCGCCTGTGGGCCTTCGATGTGGCCGCGCCGGGCGAACTCGCCCCGCCAGCAGATTTCGCCCCCGGCCGGGTGGTAAGCAACCTGCCGGGCTACCAACTCCTCGACAGCCTGGCGGTCGAAGCCGGCGGCAGGATTTGCGTCGCCACCATCATCAATGGCGGGATCACCACCTTCGACCCGGAGGGAGCCACCGAGCACTTCGCTTTTCCGGACTTGGTCACCACCAACATCTGTTTTGGCGGCGAGGATCGCCGCAACGCGTGGGTAACCGCCTCCTCCACCGGCAAGCTCTACAAATGCCGCTGGCCAAGGCCTGGTCTCGAATTGAACTTCAATGCCTGAATGTTTCGCCCTGGGCTGCGACAAAATATCCCTCGCAAGGAGACCAACGCCAATTGCGGCTTTCCGGCGGCGGCGTTCACCTGGGGTTCAGCTTGCTTGTGCGATCTCCAACGTCCGAGACTCCCTATTCGGCCCTTGAAGAACTATCGAGGTTTCCCATGCGCAGAGGTTTGATGACGGCGGCGGCGGCCACATTCGCGGCGGCGGCGATGTTCGCGGCGGCGCCCGCCTTGGCCGGGGGTGGCGGCGGTGGAATGGGCGGTATGCACGGCGCCGGCATGCACGGCGGCGTGGGCGGTTTCCACAATCCAGCCGGCGGCCATTCGTTCGGCGACCGCGGTTTCCGCGATCGCTTCGACCATGATCACGACGGTTTCCGCGACCGCTTCGGCTGGCGCGGCGGCTGGGGTGGCTGGCGCGGTGGTTGGCGCGGCTGGGGCTGTTGTGGCTGGTGGGGTTGGGGGTGGGGCCTCGGTTGGGGCTGGGGCGGCTGGTGGGGCCCTGGCATCTATTACGACCCCTCCATCTATGACTACGGCCCCGCCGCCTCCGGCGCCTACGACGACCACGGCCCTCCCCCACAAGCCGAAAACTACAATTGCACGGCTTGGCGTTGGGGCGCCGGCCAAAACCGCTACGTTCGGGTCCGGTCGGCCTGCACCTAGTGAGAGGCTATCGGGCGGCCCCGGCCACCGGGGCCGCCCGAAACGCGCCGCGTCAAGAAGGCTCCTTCAGGCGGGAGGCTGGTGCCCCAGGTCGGACTCGAACCAACACGGCCTTGCGGCCAACAGATTTTGAGTCTGCCGCGTCTACCATTTCGCCACTGGGGCGGCGCCGCTGGCTCTAGCAACCGGCGGGGGCTGTCACAAGACTCGGCTCAGCGGGTGTTGCGTCGACGGGTGGCGGCGGCCTTTTTGGCCGAGGCCGAGCGGTCGGCGGCGGAGCGGCTCGCCGACGCCCGCCTTTCGCCCCGCCCTTGTGGGCGGCCGGGTGGCCGGTGGATACTCCCCGCCCCGAGCCGCCGGGCTTCTTGCCGCCGCCGTCGTCCTTGCTGACGGTGGCCCAGGCGCGCCGCTCGGCTTCCTTTTCGGAGACACCGCGGGCTTCGAAGCTCTCCTCGATGTGCTCGACCTTGCGTTCCTGCTTGTCGGTGTATTTGGACTTGTCGCCCTTGGGCATGGCGCGGCTCCCTTCGCCGGTAAAAACCGCGGGCGAGGCGCGCGGTTCCCGCGACGTTCAGGCCGAGATCACCGTCTGGTCGATGGCCCCGAATATCGAGCGGCGGGCGGCGTCTCGCATCTCGATGCGCACCGCATCGCCGGCCTTCAAGAAGGGCGTCTTGGGCGCGCCGTCGGCAAGGGTCTCGACGGTGCGCAGTTCGGCGATGCAGCTGTAGCCGGCGCCGCCCTCGCCGATCGACTTGCCCGGGCCGCCGCCGTCGCCCCGGTTGGAGACGGTCCCCGAGCCGATGATGGAGCCGGCGCAAAGAGCGCGAGTCCGAGCGGCGTGGGCGATAAGGGTTCCGAAATCGAAGGTCATGTCGACGCCGGCGTCGGCCCGGCCGAACAGGGCGCCGTTCACCTCCACCATGACCTGACCCGACAGTCGCCCGTCCCTCCAGGCATCGCCCAGTTCGTCCGGCGTCACGGCGACCGGCGAGAAGGCGCTGGCCGGCTTGGACTGGAAGAAGCCGAAGGATTTTGCCAACTCGCCCGGGATCAGGCCGCGCAGGGAGACATCGTTGACCAGCATGACGAGGCGGATTGCGGCCAGCGCCGTCGCCCGGTCGGCGCCCTGGGGTGTGTCGCCGACGACCACCGCGACCTCGGCCTCCAGGTCGCAGCCCCAGGCCGGGTCGACCAGGGGGATGGGGTCGCGCGGCCCCAGGAAGCCGTCGGAGCCACCCTGATACATCAGGGGATCGGTCCAGAAACTCTCCGGCATGGCCGCCCCGCGGGCGCGGCGGACCAGCTCGACGTGGTTCACATAGGCCGAACCGTCCGCCCACTGATAGGCCCTCGGCAGCGGGCTGGCGGCGGCGCGCTCGTGGAAGCGGGTGCGGGCCACCGAACCGTGCTCCAGGCTCTCGGCGAGGCCCCGCAGCAGGGGCTCGCACCGTTCCCAGTCGTCGAGGGCGCCCTGCAGGGTGGGGGCGATCCCATCCGCCTCGACGCACCAGGCCAGATCGCGCGAGACCACCGCCAAGCGCCCGTCGCGGCCCGATTTCAGGGAAGCGAGTTTCACTTGTTCTTCCAACTATCCACATAGGCGGCGTTTTCCACCGCCGCCGCGCCCTCGCCGACGTCGAGGGGATCGCGGGCGTCGATCATCACCGCGTATTCGTCGGTGGCCGCCTTGGCCTGGACCAGCATGGATTTCAGCGCCTTGGGGTGAGGGCCATGGGTGAAGCCACTCGGGTGAAAAGTAAGCATGCCGGCGGAGATGTTGTCGCGGCTGAAGAAGTCGCCGGCGTGGTAGAAGAGCACCTCGTCGTAGTCGTCGTTGTTGTGGAAGAACGGCACCTTGAGCGCCCCCGGATCGGTCTCGAAGGGGCGCGGGGCGAAGGTGCAGACCACGAAGCGGTCGGCGGCGAAGGTGGTGTGAACCGAGGGCGGCAGGTGGTAGCGGTGGCTGGCCACCGGCCGGATCGAGCGGACGTTGAGGCGGGCCGGCGCCAAGTCGCCGTGCCAGCCCACCGCGTCCAGGGGATTGTAGGGGAAGGTGACGGTGGAGACGGCGCCGCGCTTCTTGATCTCGACGGTGTGGTCGCCGGCCGCGTCCTGGTGGGCGCGGAAGGCGCCGTCCATCTCCGGGGTATCCAGCATGGCCGGGTCGAACACCGCGTGCGGCCCCAGCATGCCGCGATCGGGCAGGGTGTAGTGGCCGTTCGTCGCCTCGATGGTCAAAATCGCCGCCGCGCCCTCCGGCACCAACCGCCACAGGGTTCCGCGCGGGATATAGAGATAGTCGCCTGCCTCGAAGGCGATGTGGCCGTAGTCGCAGAAGAGGTCGCCCCGCCCCTCGTGGACGAAGAGCAACAGGTCGCCGTCGGCATCGCGGGCGAGGGCCGGCATGGCGGCAGCCAGCTTCCAGAAGCGGATCTCCACCTGGGCGTTGTAGAGCACACGGGGCGCGGCCCAGGGCGACGGCGACGCCGCGTTCAGGGCCGCCAGATCGAAGGCCCGCGGTCGCAGCGGGCCCTCGAAACTCGTCCAGCCGGTAGGCGGGCGGCGATGGTGGAAAAAGGACGCCGGCCCGAAGAAGCCCTCCTTGGAGACCTCGCGCTCATAGGTGCCGTCCGGCATGTCGGCGTGCGCCTGCCGCGAATACTCGCCCTGCGCGCCACGCACGGGGATCCAGTTGCGCTTCGCCACCCTCAGTCAGCCTTCGCCGGCAAGACCCCGCGCCGCATCTGGTCGGCCTCGATGGACTCGAACAGGGCCTTGAAGTTTCCCTCGCCGAAGCCCTCGTTGCCCTTGCGCTGGATCATCTCGAAGAAGATCGGTCCGATCATGTTCTGGGTGAAGATCTGCAGCAGCAGGCCCTGACCCTCGGTGGGGGCGCCGTCCAAGAGGATGCGGTCGGCGCGCAGGCGCTGCAGGTTCTCGCCGTGGCCGGGGACCCGGGCGTCGAGCTGTTCGTAGTAGATGTCGGGCACCTCCTGGAACTTCACCCCGCGCTGGCCCATCGCCTCCACCGCCGCGCAGATGTCGCCGGCGCCCAGCGCGATGTGCTGGATGCCTTCGCCGCGATAGTCGCGCAGAAATTCCTCGATCTGCGAGTGGTCGTCCTTGCTTTCGTTCAGCGGAATGCGGATCTTGCCGCAGGGGCTGGTCATGGCTTTGGAGATGAGACCCGTCTGCGCGCCCTCGATATCGAAATAGCGGATCTCGCGGAAATTGAAGATGCGCTCGTAGAATTCCGCCCATTTGCCCATCTGGCCGCGATGGACGTTGTGGGTCAGGTGATCGAGATAGGTGAGGCCCACCCCCGGCACGACCGTCGGCGCGCCCTCGATGGGGACGAAATCCACGTCGTAGATGGCCTTGGCCCCGTAACGGTCGACCAGATAGAGATGGGTGCCGCCGATCCCCTCTATGGCCGGGATGTTCAGCTCCATCGGCCCGACCGGGCCGGCGACCGCCGTCGCGCCCCGTTCGACGGCCATCTTCAGGGCCTTGGCCGCGTCGCGCACCCGAAAAGCCATGGCGTTGGCCGAGGGGCCGTGGTCGGCGCGGAAGGCCGCCGGCTGGCCCTCGGGCTCCATGTTGAGAATGAAATTGATGTCCCCCTGGGCGTAGCGCAGCACGTTCTTCGAGCGATGGCGCGAAATGGCAGTGAAACCTATCTGTTCGAACAGGCCCCCCGACCGTTCGGGCTCGGACGAGGCGAATTCGACGAATTCGAAGCCGTCGGTGCCGAGGGGATTGTCGAACAGATCGGCCGCGAGGCGACCTGCGGCGGCGGCGGGCG
>JBPCMA010000172.1:0-5543 GCA_051002715.1 Caulobacteraceae bacterium
GCTCGGAAAGGCGCATGACCGGCCCCAGGCCGGTGATGTAGCCGACCTCCTCGTCGATCACCGTTTCGGGCAGGCGGAAGCGCGGGATCTGGCTGCGGATCATGCCGCCGGCCTTGGCGTCGGCGTCAAAGATCACGACTTCATAGCCCATCGGGGCGAGGTCGCGGGCCACGGTCAGGGAGGCCGGGCCGGCTCCGACGCAGGCGATGCGCTTGCCGTTGCGCGTCGCGGCGGCCTTGGGGAGGCGGTCGGTCACATCGTCCTTGTGGTCGGCCGCGACGCGTTTGAGGCGGCAGATGGCCACCGGCTCGGCTTCCACCCGCACCCGCCGGCAGGCCGGCTCGCACGGCCTATCGCACGTCCGCCCGAGGATGCCCGGGAAGACATTGGACTTCCAGTTGACCATGTAGGCGTCAGTGTAGCGCCCCTCGGCGATCAGCCGGATGTATTCCGGCACCGGCGTATGGGCCGGGCAGGCCCACTGACAATCGACCACCTTATGAAAATAGTCCGGCGCCTCGATAAGCGTAGGCTCCAACGCGACTAACCCTGCCTTTCCTTCCGCCCGTCCGTCGCGATCGACTCCGTCTCGACCGCGGTCTTGCCTCCGATCGAGCTTCACTCGGGACGTCCCGGCCGGGGTTCTAGGCGGATTGGCGTTGCAACGCCAGCATCTTGAACCGCCGGCCATCTTCGGGGCAGAAATCGCCGCCATGATCACCCCCATCAACCTCAACCGGGTCCGCAAGGTCAGGCGCAAGGCCCTCGCCAAGGCCACGGCGGCCAAGAACCGGGCCCGGTTCGGCCGCTCCAAGGCCGCCAAGGCCATGGACGCCGCCGCCGAGCTCAAAGCGAAGACGCTGCTCGATCAGGCGAAGCGGGACCCTCCGTGACCACGGACGGCGCGAAGGGCGCTCGTCTGCGCAAGCGTTCGGTCTCGCTTGCCGGGCACGCCACCTCGCTGGCGCTGGAGCCCGAGTTCTGGGCGGTGCTGGAGCGACTGGCCGCGGCTCGCGCCATCAGCCTCGCCGCCCTGATCGCCGGCATCGACGCCGAACGCGGCGTCCGGCCCCTGGCCTCGGCCTGCCGGCTCGCCGCGCTGCGGTTCGTTCAGGGCCGATAAGCCGCGTCAAGCGTGGTAGAAGGCGGGTCTTCCCGAGTCCCCCACGAGTCCCCTGGTGTCCGACCTTCCCGCCCCCCGCATCTCCGACCTCGCCCGCGTCCCGGGCCCGGACTACCTCGCCGGCCTCAACCCCGAGCAGCGGGCGGCGGTGGAGGCGACGGAGGGGGCGGTGTTGGTGTTGGCGGGGGCGGGGACGGGCAAGACGCGGGTGCTGACCACGCGGCTGGCGCACCTGCTGGCCACCGGCAAGGCGCGGCCGTGGGAGCTGCTGGCGGTCACCTTCACCAACAAGGCGGCGCGGGAGATGCGGACCCGGATCGCCGACATCATCGGGCCGTCGGCCGAGGGCTTAAGGTGGCTGGGCACCTTCCATTCCATGGCCGCCCAGATCTTGCGCCGCCACGCCGAGCTGGTCGGCCTCAAGGCCAGCTACACCATCATCGACACCGACGATCAGGAGCGGCTGATCAAGCAGCTCCTGGAAGCGGCCAACATCGACGCCAAGCGGTGGACGCCGCGGCATCTGGCCGGGCTGATCGATCACTGGAAGAACCGCGGCTGGACGCCGGACAAACTCCCCGCCGCCGAGGGGGCGCATTTCGCCAACAACAAGGGCGCGGCCCTTTATGCCGCGTATCAGGACCGCCTGCGCATCCTCAACGCCTGCGACTTCGGCGATCTGCTGCTGCACAATCTGACCCTGTTCACGCGCCACCCGGACGTGCTGGCCGAATACCACCGCCGCTTCGCCTACATCCTGGTGGACGAATATCAGGACACCAACGTCGCCCAGTATCTGTGGCTACGCCTCTTGGCCCAGAAGCGGTCGAACCTGTGTTGCGTGGGCGACGACGACCAGTCGATCTATGGCTGGCGCGGGGCGGAGGTGGACAACATCCTGCGCTTCGAGCGCGATTTTCCCGGCGCCAAGGTCATCCGCCTGGAGCGCAACTACCGCTCCACCGAGCACATACTGGCCGCCGCCTCGGGCCTGATCGCCGCCAACAAGGGACGGCTCGGCAAGACCTTGTGGACGGAGGCTCAGGGCGGGGCGAAGGTCCAGGTGCGCGGGGTGTGGGACGGCGAGGCGGAATCGCGCCTGGTCGCCGAGGACATCGAGCGCTGGAAAAAGGGCCGCCGCTATCGCGACATCGCCATTCTGGTGCGCGCCTCCTATCAGATGCGCGCCTTCGAGGAGCGCTTCGTGCTGCTGCAGATCCCCTATGTGGTGATCGGCGGCCCGAGATTCTTCGAGCGGGCCGAGATCCGCGACGCCCACGCCTATCTGCGCCTGATCCAGTCGACGGACGACGATTTGGCCTTCGAGCGCATCGTCAACACGCCGCGCCGGGGGATCGGCGACACCACGGTGCAGAAGCTGCTGCAGCTCGCTCGACGGCGGGGCGTGTCAGCCCTGGCGGCGGCGCGCGACCTGGCGGCGAGCGACGAGATCACCGGGCGGGCGCGCACGGCGCTGGCCACCTTCCTGCGCGACGTGGACCGCTGGCGCGGCCAGAGGGAGGCCCTCCCCCACCCCCGCCTCACCGAGACGGTGCTGGAGGAAAGCGGCTACATCGACGCCCTGCGCCTGGACAAGGGGCCGACCAGCCAGACGCGGCTGGAGAATCTGAAGGAGCTGGTCCAGTCCATGGTCGCCTTCGAGACCCTGGAGGCCTATCTGGAGCACGTCTCGCTGGTCATGGACCTCGACCGCGGCGGCGCCGACGACGCGGTGCAGATCATGACCCTGCACTCGGCCAAGGGACTGGAGTTTCCCCTGGTCTTCCTGCCCGGCTGGGAGGAGGGGGTGTTTCCCAGCCAGCGCAGCATGGACGAAAGCGGCGAAAAGGGCCTGGAGGAGGAGCGGCGGCTGGCCTACGTGGGCCTGACCCGGGCGCGGGAGGAGGCGCGCATCTCCTTCGTCGCCAACCGGCAGGTCTATGGGCGATGGACCAGCCAGCTCCCCAGCCGGTTCGTCGACGAACTGCCGCTGGCCAGCGTCGAGGCGGCGTCGGAGACCGGCTACTACGGCGGCGGCCCGGGGATGCGCGAAGCAGGCTCGCGCTGGGAGGACGTGGCCTACGGGGCCGGCTACGACAGCCCCGGCTGGAGGCGCGCCCAGGCCCGCGGCTACGCCGGCGGCCCGCCCGGCCGCACCCAGGTAATCGAGGGCGAGGGCCGCCTAGTGGCTATTTCCGATCCGGCGGTTCCGAGCGCCTACGCCCGCGGCGACCGGGTCTTCCACCAGAAGTTCGGCTACGGCGCGGTGACCGCCGTGGAAGGCAACAAGCTCACCGTGGCATTCGAGAAGGCCGGCGAAAAGCGGGTAATCGACAGCTTCGTGGAGCGGGGGTAAGGGGCCTTCTCCCCTTGCGCTACCGGATTCACACATTTCCAAGTGAGGGTGTAAGCGAGATGTGTGCATCCGGTAACCCCTTGCGAGAGAAGGATTTTAGCGCGCTGGGGCCGTGCCTGGCTTGCCCGAGCGCTCCCAGTCTTCGGCGGAAACCACCATCACCGCTTCCATGCCACCGCTCGTTACCCGTTGCGGCCCTTCAGACTCCGCCTTCTCGATCACCTGCTCGAAGTTGGCCTGCGCCTCGGCGCCGGTCCAGGTTTGCCGTCCATATTCACCCCTCCAGATCCTCCGCCAATATGGCCATTTCGAACATGAAGGAGCCGGCCTCGTCCTCGTCCTCGTAGATCACCCCGATGAATTCGCCCTTCATTTCGACCTCGGCGGAATCCTTCTGCTTGGGGCGGGCCTTCAGCGCGATGTGGGGGTTGCCGAAGGTGCGCTTCATATGCGCCTGGACGCGGTCGATGTCTCTCTGATCCATGGCGGCGCTCCGTCCGGTTAAAGGAAACTGACGGGGCGAACCTAGCGGCATTCCCGATCGCCGCAAGGGGCCGCGGCAAGCCCTTCAGATGGCGTAGTCGTAGGCCGAGTCGGGGATGGTCTGGTCCATGCTGCGGGCCGGCTCGGGGCAGGTCTTGCAGTTGATCAGGCGGGCCGGGACGCCGGCGGCCGTGCAGTGGGCCGGCACCGATTTGAGCACCACCGAGCCGGCGGCGATCTTGGCGTGGTCGCCGACCGTGATATTGCCCAACACCTTGGCCCCGGCGCCCAGAAGGACGCCCTTGCCGATCTTCGGATGACGGTCGCCCCGCTCCGCCCCAGTGCCGCCCAAGGTGACGGCGTGCAGCATGGAGACATCGTCGCCGACGCGCGCCGTCTCGCCGATCACGATGCCCGTCCCGTGGTCGAAAAAGGCGCCCCGGCCGACGGCGGCGGCCGGGTGGATATCCACCTGGAAGAGTTCCGAAACCCGGCTCTGCAGGTAGAAGGCCATGGCCTCGCGGCCTTGCCCCCACAGGCGATGGGCCAGCCGGTGGGCTTGCAGGGCGAGGAAGCCCTTGAAAAAGAGGAGTGGCTGGACATAGCCCTTGCAGGCCGGATCGCGCTCGAAGACGGCGCGCATGTCCGCCTCCGCTGCCGCGACGATGGCTGGATCGGCGGCGTAAGCCTCGTCGGCGATTTCGCGCAGGCTGAGCGCGCGAAGCTCTTGATCGCCCAGCTTGCGGGCCAGCTGATAGGACAGCGCGTCGGCCAGGCGCTCGTGGCGCAGGATCACCGCGCTGAGGACGGAGGCGAGGCCGGGCTCGCTCCTGGACATATGCTGGGCTTCGTTGCGCAGGGCGGCCCACACCGGCGCGGCGGCGGCGCCATCGACGACTTCCAGGTATTGGGCCATGACGCCCTCCCCTCTTGTCAATTCGCATCGGCCCTTCGGGCGGCATATGGGGCCGAGGCGCAAGACGCGCTAGGCTGATGGCGCAATTCCTTAAGATCGTTTTTCAAAGGACCGGCCGCCCTTGCCTTCCGCCTTTCCCGACCCACCGGCCTTCGGCGAGGCCCTGCCGATCGAGGCGTCGCCGCAGACCCTGGCCTTTCTCGCCCTCCGCCGGTCGGCCTCGGCCCTGACCCTGGGGTCGCCGGGACCCTCGCGGGAAGAACTCGCGCGGCTGCTCACCCTGGCCGTGCGGGCGCCCGATCACGGCAAGCTGGCGCCTTGGCGTTTCATCATTTTCGAGGGCGACGGCAAGGCGGGGTTCGTGGCCCGCCTGGAAGAGATCGCGGCGGGCCGTCCCGACGCGGTCAAGGCCGCCGCCAAGCTTGGCAAGATCCGCGTGCCGCCGCTCACCGTCGCGGTCGTCTCCAGATACATCGAGGGCGACATTCCCATGTGGGAGCAGCGGCTGTCGGCCGGGGCGGCGTGCACCCTGCTGATTCTGGCCGCCCAGGCCATGGGCTACGGCGCCAACTGGATCACCGACTGGTACGCCTACGACGAGGCGGCGGGACGCCTGCTGGGCCTCACCGCCGGCGAGAAGGTGGCCGGCTTCGTGCACATCGGAA
>JBPCMA010000173.1:0-11338 GCA_051002715.1 Caulobacteraceae bacterium
GGCGGATCGAGGGCGGCGGGGTCTTCCAGGGCCATGTTGTCCCAGTCGAGGTCCGGCGGTGGGCTGGCGGCGGCGGCCACTATGGCGGAAAACTCGGCGGCGGTGGTCGCGCCGACGATCACGGCGCTGGCTTCGGGGCGCGACAAGGCGAAGCCCAGGGCCGCCTGCAGGGGATCGCTGCGCCCCTCGGCGATCAGGCGGCGCGCCCGCGACAGGCGGCTGATGGAGGCGGCGCCGATGTGGCTGGGGGCGCGGTCGGGAGGAAGAAACAGCAGGCCGTTGAGGAAGATCGAGCGCAGATGCACCTCGACCCCCAGATCGCGGGCGGCGGCCAGGCTGCCGTCCACCAGCAGGCGCTGATCGAGCAGGCTGGCCGGGGCCTGGATGACGTCGGGGCGGAAGCGGCGGGCCAGGCCCAGCGGGTCGTCGGAGGCGTAGGCCGAGATGCCCACCCGCGCGAAGAGGCCGTCGTCGCGTAAGGTCTTGAGGCAATCCCACCACGCCGCGCCGTGGGGGGAAAAGAGGTCGCCGGCCGATTGCACCATGATGGCGTCGGCGCGGGCGAGGCCGAGCCTGGCCAGGGAGGCGCGCGCCTCGGCTTCCACGTAGAGAGGGCCGCGGTCGCCGCGCGGCGCCTTGACCGTCACCCGGAACGGGGCGGGCCTCGGCAGCAGGGCGCCCAGGGCCGCCTCGCCATGGATCGAGGCCGCCCCGGTGTCCAGCACCCCGATCCCCGCCTGGGCGGCGAGGGCGAGGATGTCGCGCACCTCCAGTTCGGGGGCGCGGCCGCGCCGCGCCGCGCCGCCGTCCAGGCCGAATTGGGCGGCCCCGAGCCCGAGCTTCGAGATCAGTGGATGCATATCGAAGGGCGCCGTTCGCGGGGGAGATGATAAGGTGCGCGGCGATACTAAGACGCGAGAGCGTAAAGAAGCCGTATCGACCGTCTTGAGGGATCGTTAACCTGGACCCGCCGCCGCAAGCCCTGCCGCCCTGGCCCCTGTTCGGCCTGACCGACGACATCCGGCCGGCCCTGCGCTCGGCGCTCGAGGCCGGCCGGCCGGCGGCGCTGGCCACCATCGTCGCCTTGAGCGGCGGCGGGCCCCGGCCGCTGGGGACCCAGATGGTCATCGCCGACGGCGCTCTAAGCGGTTTCCTTTCCGGCGGTTGCCTGGAGGCCGATGTGGCCGGTCACGCCACCCAGGTTCTGGAGGACGGCGCGGCGCGGCGCTTGGTTTACGGCCAGGGCAGCCCGTGGCCCGACATCCGCCTGCTGTGCGGCGCGCGCATCGAGATCCAGGTCGAACGCATCGGATCGGAGGACCCGTCGGCGCGGCGCCTGCTGGCCCTCACCGCCGCGCGCGTCCCGGCCGTCTGGCTGAGCGATGGCGAGCGGCGGCTTTGCGCTCTCCGGGACGAAGCGCCCAAGCCCTGGCCGGGCGCCTTCCGCCGAATCTATGAGCCCGCGCTTCGCCTCGTCGTGCTGGGAGCCGACCCCGCCGCCCTGGCCATCGCGGCGCTCGGCGCCCAGATCGGCTGGGAAACGACCTTGGTGCGGCCGCGAGGCCCGCCGGAGGCCCCACTCCTCCCCAGCGTCGCCTACAGCCGCGAGGAGCCGGCGGCGGCGCTGACCGCTATAGGCCTGGATCGGTGGACGG
This sequence comes from Caulobacteraceae bacterium, assembly GCA_051002715.1. Taxonomy (GTDB): domain Bacteria; phylum Pseudomonadota; class Alphaproteobacteria; order Caulobacterales; family Caulobacteraceae; genus Acaudatibacter. Next base: position 1,656 of record JBPCMA010000173.1, read on the forward strand.
CGGTGGCTGTCGCCACCCACGACGCCGAACTCGACCACGCCGCTCTCGTGGTCGCCCTGCCCTCGGCCGCCTTCTATGTCGGCGCCCTGGGGGCGCGCCATCGCCTGCCCGATCGCTTGGCCGGCCTGCGCCAAGCCGGCCTTTCAGGCCACGCCATTCGCCGCCTTCACGCGCCGATCGGCCTGGACATCGGCGGCAAGGCGCCCTGGGAGGTGGCGGTCGCGGTGATCGCCGAGATCACCGCCCTTCACTATGCGGCGGCGACGAACGCGCCCTCGCCGCACCCGGCCCCCCGCGCGCCCTCGCGGGCGGCGGCGAAGCGGCTGACATCGTAGAGCCTGGGATAGGTCGCCGGCGAGGATCGTATCCACACGCGCTTGGCCCCCTTTATATACGCGGCCGGCAGGGCCACGTCGCCGCCGGCCGGATCGTCGATCCAGCCGCGCCGCGGAAAGATGCCGCGCGCCTCGTCGTCATGGAAGGCTTCGGCCACCGGCCGGGCCGGGCCGCCGTCGAGGCGGAAGACGGCGTGCGTCGTCTCCACCCCGCGCCCCAGGCGGAAGATCAGGGCGCCGCTCCTGAAATAGACGCGATTGGCGCTGAGCGAGCAGGAGACGGCGCCGGTGAAGGTGTCGCGGTCGACGGCGATGCGCCAGCCATGCACGGCGTAGAGTCGCCGCGCCACCTGCGGCCGCCCATGGTGCGGCGAATAGAAGAACGAACTCACCGCCAGGGCGGTCGCCAACCACATCACCCTTCCCCCCGATCTTTGGATTGCCGAAGGCCCATATCAGCACCGCTCGCCGTTCAACTCAACCGGGCCAGCGGCAATACCTCCAATATCCCGCCCGCCGCGACGGCCGCCGCCCCGGCGCCGCGCCGCACCAGGGCGTCGGCACGGGCGAAGACGCCGACCAGCGAGGAATCCTGATCGGCGAAGGGCGCGGCGACGAGGGCGCCGTCGGCCGCGTGCGCGAGGGTGGCGCGCATCCAGTGTTCGCGCGGGCCGTTCGCCGCCACGGCCGTCTCGGCTCGGGCGGCGATCAGGCGCACGGCCGGGTCTGCGCCCTGCATCGCCGCTAGGAGGGGGGCCAGAAAGAGCTCGGCGCCGACCAGGGCCGACGCCGGATTGCCCGCCAGGCCGAGCACCGGGCGCCCGTCGCCCAGGACGCCGAACCAGGTGGGCTTGCCCGGCCGCGCCGCCACGCTCTCGACGACGAGCCGCAGGCCGAGGGCGGCGAGGGCGGGCTTGACCAGGTCGTGATCGCCCACCGACGCGCCGCCGATGGTGACCATCACGTCGCACCGCGCCGCCGCGACCGCCGCCGCAGTCGCCGCCGCATCGTCGCCCACCGCCTCGAGAACCCGCGCCTCGCCGCCCCAGGTCCGAACCAGGGCGGCCAGGGCGGTGGTCCCGGAATTGAAGATCTGGAAGGGTCCAGGCGCACTCCCCGGTTCGACAATCTCCTCGCCGGTCGAGAGGATCGCCGCCATCGGCCGGCGCGAGACGCGAATCTGGGCCGATCCCGCCGCCGCCGCCAGCGACAGGCGCCAAGGATCGAGGCGCGTCCCCGCGCGCAGCAGCCGATCGCCGGCGCGGAAGTCCTGACCGGCGGGGCGCACATGGCGCGGATGGGTCACCGCCGGAATCATCACATCTTCGCCGTCGCGCTCGGCGTCCTCCTGGATGACCACCGCGTCGGCGCCGGCCGGAACCGCCGCCCCGGTGAAGATGCGCACCGCCTCGCCCGCGCCGACCGCGCCGGCAAAGCCATGACCGGCCGCGCTCTCGCCGACGATCCTCAGGCGCCCCGGGCCGTCGGCGGCGCGCACCGCCCAGCCGTCCATGGCCGAGGCGGCGAACGGCGGCTGGTCGCGGGTGGCGACGATATCCGCCGCCAGCACCCGTCCCAAAGCCTCGCCGAGGGCGACATCCTCGGCGCCCAGGGGCGCCGTCGCCGCCAGCATCCGCGCCCTCGCCTCATCGACGGCGAGCAGCTTCACGGCGAGCGCCAGTCGCCCGAGGCCCCGCCGCTCTTCTCGACCAGCCGCACCGCCTCGATGGTCATGCCGCGCTCGGCGGCTTTCAGCATGTCGTAGAGGGTCAGGCAGGCGACGGCCACGGCGGTGAGGGCCTCCATCTCCACGCCGGTGGGGCCGACGGTCTTGGCGCGGGCCGTGACGGCGATGCCCTCCTCCGCCGCTTCGACGGTCACTTCGATCTTGGACAGGGCGAGGGTATGGCAGAGCGGGATCAGGTCGGCGGCCCGTTTGGCGGCCATGACGCCGGCGATTTGCGCCACCGCGCGCACATCGCCTTTCTTGCCCTCGCCCGAAAGCGCCAGGGCGCGAGTGGCCGGCGTCATCCGCACCAGGCCGCGCGCCACCGCCTCGCGCGGCGTCGCCGGCTTGGCCGACACATCGATCATGCGCGCCCGGCCCTTTTCGTCCAGATGGGTGAGGCGGCTCACGTCTCGGCGAGCCTCGGCATCAGCTCGATGAGGTTGCAGGGCCGATGGCGGCTGTCGAGCTGAGGGGCGATGACCTTGTCCCAACCGTCGCGGACCGCGCCGTTGGAGCCGGGCAGGCAGAACACGAACACCCCGTCGATCAGGCCGGCCAGGGCGCGCGACTGCAGGGTGGAAAGGCCCACCGACTGATAGCTGACCAGATGGAAGACCACGGAAAACCCCTCGATGCGCTTGTCGAACAGGGGCTCGATCGCCTCGGGGGTCACGTCACGGCCGGTGAGGCCGGTGCCGCCGGTGGTGAGGATGGCGTCGACCTCGCCGGAAGAGGTCCAGGCCCTGATCTTGGCGCGGATGGCCTCGATGTCGTCGGCTACGATGGCGCGATCGGCCAGGACATGGCCGGCGCCGGTCGCCCGCTCGGCCAGCAGATGGCCCGAGGTGTCGCTCTCGTCGTCGCGGGTGTCGGAGATGGTGAGAACAGCGACGCGGACGGGCGTGAGCGACGCGCCCTCGTCGATGCGGCCGCCCGGCGTGAGCGAGATGTTCATGAGGCTTGATGTCCTTGCGGATTCGCCCATCGTTCGACGTCTTGTAGGTCTCGCGCCGTGGGCTCGACCCAGCGCAGCCCGGCGGGGCCGTGTTCCTTTTTCCACAACGGCGCGCGCGATTTTAGATAATCCATAAGGAAATCACAGGCCTCGAACGCCGCGCGCCGGTGGGCCGCGGCAGTGAGCACCAGAACGATCGCCTCCCCGGCCGCGACCCGGCCCACCCGATGGACGATCGCCAAGTCGTGCAGGGCGAAGCGGGCGGTCGCGTCGGCGGCGATCCTGCCGATCTCGGCCTCGGTGAAGCCGGGATAGGCTTCCAGCTCCAGGGCGGCGGCGTCGGGCGCTTCGCCGCGGGCGAGGCCAACGAAGCTGGCCACCGCGCCGGTCTCCGTGCGCCCCCGGCAGAAGCGGTTCAATTCGCCGCCCGGATCGAAGGGTCGGTCGGTGAGGGCGATCATCCGCCGCTCATGGCCGGCATGAACGCCACCTCCGCCCCGTCGGCGAGCGCGCAGTCGTCGCGCACCAGGACGCGGTCCACCGCCGCCTGGACGCCGGGCGCGTCAAGCGCGGCGGCGAGATCGCCGTCGCCCGCGACGATCAGCGCCTTCAGGGCGGCCAGGGTCGCCGGCGCCGGCTCGTAGAGGCGCTCGCGCCAGCCGGCCACGTCCCGCAGTCGCCCGAACAGCAGGACCCTGGCCATCTTCAACCGCCGGTGGCGGACATGTGACGCGACACTGACGGCGCCGCCCCGCGCGCGATGCGAAAGTCGTGCCCCTTGGGCTTGCCGCCGACGCCGCCGGCGATGACGGCGGCCAGTTCGGCGTCGCTCGCGCCGGCGCGGATCGGCGCGCGCAGATCGGTGGCGTCCTCCTGCCCCAGGCAGGTGTGCAGGGTTCCGGTGCAGGTCAGCCGCACCCGGTTGCAGCCTTCGCAGAAATTGTGGGTGAGGGGCGTGATGAAGCCGAGCCGGCCGCCGTTCTCGGCCACCTCCACATAGCGGGCCGGGCCGCCGGTGGTGACGGCCAGATCGCGCAGGGTCCAGAAGCTTTCGAGGTGGCGGCGCACGTCCTTAAGCGACAGGAACTGGTCGGTGCGATCCTCGCCCACGTCGCCCATGGGCATGGTCTCGATGAGGGTGATGGCCATGCCCCGCGCGTGCGCCCATTGGATCAGGGCCGGGATTTCCGCCGCGTTGTCGCGGGCCAGGGCCACGGCGTTGATCTTCACCTCGAGGCCCGCCGCCAGCGCCGCCGCGATCCCCGCCTGGACCTTGGCCAGGTCGCCGCCACGGGTCAGGCGGCCAAAACGATCTGGATCCAGAGTGTCCATGGAGACATTGACCCGGCTTACGCCCAGCCGGGCCAGGTCGGGCGCGAAGTCGGCCAGGCGCGTCCCGTTGGTGGTCATGACGAGTTCGTCCAGGGCGCCGCTTCTCAAATGGCGGGAAAGGCTCTCGACCAGGGTCATCAGGCCCTTGCGCACCAGGGGTTCGCCGCCGGTCAGGCGCAGCTTGCGCACCCCCATGGCGACGAACACCGAGCCGAGGCGGTCCAGTTCCTCCAGGCTCAGCACTTCGGCTTTGGGCAGGAAGCGCATATGCTCGGCCATGCAATAGACGCAGCGCAGGTCGCAGCGGTCGGTGACCGAGAGGCGCAGATAGGTCACCCGCCGCGCGAAACCGTCGATCATCGCGCCAGGGGCCGGGCGCGTCGGCGTTTGCGTCGAGGGGGCGTCGTAGGGCGTCATCGCCTGGTCAACATAGGAGGAAACCGCGCGTGGCGACAGGGGGCGAGGCGCCGGCCGGGCTGGAGGCCATCGTCCTGGCCGCCGGGGCCGGGACGCGCTTCGGCGGCGGCAAGCTCACCGCACCCTGGCGCGGCGGGCTGCTGATCGACGGCGCCCTGGCCGCCGCCTTCGCCGCGCCGGTTCGCTCGGTCGTCGTGGTGACCGGGGCCGATCCGGCGGTCGGCCCCGCCGCCCGCGCCTTCGCGGCGGGGCGCGGCGAAGCAGCGCGCCTTCGCCTCGTGCACGCCGCCGATCACGCCGACGGCATGGCCGCCTCCCTGCGCGCCGGGATCGAAAGCCTGCCGCCGGACACCGCCGGCGCCTTCGTCTTCCTAGGCGACATGCCCGCCATCCCCACCGCGATCCTTCAGCCTCTCGCCAACGCCATGGCGGGCGGCGCGCAAGCGGCCGCGCCGGTTTTCGAGGGGCGGCGCGGCCATCCGGTGCTCTTCGGAAGGGCCCTGTTCGACGCCCTTGGCGCCCTTACCGGCGACGAAGGGGCTCGGACCGTTTTGGCGGGGCTGGCCGATCGGCTGGTCCTGGTCCCATGCGCCGATCTCGGCATCCTGTTCGATGTCGACTTCAAAGAGGCGCTGACCGAGCCCTCACACTCTCTTCCCCCTCTGGGGGAAGTGTCGCCAAAGGCGACGAAGGGGACTCCAGTCCGCACGGACCTTTTGTTCAAGCCGGAGCCCCCATCCCCGGCTTCGCCGGTACTTCCCCCTGAAGGGGAAGAGAAGGAGCGCGAAGCTCGAACGCGGCCCCCGGACGTCCAGACGACTTGAACCATCAAGGCGGGGGGCTGTTCATCGGGCGTTCCCCACATCGCGAGCCAGGCGCAGACCTCGTAGTGCGGATCTCACCGGCTTAGGCCGGCTTGGTGCGCAGCCGGCCCTCGTAGTCGCGCTTGCCGAGCGGCACGCCCCGCGTGCGCAGTATGTCGTAGGCGGTGACGGCGTGGAAATGGAAATTGGGCAGCGAAAACGAGAGGATGAAGGTCTCTGGTGTGAAGGCGAGCCTTCGCGGGCCGATCTGGAAGTCCAGGTCCTTGGCCGCCCAGCCGTTGACCTCATCGGGTGTGAATGCCTCCAGCGCCGTTTCCGCCTTGGCGATCATGGTCTTCAGGTCGGCGAAAGGGATCGGCCCGACCAGGGCGGGCGGGGCGAACACGCCGTTCTTCACGGCCTCCAGCCCCCACACGGAATGGTGCGCCAAGGTTTCGATCTGGAAATGGAAGGGCGCCATGTCGTCGAAGAGGCGGGCGTGCACAAAGTCGTCCGGGTTGGCGCCGTTCTCGACGCAGTGCCTGGCGGCGCGGTCGAGGAAGCCCGCGACGGCGCTCACGGTCTGCAGGAAGGTCGGCACGCTGAGGTCGTAGAGTGAGGTCGCCATCGGCTTGCCTTTGCTTGTATCGGCCCGCCTTAGCGCCATTGGGAATCAGACGCCCAGCCCTGATGTCCGCCATCGCCTGGGCGTAGCGCCGAGCGTCCCTTTCATCGTCCACCTGGAAGATCGACGGCTCGGGTTCCATGAAAACTCCATAAACCGAAAACGGGTTGGCGCCATTCGTTGGTCGAGCCAGGCGCCATCGCGTCCCGTCCCGCGCCGCGCTAGGCTGGGCGGCGATGGAGACCTTTCCCGCCTTTTTTCCCCTGCGCGGCAAGCGCGTGGTGATCGCCGGCGAGGATGGGGCGGCGCAGGCCAAGGCGCGCCTCTTCGACGGTTCGCCGGCGGAGGTGGTCAGGTTGACCGGAGCGGCGGCCATCGACCCGGCGGCCTACGCGGGGGCTGACCTGATCTTCGTGGCCAGTTTCGATCCCGCTTTCCGGGAGGGCGCGGCGCGGGCGGCGCGGGCGGCGGGCGCGCCGCTCAACGTGGCCGATGCGCCGGAATTGTCGGACTTCCACACCCCGGCCATCGTCGATCGCGGCCAGGTGGTGGCGGCCATCGGCACGGCCGGCGCCTCCCCCCTGCTCGCCTCGCTGCTACGCGCCGAAGTGGAGATGCGGGTCCCAGAGGGCGCGGGCCGCGTCGCCGCCCTGCTGGGGGACAGGCGGGCGGCGATCGGCCGGGCCTTTCCGGACCTGGCGGCGCGGCGGGCCTTCCTGCGGGCGGTGTTGGCCGGCCCAGCGGCGGAGGCGGCCATGGCCGGCGACGCCGCGCGGGCCGGAGCGTTGCTGGATGGCGCCATCGCCGGCGGCTTGGCCACCCAGGGCCGGGTGAGTTTCATCGAAGGCGCGGCGACGCCCGATCTGATCTCGCTGCGCGCGGCGCGCGCCTCGGCGACCGCCGATGTGATCGTGGCCGGCGAGGACGGGCGTTCACTTCTGGCCAGCCACGGGCGCCGCGACGCCGAGCGCCTGGCGCCGGGCGCGGCCGATGCGCCGACCCTCGCTGATCTGGCGCGCGCGGGCCGCCGGGTGGCTATCGTGAGCGCAAAAGCCGATCAGGCTCTGGTCGAGGCGCTGAGAAGCGCGAGCGTTACCGTCGAGGTGCTCTCGCCGGCGTCGGCGTCGTGAGCTGGCTCCCGCCGGAAGACGTCCAGGCTGTCCTGCTGTCCCTGAAGGTGGCGGCGACGGCCACGATCGTCGGCCTGCCGATGGCGCTCGCCGTCGCCTACGCCCTGGCGCGCGGGCGCTTTGCGGGGCGGGGCTTGCTGGACGCCCTCACCCACCTGCCGCTGGTCCTTCCCCCCGTGGCCACCGGCTACGCCCTGCTGGTGCTGCTGGGGCCGCATGGCATTCTCGGCCAGCCGCTGGGGAGCCTCGGCGTCGTGTTCGCCTTCCGCTGGACCGGGGCGGCCCTGGCGTCGGGGATCATGGCCTTTCCCCTCATGGTGCGGCCCATCCGCCTTTCCATCGAGGCCATCGACCGCGAGGTGGACGAGGCCGCCCGCACCCTGGGGGCGGGATTTTGGGTGCGCCTCGTCCGCATAACCGTGCCCCTGGCCGGGCCGGGCCTCGCCGCCGCCGCGGTGCTCGGCTTTGCCAAGGCCCTGGGCGAATTCGGGGCGACCATCACCTTCGTGGCCGCCATCCCCGGCGAGAGCCTCACCCTGCCCACCGCCATCTACCAGGCCACCCAGACCCCCGGCGGCGAGAGCCGCGCCGTGATCCTCTGCGTCATCGCCGCCGCCATCGCGATCGGCGCGGTGCTGGTCTCCGACGCGGTCAGCCGAGGTGTGGCGGCGCGGCGAGGGCTTCGCTAAACGATACTGACGGATGGTCTCTGGCGCCGCCCGACGGGGCATACCGGCAACGGCGGAGATCGACCCTAAGCCGACTCAGTTCCCCACCGCGACTGGACCTCTCGGCGATGCTCGCGGGTCTGGGAGGGCGACGCCCAGTCTCCGCTGCCGCACGATCATGAATGATTATAATGCAGCATCAATCACCAAGAGTTGAGTAACCAATCCGCCTCCAAGGAGAATAAGGCGCAGACAATCTGACCATTCTGCAACGGTGGGAGGCGGAGATCGCCTATACTCGACGGCAGCATCCTATTTTGCAGCGGCCGCCGATACATCAGAGGCCGCAATCGAGAAGTCATATATCCTGGCGGCCAAGCCCGTTCCGGTGAGAACGAAAGCGTATTCGCCAGGTTCAAGCGCCCCCTTTACACGGGCGGAGTAGATACCATTTCCCATGTCTTCAATGTCGATCGGCACCGCGAATTTTGTATCTATCCCTTGGCGGACCGCAACAATAGCGCTTCCGTATGCGGAAATTTTCCCAAGCTCCATTTCTCGATCATCGCCCCGCCGTTTGAACTTCACTAGGCTGAACTCGTCCGGGGATTGGGCGGCGCCAGCTTCGGCGGTGCCGAAATCGCTTACGTGGTTATCAGAAAGATTGAAATAGAAGTAGAACGTTGGAGATGAAATAGGAATGCTGATCCGCCCTTTCGATCCAGGGATCATCATGTGCGTCACCAGCGGAAACACAATGCTACCGTTGCCAGCGGTCCTCATCCCGCTGGGCTTCGATGGTTTTAAAACTTGCAGCGGGGATGATGACAGCCATGTTTCCGCGACATAGATACCGGGCGAATGCCTGATCTTCGGGTCGTTGGAAGAGTCGTCGCCAGCTACCCCCTTGACTGAAGAAAGCGTTGCACAGCGGCGCACCATCGCCGAGATCACGTTGTCGGAGACGCCAGCCTGCTTGAGCAAGACGATGCCTTTGGTAGAGACGTCGTACCCGCAGGGCTCAGTGTTGAGTTTGTCTATGATCAACCCATCGCCTAACCCCGCTTTGGAAAGCGAAAGGATCGTTGCGTTGTTCATGGTCTCGGCGGCGGATTGTGTTAGCGGCAGCACACAAACGACCATGGCCGCAAGCAAGCTCTCCACCGGTCCGCGCATCTTATTTCCCCTGTTGATGCTCGCCTAACCCTCGCCACTCTAATCGCAAATCGACACGGGCTATCTGTTGACCTGTCCCACGAAAGCGGTCGGATAGCAAACCACCAGGTCAGGCACGGTGACCCGCGCGCGTGTCATCGCCTGGCGCGATGAGGTGGTGGGTCGCGGCCTCGGGGGCGGCACGGTTCGCCACCGGCTCACGTCGCTGGTGTCGGTGTTCCAGTACCTGTGTGGCCGATTACCCCAAGTACGCGGGCGCGAACGGGGTGACTTCGCGAAATGGACATTGCACGCCGGGCGGGCTCGATCCGGCCGCGAGCAACAGGGTGACCGGGACTGCTTTCCACCCTTCCAAGACGTTCGGAACATCCGCTTGCCGGCGGCCGGCGATCCGTGTGGTTCCCGCCCTACCCTTCAATCGACCGCCGCCGCGTTTCCGGCAGGAGGAAGGGCAGGGTCGCGACGCTCAAACCCGTGAAGATCACCGGGTACCACAGCCCCGAATAGATGTTC
>JBPCMA010000174.1:0-15531 GCA_051002715.1 Caulobacteraceae bacterium
TACGAGATGGAGGTGGTCCGTGACGTGGCGGACAACTGCATCATCGTCTGCTCGATCGAGAACATCGACCCCATGGGCGTCCACACCGGCGATTCGATCACCGTCGCGCCCGCCCTCACCCTCACCGACAAGGAATACCAGCGGATGCGCGCCGCCTCGATCGCGGTGCTGCGGGAGATCGGGGTGGAGACCGGCGGCTCCAACGTCCAGTTCGCGGTCAACCCGGCCGATGGGCGGATGGTGGTGATCGAGATGAACCCCCGGGTGTCGCGCTCCAGCGCTCTGGCCTCCAAGGCCACCGGCTTTCCCATCGCCAAAATCGCCGCCCTGCTGGCGGTGGGCTATCGCCTAGACGAACTGACCAACGACATCACCGGCGCGACGCCGGCTTCGTTCGAGCCGGCCATCGACTATGTGGTCACCAAGATTCCGCGTTTCGCGTTCGAGAAATTCCCCGGCGCGGCGCCCACCCTCACCACCCAGATGAAGTCGGTGGGCGAGGTGATGGCAATCGGTCGCACCTTTGCCGAGAGCCTGCAGAAGGCGTTGCGTGGCCTGGAGACCGGCCTGAGCGGCCTCGACGAGATCGCCATCGACGGCGCGGACGATCCCGACACCGGTCACGCGGCGATCACGCGGTCCCTGGGCGTCGCCACCCCCGACCGGTTGCGGGTTATCGCCCAGGCCTTCCGACACGGCCTGAGCGTCGCCGAACTGGGCGCCGCCTGCGCCTACGATCCCTGGTTCCTGCGCCAGATCGAGGCGCTGGTGGCCGAGGAGGCGGCCCTGCGAGCCGGCGGCCTGCCGGCCGACCCGGCCGGGCTGACGCGGATCAAGGCCCTGGGCTTTTCCGACGCCCGCCTGGCGACCCTGACCGGCCGGACGGAGGCGCAGGTGCGCGCCGGGCGCCACGCCCTGGGCGTGCGGCCGGTCTACAAGCGCATCGACGGCTGCGCCGCCGAGTTCGCGGCGGTCACCCCCTACATGTATTCGACCTACGAGGCCGGCGCGTTGGGAGCGCCGCCGCAATGCGAGGCCGAGCCGACGGAGCGCCGCAAGGCGATCATCCTGGGCGGCGGGCCCAACCGCATCGGCCAGGGGATCGAGTTCGACTACTGCTGCTGCCACGCCGCCTTCGCCCTGAAAGAGATCGGGGTGGAGTCGATCATGGTCAACTGCAACCCCGAGACCGTCTCCACCGACTACGACACCTCCGACCGCCTCTATTTCGAGCCGCTGACGGCGGAGGACGTGCTGGAGCTGATCGCCGTGGAGGCGTCGCGCGGCGAGCTGATGGGGGTGATCGTCCAGTTCGGCGGCCAGACGCCGCTGGGCCTGGCTCACGCCCTGGAGGGTGCCGGCGTACCCATCCTGGGGACCACGCCCGAGGCCATAGATCTGGCCGAGGACCGGGAAAGGTTTCAGAAGTTGCTCGGCCGTCTCGGCATCGCCCAGCCGGTCGGCGCCATCGCCCGCGACTGGGCCGAAGCGATCCTGATGTCCAACCAGGTCGGCTTCCCGGTGGTGATCCGGCCGTCCTATGTTTTGGGCGGGCGCGGCATGGAAATCGTCCGCGACGACGATCACCTCGAGCGCTACGTCGCGGGCGCCGCCGACATTTCGATCGCCCACCCGGTGCTGATCGACCAGTATCTCTCCCGCGCCACCGAGGTCGATATCGACGCCCTCAGCGACGGTGAAACGGTGTTCGTGGCCGGGGTGCTGGAGCACATCGAGGAGGCGGGGGTTCATTCGGGCGACAGCGCCTGCTCCATGCCGCCGTTTTCCCTCCGCCCCGAGACGATCGCCGAGCTGAAACGGCAGACGGAAGCCATGGCGCGGGCGCTGAACGTCCGTGGCTTGATGAACGTGCAGTTCGCCGTCGAGGCGCCGCTATCCGAACACCCTCGAATCTTCGTGCTGGAAGTCAACCCGCGCGCTAGCCGCACCGTGCCCTTCGTCGCCAAGACCATCGGCCGGCCCCTGGCCGGGATCGCGGCCAAGGTGATGGCGGGGGCCAGCCTGGCCAGCTTCGGCCTGACCGACGCGCCCTATGATCATGTCGCGGTCAAGGAGGCGGTGTTTCCCTTCTCGCGCTTTCCGGGCGTCGATACCGTGCTGGGGCCGGAGATGCGCTCCACCGGCGAGGTCATGGGCCTGGACTGGCGCCGCCCCGGCGAGGCGGACATGGCCCCCGCCTTCGCGCGCGCCTTCGCCAAGAGCCAACTGGCCGGCGGAACTGTCGTTCCCGCCGGCGGCGGGGTGTTCATCTCGGTCAAGGACGCCGACAAGCCGTGGATCGTCGAGCCGGCCCGTCTGCTGGCGGCGCGCGGCTTCAGGATCCTGGCCACCGCCGGCACCTGCGCCTATCTCACCGAGCGAGGCCTCGAAGTCGATCTGGTGAAAAAGGTCCTGGAGGGCCGCCCCCACATCGTCGACGCCATGAAGAACGGCGAGGTGCAGATCGTCTTCAACACCACGGAAGGCCGCCAGTCCCTGGAAGACAGCTTCTCCCTGCGCCGCACCGCCCTGATGATGAAAATCCCCTACTACACCACCGCCGCCGGCGCCCTGGCGGCGGCCCGCGCCATCGGCGCGTTGACCGACGGCACGCTGGAGGTCAGGGCGTTGCAGACTTACGGGTGAAGTAGATCAGAGCCGGCGATCCCCGCGCCCGCGCCGGGAAAAGCACCCCAATCCGCTTCAATCAAGAGCGACCAAGCTCTTAGTCCGGCCCGTCGTAGTCCGGATCGGCCGGGACGGCGTAGTAGCGTTCATAGGCCCCCGGGCCGTATTCGGCGTCGTAGTCGGCGCGGGCCCGCTCGTAGGCGCGCAACTGGCGCTGATAGTCGCGCCGGTCGGACCGGTAGCCGGCAGCATTCTGGTCGTAGGCGTCGCGCTGGTCGCCATAGGTCTCGTTCTGGCGGGCGTAGGCGTCGACCTGATCGTCGTAGACGCTCCGCTGGTCCTGGTAGTTCCGATAGGCCTGGACATTGGGGTTCTGGCCCGGCGCGTAATTGGGCGGGGCGTTGTAGTTGGGCGTGTCGTCGTATGGCTGGTATTGGCTCTGGGCCAGGGCGGCCGAGCCGGCCACGGCGGCGATCAGGGTGGCCACGGCGGCGAGAGGGATGAGCTTCATGGGTCGGTCTCCGTTTCCTTTGACCCCGAAAGGGGAAGGAAGAGACATAAACGCCCAGGCGCCCCCCGAGTTGCGGTCTTGCACTCCACTGGCGAAGCGCTGACAACATCGGCCGATCGGTCGTGGCTGGCGCGCGGCGGGGTAGCGAGGAAAGTGGCATGGGACAGGTGCAAGGCAAGGTTGCGCTGGTCACCGGCGCCGCGAGCGGCATCGGGGCGGCCTGCGCGCGGGCTCTGGCGCGCGAGGGGGCGCAGGTGGCGCTCACCGACGTGCAGGACGACAAAGGCCGCGCCCTGGCCCACGAGATCGGCGGCCGAACCCTCTTCCTCCATCACGACGTCACCCGCGAGGACGCCTGGATCGAGGTGGTGGCGCGCATAGAGCGGGAGTTTGGCCGGCTGGATATCCTGGTCAACAACGCCGGCATCGGCATCGGCTGCGCCGACATCACCACCATGACCCTGGCCGAATGGCGCAGGCAGCAGGCGGTCAATGTCGAGGGGGTTTTCCTGGGGGTCAAGCACGGCCTGGCGGCCATGCGGCGGGCGGGAAACGGCGGGGCGATCGTCAACGTCTCCTCGGTGGCCGGCCTGAAGGGCTCGCCCGCCCTGGCCGGCTATTGCGCCACCAAGGGGGCGGTGCGCCTGTTCACCAAGGCCGTCGCCCTGGAATGCGCGGCGGCCAAGGACGGAGTGCGGGTCAATTCGGTCCATCCCGGTATAATCGAGACGCCGATCTGGCGGTCCATCGCTGGCCTGGGCGCGCCGGGGGCCAACGCGGCGCCGGACCTCGACGCCCTCTCCGCCATGGCCGTCCCCCTGGGCGTCAAGGGCCTGCCCGAGGACATCGCGGCCGGGGTGCTGTGGCTGGCCAGCGAAGAGGCGCGCTATGTCACCGGGGCGGAACTGGTCATCGACGGGGGGCTGACGCTGCGGTGAGGGCGATCGCCGTCCCCTATCCGCTGGCCAGTAGCACCGCCGCCCCCGCCGCGATGGCGGCGACGCCGGCGAGGCGGGCGACCGTGGCGCGTTCCTTCAAAAAGGCGATGGCGATGAGGACGCCGAACAGGATCGAGGTCTCGCGCGGGGCGGCCAGGCGGGGCGTGGCCCCCAGGCGGAAGGCCCACAGCGCCAGGCCATAGGTGACGATGGAAAGGACCCCGGCGGCGAGGCCGGCCTTCCACTCTGTTCGCGCCGAGGCGAGGAACCTTGGACCGCGCAAAAGAGCGAAGGCGCCTGCGATCATCACGCCTTCGATGAGAAAGAGCCAGACGATGTAGCTAGGCGCGGACGGCGCGGCGCGCACGCCCTGGGCATCGACTACGGTATAGAGAGCGATCATCACGCCGGTGAGCACGGACCATGCCACGGTCGCGGGCGCCATGTGCCGCCCGAGCGCCGTGGCGAGCACGCCGGCACTGACCAGGGCGACCCCCATCGCCACGGGAAGCGAAATCGGTTCGCGGAACACGCCGACCGCGACCACCGACGCCAAGGCGGGAGCGAGGCCGCGAAAGAGCGGATAGGCGACCATCATGTCCGCCTCCTCGAAGGCCTTGATGAGGCCCAGGAGATAGACGAGGTGGATCGGGGCGGACGCCGCCATCCAGCCCCAGGCGCCGGTGGGCAGGGGCAGGAAGAACGCGGCCGGCAGGATGATCAGGGCGGAAAACCCGTCGATCAGGGCCCGGCTCGACATCTTGTCGCGACCCGACTTCAGGATGGCGTTGACCACCGCGTGGGCGGCCCCGGAAGTGACGATGATCGCCCCGGCGAGGTGGTCATGGAGGAGGGCGGACGGTGATGACGAGCCGCCGCCGGACGCCCCCACCGTCACGCGATGCGAGAGGGCATCGCGCGCCACCTCCCCCGTAAGAGGACGGGGGAGGAGTGGCGAGGGCTAGCCTTCCTTTTCTCCTCCCTCGTGAAGCGGGGGAGGTGGCGCGGCGCTCTTGCTCGCGCCGTGACGGAGGGGGCGTCCCGCCGCCGGCCCCCCTCACCTCACGCCCATTCCACGTCGGCGCCCAGGGCGACGAGGTTCTCGACGAATTTCGGGTGGGCGCGGCGGATGGGGTCGGCATTGAGGATGGTCGAGCGGCCCTCGATGCTGGCGGCGACCATCAGAAGGGCGATGGCGACGCGGATGATGTAGGGGCTCTCCACCGTGGCCGGCGCCAGAGCCTTGCCGCCGAAGGTGACCACCCGGTGCGGGTCGCACTGCAGGGCGTGGCCGCCGAACTTGGCCAGCTCGGAGGTCCAGCCGAGGGCGCCTTCGTAGACCTTGTTCCAAAAGAGCATCTCGCCCTCGGCGCGGGCGCCCAGGGCGACGAAGATCGGCAGCAGGTCGACCGGCAGATAGGGCCAGGGCGCGGCCTCGATCTTCTGGAGAATGTAGGACGTGAACGGCGTCCTGACCTTGAGCGGGCCGTCCACCCGCGAACGCGACCAGCCGTCCTGGTGGACGATCTCCACCCCGAATTTGGCGAAGGCGCGGTCGATCAGGGGGAACTGCTCGGGCTGGGCGTTCTTGACCGCGACCGCGCCGCCGGTGATGGCCCCCAGGGCCAGAAAGGTGGCGATCTCGTGGAAATCCTCGGCGAAGGCGTAGTCGGCCCCGCCCAGACGCTCTACGCCCTCGATAATTAGGCGGCTGGTCCCGCAGCCGTCTATCCGCGCTCCCATCAAACGGAGAAAGGCGCAGAATTCCTGGACGTGGGGCTCGGAAGCGGCGTTCATCAGGTGTGAGACGCCGCCGGCCCTGACCGCGCACAGCACGAAATTCTCGGTGGTGGTCACCGAGGCGTAGTCCAGCCAATGGTCGGCGGGCCGAAAGGGAGACGCCGCCGACAGGGTCAGGGCGCCCTCTTCGGCGGCGACTTCCACCCCAAAAGCCTGGAACACCTCGATATGCGGGTCGATCTCGCGCACCCCCAGGGTGCAGCCTTTGACCTCGCCTTCCAGCCGCGCCTGGCCGAAGCGGGCGATCAGGGGCGGGATCAGCATGATCGACGAGCGCATGCCCTGGGGCAGGCGCGCCGCGTTTCCCCCCGCGCGGTGGCGAAGGCGCAGGACGCCCGTGGCGCGGTCCAGGGCCACCTCGCTGCCGAGAGCCGCGAATAGATCCAGGATCTGGGCGACGTCGGTGATGTCCGGCACGCCGCGGAGGATCACCGTCTCGTCGGTGAGTAGGGTGGCGCACAGGATGGGCAGGACGGCGTTCTTGTTGGCCGAGGGCGTGATCCGCCCCGCCAGGGGCCGGCCGCCGCGGACGATGAGATTGCTCACGATGGCCTCTCCAGGCGACATGTCCTAATGAAGTGCATCGGCGTTTAACATCGTTTCGCCGCCGATGCGCGCGGCGGCGCGGGCCTTGAAACCTGGACCGTGCGCCTCTATCCTATCGGCCCCCGATCGCCCGCGTTTGCGGCGGGATACGGATCCTTCACTCAAGGACGAACCGAGCTTATCCACCAATGGAAAAAGTCCCCATGACCGCCGAGGGGTTCCACACCCTCGACGAGGAACTCAGGCGTTTGAAAACGCGCGAGCGGCCGGCGATCACCGCGGCGATCGGCGAAGCGCGCCAGCACGGCGACCTGTCGGAAAACGCCGAATATCACGCCGCCAAGGATCGCCAGGGCTGGATCGAGGGCCGCATCGCCGAGATCGAGGACCGCATGGCCCGGGCCCAGATCATCGATGTCTCCAGGCTTTCGGGCGCGCAGGTGAAGTTCGGGGCCACGGTGAGCGTGGCCGACGAGGACACCGCCGAAAAGGCCCGCTATCAGATCGTCGGCGAGCACGAGGCCGACGTGCGCTCAGGGAAAATCTCCATCGCCTCGCCCATCGCCCGCGCCATGATCGGCAAGGAGATGGGCGATGTGGTCGAGGTCAACACCCCCGGCGGCGTCAAGGCCTACGAGATCTTGAAGGTCGAGTGGGTCTAGAGTTCTCCCCGCCCCGCGCCGTCCGCTGCCTGATCGTGGGGGCCGGGCCGGCCGGCTACACCGCCGCCGTCTACGCGGCGCGGGCCCTCCTGGAGCCGGTGCTGATCCGCGGCCTGACCCCGGGCGGCCAACTCACCATCACCACCGACGTGGAGAACTATCCGGGCTTCGCCGACACCGTCCAGGGCCCGTGGCTGATGGAGCAGATGGCGGCCCAGGCGGCGCACGTGGGGGCGGAACTGATCGACGACATCGTGGTCGCCGCCGATCTTAAGGCGCGGCCGTTCCGCATCGCCTGCGATTCGGGGCAGGCGTGGCTGGCCGAGACCCTGATCATCGCCACGGGCGCGCAGGCCAAGTGGCTGGGGCTGGAGAGTGAAAAGAAGTTCCAGGGCTTCGGCGTCTCGGCCTGCGCCACCTGCGACGGCTTCTTCTACCGCGGCAAGCAGGTGGTGGTGGCCGGCGGCGGCAACACGGCGGTGGAGGAGGCCCTGTTCCTGACCAAGTTCGCCGCCAAGGTCACCCTGGTCCATCGCCGCGACGAGCTGCGGGCCGAGAAGATTTTGCAAGAGCGCCTGTTCGCCAACGCCAAGATCGAGGTCGTGTGGGACAGCGCCATCGACGAGGTGCTGGGAGCCGCCGATCCCCTGGCGGTCACCGGCGTGCGGCTGAGAAACGTCAAGACCGGCGCGACGCGGGATGTCGCCTGCGGCGGCCTGTTCGTGGCCATCGGCCACGCGCCGGCCTCCGAACTTTTCAAAGGCCAGCTCGCCATGGACGGCGCCGGCTATCTGAAGGTCGAGCCCGGCAAGACGGCCACCGCCGTCGAGGGGGTGTTCGCGGCAGGCGACGTCACCGACGATGTCTATCGCCAGGCGGTCACCGCCGCGGGCTTGGGCTGCATGGCCGCCCTGTAGGCGGTGCGCCTGCTCGCTGAGGAGGACCACGTCGCGGCCCACCACCCCATCACTCACGCGGAGGCGGACAAGATCGGGGCGTGGTGAGGAGGGCGGACGCCCCCTCCGTCACGCGATGCGAGAGGGCATCGCGCGCCACCTCCCCCGTAAGAGGACGGGGGAGGAGTGAATCGGTTTTAACCTTGCTTCTCTCCTCCCTCGTGAAGCGGGGCGGTGGCGCGGCGCTCTTTCTCGCGCCGTGACGGAGGGGGCGTCGGGGATCGGCTCACTTTTTACGGCTCGCCGATCGGCTGGTTGTCGGAAAGGACGCCCGGCGCGGGGTGGACCGGGAGCAGCGACTCGCGCCTTTCCATGGCCAGCAGGCGGGCGTTGATGCGGGCGACCTCCTCGCGGGTGGGGAGGCGGCGGCCGAACACGACGTGGCCGCTCGCCCTGACGATGCCGCCGGGCGCGGAGGGATCGGCATAGCCATAGGTCTTGACTACTGTTCCCCCGACGGCGGGGGCCAGCATCCCCAGGCCGCGGGCGGCGGCGATCGCGTCGGGCGACGGCCCGGCCATGGAGACGCGCAGCTCGTCGCCGGCGTAGGGCTGGCGAAAAGCCCCCGGCTGGCCGGCCGGGCCGGGGAAGCGGTAGAAGATATGGGCCCCGATCTGGGCGATCTTGACCAAGGTCGGCCCCCAACGCGGAAAGACGTAGTCGGCGTGGTAGGCGGTGGCGGCCCCGACGGCGGGCATGACGAAGCCGCTGAGCGCCTGCTGGGCCACCGCCGCCGCCCTTTGCCAGAACGGCGCGATGGGCGTTCGCTGGCGCGCCCCGTCGCAGGCGAAGGAGAACTGGCAGCCGGGCTGCTGGGCGCCCTGATAGACCACGCCGCAGATGGTGTGGGGAAAGGCCGGATGGCGCACCCGATTGAGCACCGTCTGGGCCACCGCCTCCTGGCCGGCGGTGGGCTCCAGGGCCGCCTCGTAATAGATGGCCTGGGTCAGGCACAGGAGGGCCCGCTCCCGCTCCGGCCCGGCGGCCGGCAGATAGAAGGGCTTGACCGGCGAGAGCGGGGTAGAGGCGACGGGCAGCCACGCGTTGATCCGCTCCGCCGCTTGGGGGTCCAGCGCGCCGAGGGCCAGGGTCGGCGGGGTTCGCACATCCAGCACCGCCCAGCCGGGCGCGCGACCCGCCAGGCGCGGGCGGCGGCCACTGTCGAGTCGGCGCGCCAAGGCCACGGCGACCGGACCCATCCGCGCCTCCAGACGCGCCTGGCCGGCCGGCGACAGGCCGCCGGTGAGCGCCGCCAGAGCCCGAGGGTCGGGAGCGGGAAACGGCCCAAAATCCGTTTGGGGCGGCGCGGCGCGGCAGGCGGCGAGACCGGCGGCGATGGCCAGCGCCGCCCATGCCCGCCGGCCGGACCGGGTCACCCTGGCCCCGATCACAATGTCTCGTTCTTCGGCGATTGGGCCTTTTCCTCGTCGGAGCGCGGGTCTATATGGACGGCAGACTTATGCTCAGAGATAGCATAAGTGGGGACGCCGTCGGCCTCGGCATGTGGCCCGGCGTCTTTTTGAGGCCAATGAAATGCTCAGATTGAGCATAAGGGAGAAGGCCATGGCGGACGACGGATCGGCTTTCGCGTTTGTCCCCGCCGTGGACATAGCCGATCAGCCCGCGTGGGACAAGGTCCGCGGGCGGGCGCCAACTCCCAGGGACAAGCTGCACGGCCCGGTCCCGGCCCTGGCGTGGCGGCTGGCCGCACCGCTGATCGAGGAAATAAACGCTCTAAAGCGCGAGAAGAACGCGGTCGTCCTGGCCCACAACTACATGACTCCCGAAATCTTCCACGGCGTCGGCGATTTCGTCGGCGACAGCCTGGGCCTGGCCCGGGAGGCGGCGCGCAGCGACGCCGCCGTCATCGTCCAGGCCGGCGTGCATTTCATGGCCGAGACCTCCAAGGTCCTGTGCCCCGACAAGACGGTGCTGATCCCCGACCTGGCCGCCGGCTGCTCCCTGGCCGCCTCGATCACCGCCGCCGACGTGCGGCTGATCAAGGAGCGCTATCCGGGCCTGCCGGTGGCAGCCTATGTCAACACCGCGGCGGCGGTGAAGGCGGAAGCCGACATCTGCTGCACCAGCGCCAACGCGGTACAGGTGGTCGAGTGGGCGGCGCGGCAATTCGGCGTCGATCGGGCGATCCTGCTGCCCGACGAGTTCCTGGCCCGCAACGTGGCCCGCCAGACCGCCGTCGGCATTATAGCCTGGCGGGGCCGCTGCGAGGTGCACGAACGGTTCACCGCCGAGGATATCGCCGAAATGCGCGAGGCATGGCCGGACGCCCAGGTCCTGGCCCATCCCGAATGCCCGCCCGAGGTGCTGGCGGCGGCCGATTTCGCCGGCTCGACGGCGGCCATGAGCGATTATGTCAAAACCCGCAAGCCGCGCCAGGTGGTGCTGATCACCGAATGCTCCATGGCCGACAACGTCGCCGCCGAGGCCCCGGAGACGCAGTTCGTGCGCCCGTGCAACCTCTGCCCGCACATGAAGCGGATCACTCTGGAAAACATCCGCGACGCCCTGGCCTGGGGCCGCTTCGAGGTGACCGTCGATCCGGCCGTCGCGGCGCGCGCCCGGGCCTCGGTGCAGGCGATGATCGACCTGCCTCCGCCGAGCGTTCCGGCCCACTACGACCTGGTCAAGGCGCGCCACCACGTCGATGTGGAATTGATCTGAATGACCGAGCGCCTCGGCTTCGACGGCGTCCTGATCGTCGGCGGCGGGCTGGCGGGGCTGAGCGCCGCCCTGGCGGCGGGGTCGCGCCAGGTCATGCTCCTGGCCGCCGCGCCGCTGGGCCTGAGCTGTTCCTCGGCCTGGGCGCAGGGCGGCATGGCCGCGGCCCTTGGCGGGGACGACGACCCGGCCCTGCATGGCGCCGACACCATGGCGGCGGGCGCGGGCCTGTGCGACGCCGAAGCGGTGGCTATCCTCACCGGCGAGGGACCAGCGGCGGTGCGCGCCCTGGCGGCCCTGGGCGCGCCATTCGACCGGCGGCCGGACGGGGGCTTCGTCCAGAGCCTGGAAGCGGCCCACTCGCGGGCCCGCATCGCCCGGGTGGGCGGCGACGGGGCCGGGTCGGCGATCATGGCGGCGGTCGTCGCGGCGGCGCGCGCCTCTGGCCACATCGACGTCCGCGAGGGCTGGCGGGCGCGAAGCCTGCTGACCGACAGCCAGGGACGGGTGCGGGGCGTACTGTCGCAAGCCGGTGGGACGCTTATCGAAATCGTCGCGCCAGCCACCCTGCTGGCCACCGGCGGGGCGGGCGGCTTGTTCGCGGCGACCACCAATCCGCCAGCCGCCGTGGGCGAAGGGTTGGCCCTGGCCGCCCTAGCCGGGGCGGCGATCGTCGATGCGGAGTTCGTGCAGTTCCACCCCACCGCCATGGATTTCGGGGCCGATCCCGCTCCCCTGGCCACCGAGGCCCTGCGCGGCGAGGGGGCGCGGCTGGTCAACGCGGACGGCGAAGGGTTCATGGGCCGCTACCACGGCGCTGGCGACCTGGCTCCGCGCGACATTGTGGCCCGCGCCATCGAGGCGGAGCGGCGGGCCGGGCGCGGCGCCTTCCTGGACGCCCGGGCGGCGGTGGGCGAGGCCTTCCCGACCGCCTTCCCGACCGTGTTCGCCGCCTGCCTGGCGGCCGGCCTCGACCCCCGCCGCCAGCCCATCCCGGTGACGGCGGCCGCCCACTACCACATGGGCGGCATCGGCGCGGACAGCCACGGCCGAACCTCCCTGGCCGGACTTTTCGCGGCTGGCGAATGCGCCGCGATCGGGGTCCACGGGGCCAATCGCCTCGCCTCCAATTCCCTGCTGGAAGCGGCCGTCTTCGGGCGGCGGGCCGGCGAGGCGGCGCGCGCGGCGCTGGACCCCGGCACGGCGTCCCTCGCCGCCCGGGCCTCTCCCGAGTTGCCCGCCGCCGCCATAACCGCCCTGCGCGGGCGGATGAGCTGGGACGCGGGCGTGGTGCGCGACGGCGCCGGCCTGGCCGGGCTGGCCGCCTGGATCGAGGCGATGCAAGCGGCTCACGGCCCGGCGCTCCCGCTGGTCGCGGCGCGGCTGATCGCGCGCGGGGCGCTGGAGCGGCGCGAAAGTCGCGGCGCCCACTTCCGCGCCGACTATCCAGATACAGCCACGATGGCGGTTCACACGCGAACGACGCTCGACGCCGCCGACGAACGGCGAGCGGCCTAGACGCCTTGGCCGACGCCCCCTCCGTCACGACGCAAGAAAATGCGCCGCGCCACCTCCCCCGCTTCGCGAGGGAGGAGAGAAGAAAAGCTAGCCTCATCCACTCCTCCTCCTCGTTTTTTCGTGGGGGATGTGGCGCGCGATGGCCCCTCGCCTCGCGTGACGGAGGGGGCGTCGGTTGATCGACATCCCTCCCCTCCCCGACCTCCTGATCGAGCCCGTGATCCGCGCTGCCCTGGCCGAGGATCTGGGGCGGGCCGGCGACATCACCTCGCTCGCCTGCATCGAGGCCGGGACGCGCCTTGAGGCGGCCTTCGCGGCGCGGGAAGGCGGGACGATCGCCGGTCTCGCTTGCGCCCGCTTGGCCGTCCTGACCCTGGACGGCGCGGCGTGGTTCGATCTGAAGGTGGCGGATGGCGAAGCAGTGACGGCCGGGGCAACCCTGGCCCGGGTCGAGGCCGACGCCCGGGCCTTGCTGGCCGCCGAGAGGGTGGCCCTCAACCTGCTGGGCCGCTTAAGCGGAATCGCCACCCTCACCGCCGCCTATGTGGCCGCCGTCCGGGGCACGCGGGCGAGGATCGTCGACACCCGCAAGACCACGCCGGGCCTGCGGGCTCTGGAAAAATACGCCGTGCGCTGCGGCGGCGGGGCCAATCACCGCTTCGGCCTGGACGACGCCGTGCTGATCAAGGACAACCATGTGGCGGCCCGCGGCGGGGTTGGCGAGGCGTTGCGCCGGGCGCGGGCCGGGGCCGGCCATCTGGTCAAGATCGAGGTCGAGGTGGACAGCCTGGAGCAGTTGAAAGAGGCGCTAGAACACCGCCCAGACGCCATCATGCTCGATAATTTCAGCCTCGCCGACCTGGAGGCGGCGGTGGCCTTGGCGGACGGCCGCGTGACCCTCGAAGCCTCCGGCGGCGTCAGCCTGAAGACGGTCCGCGCGATCGCCGCCACCGGCGTCGACCTGATCAGCGTCGGCGCCCTCACCCATTCCGCCCCGGGGCTCGACATCGGCCTGGACGCGGGTTGAGCGCGCCGCGACCCCGTCAGGAGGCGGCGGCGGCGGTACTGCTGGCGGCGTGCGGCGCGGGAGCGGCGGCGATCAGGGCGGGCGGCGGGGCGGCCCGTGTCGTTACCGGAACCGGGGTCGGCAAAGCGAGGGCGAAGGTCATGGACGCCCGCGCCTGGCGGGCCGGATCGGCGCGCTCCACCGACACTGTCCGATAGGCGTCCGCCGGCCAGCCGCGGCCCCCGCCGCCGAAGAAGACATGCCCGCCCAACCGTATGACCCGGCCCCCGTCGCCGCCCAGGCGCGCGGCGTGGAAACAGGTCGCCTTTCCCACCGCCGCCATCACATAGCCGCGCAGGGCGCGCTCGGCGATATCCCTGGCTCGGCTCCAGGCGGCCGGCTCGCGCGGCCGGCGCGTCGCGCCATCGCAGGCGAAACTGAACTGGCAGGCGCGGCCGCCGACGCCCTGATAGACCACGGCGCAGACGTTCTTGGGGAAACTCGGGGCGCGGGCGCGGTTGAGCACCACCTGGGCGACGGCCGCCTGGCCGGCCCACGTCTCGCCGCGCGCCTCGTAATAGACGGCCGCGGCGAGGCAATCGAGAGACCGCGGGGACGGGGCGGCGGGTGCGGCGAGAACCGGCGGCGCCGGCGGCGCGGAGATCTGGGCGACGGGGACCAGGGACGGCCCGCGGATGAGAATGGGAGCGGCCTGGGCGTGGGCCTGGCCGGTGACGACCCAGGCGCCGCCGGCGGCGGCCGTGAAGAGACCGGCCCCGGCCGCGGCCGCGCAGATCGCCGCGCGCGCCAAGGCGCGCGTTGGAAACGAAAACAACAAGGAAAGGGTGTCCTATGCGACGAGGGCAGGACGCGCCCTCTTTGCTCCGCGCCGCGAACCGCCCTTAAGGTGTTTGTGGGCGATGCAGCATTGGAGTTCGGCCGGCACACGATGGCTGAACGAGGCTTTCCTACCCCGGAACGAGTCCGAATGGCAAGAGTGTACTGCATTGCAGCATGATTTCGGTGGTTTTAAGCGTCCCACAATGCGGCTGGCCTAACCCTTCCCTCCCCTTTAAGGGGAGGACGGATCGCGAAGCGATTAGGGGTGGGGCGCTGTAAGACGATGGACGAACCAGCGGCGAGCGAGAACGGCGGCCAGGCGCCGGTCGATCCGCGGCTATGCGCCTGCGGCAGCGGCCTGCGGGTGCTGCGCTGCTGCGGCCAGGACATCTCCCTCAAGGCCCCGCCGGCCGCCGCCCGCCATGTGGCCCCCCTGGCCGAACGCGCGGTGGCGGCGCACGGTGAAGGCAAGGTCGACGAGGCGACCGCCCTGTGCCTCGACGTGCTGGAGTTGGCCCCCGGCCAGGCGCAGGCGCTCAAGCTGCTCTATCAGATTCGGCGCGGGAGCGTTCCGGGGGCGGCCGAGGCCCTGATCCGCCGGCTGGTGGCCCTCTATCCCAACGATTTTTCGGCCACCAACGAACTGACCCTGCTGCTGCTAGGCAAGGGAGCCCTGGCCGAGGCCGAGGTCCACGCCCGCAACGCGGTGCGCATCGCGCCGCAGAACGCCCAGGCCCATCACCTGATGGGCATGATCATGACCGAGATCAATCGGCCGCAGATCGGCGAATACCACTATCGGCGGGCCTTGGAGCTGGCCGACCAGCGCGGCGCGGTGCTGCTGGCCAACCTCGCCTGGAACCTGAAGAACCAGGGCAAGATGGCCGAGGCGCGTGCCCTCTACGAGGAATCCATGGCCCTGGACGGCGCCATCCTGCAGACGGTGCTCGGCTGGGCGCGGCTGGAAGAAGCCGACCGCGACTTCGCCGCCGCCGCCGACCTGCTGGACAAGGCCCAGGCCCTGGCCCCCGACAATCCCAGCGTGATGCTGTCGCGCGCCGTGCTGCACGTGCGCAAGCGGGCCTATGAGAAGGCCCTGAGCGAGCTGGACGCCGTCGCCGCCCAGCGCACCGACGGGGTGCTGGGGCCCAGCGAGCTGCTGGAAAAGGGCAGACTGCTCGACCAGATGGGCCGCTACGACGACGCCTTCGCCGCCTTCGTCGAGGGCAAGCGCCTGGTGCGCGAGGTCAGCGGGACCCGCTACATGGCCGAGTACGCCGCCGGGCTGGCGGCGCGCCTGACCGCGTTCTTCACCGCCAGCCGCCTGAAGATCACCCCTCGGGCGACGGTGCGGGAGGCCTCGCCGCAGCCCCTCTTCATCATCGGTTTTCCCAGGTCCGGCACCACCTTGGTCGAACAGACCCTCACCGCCCATCCGGCCATCGCG
>JBPCMA010000175.1:0-7860 GCA_051002715.1 Caulobacteraceae bacterium
CGGCGAGCGGGGTCAGGCCCCAGGCCCAGGTGGTCAGGGCGTGGGGGGCATACAGCGGCCGGGCGGCGAAGGTGATGATGGCCCCCAGGAACGCCATCTGCAGGCCGGTGGCCAGGGAGGCGGCCAGGGCCGCGCCGGCGCGCGCCGGGGGGGCGTCGAGGGTCGCCTTCCAGAACATGAGGGCCGCGCCGAACAGGGTCAGGTGCATCGTCCAATAGGGGGTGGCCCCGTCGAATGTCGCCGCGTAGGGGCCGGGCGCGTGCCAGAACCACAGGGCTGCGGCGAAGGCGGCGGCGGCCGGCAGCTCGGCTCGCCGCGCCCATCCGGCCAGGGGCGGAAGGCCGAGAGCGATCGCCGGCGCGACGACGCAGGTCAGCAGCATGTGCTGGCCGACCCGGGCCGAGAACAACGATACCGAGAGGGCGCACAGCGGCGAGATGAGGGCGCCCGCCCCGAGCCCCCATCCGGCGTAAAACGCCGCGCGCCGCCAGGGCGGGATCGCTCGGGGCGTCACCCTCCCCCGCTCGGCGCCGACCGCATAGGCGGCCAGGAGGCCGAGCAGCGCCACAATGAGGATTGGGTCGAGGTTCCAGCGGCCCCACAGCGTGGCGACGCTCGGCGGCGCGCCGCAATAGGATGCGAAACGGTAAGCGGAAACCGCTGGCTCAAATGTCATGGCCGTCCCACGGCGCCCACGCCGCCGCGGCGACGGGCGTCCACCGACTAACTCACGGGCGCTTGGCGGGTTCCCACGACCACTTGACGGCCAGGAAATGCCCCTCCGTGCCTGAACCCCTCGTCGGGAAGGATCGCCGCCGGTCGTTCAAGAGGCCAGCCTGACTGAGGCCTCGCCGGGCGGCGGCTGGAGGGCGATGAAATACATGTTTTGCCCGATGGCGCCCGCGCCGGCGTCCTGCCCAGCCGCGTGGCGACTTGCCGTTGGAAGCCAGCGTGGCGCCCTCACCTCACCCGAAATGCCTTGACTTCATTCTCTAAATATTGCATAATGCAATCTTCTCACCACCAGCCGCTCCCGCCGCCCTTCATGCCCATCCTCGACAACCCCCGCCATGAGGCCTTCTGTCAGGCGCGCGCCAAGGGGTTTTCACCGGAGGACGCCTATGAGGAAGCGGGCTTTTCGCCCGGCAACGAGCACGCCGCGCGGCTAGGCCGCCGACCCGAGGTCAGGGCGCGCCTCGGCGAATTGCGCGCCGAGCAGTCGGACATCGGCGGCGCCAAGCTGCGCGCCGTCATCGCCACCCTGTTGCGCCTCACCGCCGCCAGCGAGGCCCTGGAAAGCCCGGCCGCCATCAAGGAAGGCCGCGAGACTCTGCTGGAGGCCTACCGCCTCGCCGAGATCCTGACCCGGGAAAGGAAGGACGAGCGCATCGCCTTCATGGAATACTGATCGGCGGCCTTTTTGCCCGCGTTTCCCGCCATTTCCCGCCATTTCCCGCCCAAAACCGCCAAATTCCGCCCTCCCCTTCGGTCGAGGTCTTCAGGACATCTACTTGATATCTTTTGAACTTGTGTGATCGCCACACCCCTGGACCGCCCTTAACCCGCGACGAGCACTCCCGCCGCCGCGTCAAGGATGGCCTGGGCGTCCAGGCGATAGGCGCAGTAGAGATCGGCGATATCGCCGCACTGCCCGAAGCGGTCGACGCCGAGCGCCGCGACGCGGTGGCCGCGCACGCCGCCCAGCCACGCGAGGGTGGCCGGCGGGCCGTCGATGACGGTGATCAGGCGGGCGCGGTCGCTCAAGGCGGAGAGCAACGTCTCGGCATGGGAGACCGCGCCGGCCTCCAGGGCGCGCGACCAGCCGCGATGCAGGCGGTCGGGGCTGGGGACGGCGAGGAGGCCGGCGCCGGAGAAGTCCTCGCGGATGTCGGCGAAGGCCTCCATGACTTCGGCGGCGACGGCGCCGGTGTAGGCGACGGCGAGGTCCGCGCCCGGCTCGGGCGGCGTCTGCCAATAGGCCCCGGCCAGCAGATCGGCGACCCACCGGTCGGTCGTTTCGCGGGCCGGCTGATCCAGCGGGCGGGTGGAAAGACGCAGATAGACCGACCCGCCCTCGTCCGCCTGCAGATGATCGAACGACCAGCGCAAGATTTCGCAAAGCTCGTCGACGAAGGCCGGCTCGAAATAGGCGAGCCCCGCCTGGGCCATGCCGATGAGCGGGGTATGGATCGACTGGTGGGCGCCGCCTTCCGGGGCGAGGGCGAGGCCGGCCGGGGTGGCGACCAGCAGGAAGCGGGCGTCCTGGTAGCAGGCGTAGTTGAGCGCATCGAGGCCGCGGTTGATGAAGGGGTCGTAGAGGGTGCCGATGGGGATGAGCCGCGCGCCGAACAGCGGGCCGGTGAGGCCCAGCGCGCCCAGAAGCAGGAAGAGGTTGTTCTCGGCGATGCCCAGCTCGATGTGCTGGCCGGTGGGTCCCCTCCCCCACTTCTGGGCCGAGGCGATGCGGGCGTCGCGGAACGTATCGCCCCGCTCGCGCCGCGCGAACAGGCCCCGCTGATTGACGAAGCCGCCCAGGTTGGTGGAGACCGTCACGTCCGGCGAGGTGGTGACGACGGCGTTGGCAAGCGGGCCGCCGGCTCTTGCCAGGTCGTTGAGCACCTTGCCGAACGCCACCTGGGTCGATTGGCGCCCGGTGGGGCGGGGAAAGGCGTCGGCGCCCGGAACGGCGACGCGCGGCGCCGGCGGGGCGGCCCGTTTGGCGGCGAAGGGCGTGGCGGCCAGGAACGTCTGGTATTCCTCGGCCGGGCGCGGCAGGCCGGCCCAGGGCGCCCACTCCTCGCCGGCCGGCACGCCCATTCGTGTGCGAAAAGCCTCCATTTGGGCGGTGGTCATCAAGCCCGAATGGTTGTCCTTGTGTCCCTGAAAAGGCAGGCCGAAGCCCTTGATTGTATAGACGATGAAGAATTTCGGCCGCTCGTCGGCGACGGCGTGAAAGGCGTCCATGAGCAGGCCCAGATCGTGGCCGGCGAGGTTGGTCATCAGGGCGGCCAGGGCTGCGTCGTCGTAAGAGCCCACGAGGCCCAGCGTCGGCGAGCCGGCCGGCAGGTCGGCGAGGAGGCGCGCCCTCCACGCCGCGCCGCCCTGGTAGGTCAAGGCGGCGTAGAGGTCGTTGTCCGCCGCCTCGACCCAGGCGCGCAAGGCGCCGCCGCCGGGCTGGGCGAAGGCGGCCGCCAGGGCGCGCCCGTATTTGAGGACGATCACGTCCCAGCCGAGCGCGCCGAAGATGGCGGCGTAGCGCGCCGTCATCCCCTCGGCGGTGGCGGCGTCCAAGCTCTGGCGGTTGTAGTCGACGATCCACCAGCAGTTGCGCAGGCCGTGCTTGGCGCCTTCCAGGGCGCATTCGTAGATGTTGCCCTCGTCCAACTCGGCGTCACCCAGGAGGGCGATCATCCGCCCCGTCCTCTCCGGCGCGATCAGGCCGTGTCCGAGCAGATAGTCCTGGGCGAGGGAGGCGAAGGCGGTCATCGCCACCCCAAGGCCCACCGAACCGGTGGAGAAATCCACCTCGTCGGCGTCCTTGGTCCGCGAGGGATAGGACTGGGCGCCGCCGAAACCGCGGAAACGCTGGAGCTGGTCCAGGCTCTGGCGGCCGTAGAGATACTGGATGGCGTGGAACACCGGGCTGGCGTGCGGCTTGACCGCCACCTTGTCGTCCGGCCCCAACACCGAGAAATAGAGGGCCGACATGATCGTGGCCATGGAGGCGCAGGAGGCTTGGTGGCCGCCAACCTTCAGCCCGTCGCGGGCCTCCCGCAGGTGGTTGGCGTTATGGATGGTCCACGCCGACAGCCAATGGACCTTGCGGTCGAGTTCGCCGATCAGATCGAGGGTGTCGTTGGCCAAAACGGGCTTGGAGGGTCGCCGAGGCATGGCCGGGACAAGGCCCGCCGCGACGCCTCTCTGTCAACCGGCGGAAGGGGCCTTGCCGATCAGGCGCTCCAGGTTGGCGCGCACCGCGCCGTAGCACTCGCAGACCTGCGCTTCCATGCGCGGGCGGTCCAGGATCTCGATGCGTCCCCGCCCAAGGCGGATGAGGCCGGCCGCCGTCAAGTCGCCCAAGGCCTTGGTGATCGTGGTGCGCTGGACGCCGACCATGGTGGCGAGCTCCTGCTGGGTCAGCTGGACGACGGCGCTGATCGTGCGATCCCGCGACATCAACAACCAGCGGCACAGCCGTTGATTGACCGTATGCAACGCATTGCAGGCCACCGACTGATGGGCCTGGGCGAGATTGGCCTGCGAATGGCGGACCAGCAGCTTGCGAAGCTCGGCGCTGACGGCCGCCTGGCGCCGCAGCCTGGATGCCGAAAGGCGCGTCGCCGAACCGAGAATCTGAGTGAGGGTCCGGTTGATGGACACCGATGAGCCGAGGGCGGCCAGGACGCCCACGACGCTCTCGCAGCCCACCGTATCGCTCTCGATGGTGCGCCCGTCGGCCATCACCGTGACGACGGAGAGCACGGCGGTCTGCGGAAAATAGACCCATTCGACGGGGTAGTCCGGCTCATAAAGGACATCGCCGGAGGCCAGCGGGATCTCCCGCATTTCGGCTTCCAACGCCAGCCGGTCGGCGTCGCTCAGGGCGCGCAACACCAGGTTTCGATTTTTCACGCCATCCCCTCATCGGCTGTCGTTGATCATCGGTCGGGACCACGTAAGGAACAAGAGCGGCCACCCCCAAGACCCTGATCCGTTGCGCACGGTGCGACGGCGCGGCGCGGACGGTCGTTTCCTCCCCGATGCAGGGGGGAAAATTATCCCATCCGTCTGTCGCCCAGGCGACACAGCGGCGTGCTGAAGCTTAATAGTAACGCGGGCGGGGCGGCGCGTTTTCCTTACTCCGGCCCGAAGGGTGGATTTTCGCTCGCCCAGGTGGACGGGAGCCGGCGTGAAGACCTACGTCCTCTATATTCATGACGATCGCTATACGGTGCCCACCCTTGATTCGATCACCGCCGAGGGCGACCAGCGGGCCCACCAACTGGCGGCCAAACGGCTGGCGTCCTCGCCCCACTATCATGGGGCGGAGCTGTGGGAGGACGACCGGCTGGTGGAAAGGCTGGCGCGGCCCCCCGCCCCGGCTTCGGAGTGACATCGATATCTCTGAAGCGGCGCGCTCGGCGGCATGAAGTATGCGGGGCGCCATCGGAACGGGCCAGGGGCCGGGGCGTTTGAGGACGGAGCCAACCCTCACACCAACTCTTCGGGAGACTAGGGCCATGGATGCCGATCGGACGACCGCCAAGGCGCAAGGCGCGGCGGACAAGGCGCGCGGCGCCTTCAACGGCCGCGTGGACGACGTGCGCGAGACGATCAGGAACACCGCCGAACAGGCCAAGGGCGCCGCCCAGGATCTTTACGGCCGGGCCGCCGGCCGCGCCCAGGACGTGGCGGGCAATGTCGACGCCATGATCGGAGAGCAGCCTTACGCCGCCCTCGCCGTGGCGGCCGTGGCCGGCGTGGCGGTGGGCCTGATCCTCGGCCTGACCATCGCCTCGCGCGACTAGAACGATCCGTCGCCCATGGCGAACGCGGCGTTGATCAGGCCGACGTGGGAGAAGGCCTGGGGAAAGTTGCCGACCAAGCGGCCGGCAGTCGCGTCATATTCCTCAGCCAGCAGCCCGACATCGTTGGCAACAGCCCGCAGGCGGTGAAACAGCCGTTCGGCCTTCCCCCGGCGGCCGAGCGCCAAATAGGCGTTCACCAGCCAGAAACCGCAGGCCAGGAACGCCCCTTCGCCGGACGGCAGGCCGTCGTCGGCGCGGGCGGTGTCATAGCGCATGACCAGGCCGGTCGGGGTCAGCAATTCCCGCTCCACCGCCGCCACCGTCCCGGCGAAGCGCGGGTCGTCGGCGGCGACGAAGCCCAGTTCGGCGATGAGGAGCAGACTGGCGTCCAGGCCCTTGCCGTCGTAGCAGCGGGCGAAGGTGTTTCTTTTCTCATCGAAGCCCTTGGCGCACACATCGTCACGGATGGCCGAGCGCAGGGCGCGCCAATCGCCCGGCCCGTCCAGACCGAATTCCTCCACCGCCCGCACCGCCCGGTCGACGGCCACCCAGGCCATGATCTTGGAGAAGGTGTAATTTCGGCGCGGGCCGCGGCCCTCCCAGATGCCGTCGTCGGGCCGGTCCCACACCTTGGCGACATGACCCACCAGCCCGCGTTGGACGGACCAGGCGTCCGGGTCTTCGGGCAGGCCGCCTTTTCGCGCGTGGTGGAAGGCGTCCATGACCTCGCCATAGACGTCGAGTTGGAACTGCTCATGGGCGGCGTTGCCGATGCGCACCGGGCGCGAGGCGGCGTAGCCGGCCAGCCAGCCCGCTTCCCATTCGGCCAGCCGCCGCTCTCCCGCCACGCCATACATGATCCGCATGTCGGCCGGGTCGCCGGCCACCGCCCGGTGCAGCCAGTCGCGCCACGCCTTAGCCTCCTCGAAATAGCCGGCCTTCATCAGGGCGCGCAGGGCGAGGCTGGCGTCGCGCACCCAACAGTAGCGGTAGTCCCAGTTGCGCGCCCCGCCCAGCTTTTCGGGCAGGGAGGTGGTCGGCGCCGCCACCAGGCCGCCGGTCGGGGCGTAGGTCAGGGCCTTGAGGGTGACCAGGGAGCGGCGCGCGAGAGGTGGATGGAGCCCGCCCGCCACCCAGTCGGCCCAGAAGGCCCGGGTCTCGGCCAGCGCCTGGGCCGCGTCGATCGCGCCCGGCGGGGCGAGCCAGGAAGGCCCATACGACAGCACGAAGGCAAGGCTCTGGCCCGCCGCGACGGTGAAATCAGCCACCGTCTTCATGCCCTCGCCGGTAAGCTCGACCGGGGCGCGCAGCACGGTCATGTCCGGCCCGGCCACGGCGCGCAGAGCGCCGTCTTCCAGGCGGCTGACCCAGGGCAGGACGGCGCCGTAGCCGAACCGCACGATCAGCTCCAGGCGCAGGGCGACGGCCCCCGCTTCGCCGAAAATCATGCGAACGACGTGGGAAGCCTCCGCGCGCGGCGGCATGAAATCCACCAGCCTCGCGGTCCCCTCGGCGGTTTCGAAGCGCGTTTCGAGGATCAGGCTGTCGCCGAGATAGGATCGCGTCGTGGCCACGTCCGCCGCCGCCGGGGCGATTCGCCAGCGCCCGTTGCCGGCGTCTCCCAACAAGGCGGCGAAACAGGCCGGCGCGTCGAACCTCGGCCAGCACAGCCAGTCGATCGACCCGTCGGCGCCGACCAGGGCGGCGGTCTTGAGGTCGCCGATCAGGGCGTAGGCCTCGAGCGGGCGGGAATCGGGAGCGGCGCCCGTCACACCCGGCCGGAGGGCTTTCGCACCGGGTGGGCCGCCACCTTGCCGCGCAGGTCGCCCACCTGATCGGAGGAGACCGGCGGCGCGGCGTTGCCCCAGCTGCTCCGGACATAGGTGGCCACGGCGGCGATCTGGGCGTTGGTGAGCTTCCAGGCGAAGGCCGGCATGGAGAGCGCCGTAGGCCGCGCGTCGGTGGCGGCGGCCTGGGTTCCGGTCAGGATGAACCGGTCGAGGGTGGTGGGATTGGTCGACTGGACATTGGCGTTGCCGGCCAGGGGCGGGAAGAACCTGGGCTCCCCCGCCCCGTTCATCTTGTGGCAGGCCGAACATTCATCGACGTAGATGGCCCGCCCGGCGGTCATCACGGCGGCCCGGGGGGCGGCGGTCGTGGCCGCCTTGGCGGCCGGCAGGCTCTTCAGATAAACGGCGATCGCCGCGAGGTCGGCGTCGGTCATTCTGGAGGTGGAAACCTGGACGACCAGGCTCATCGACCCCGAGGCGCTGGAGCGGGCGTTGCGCCCGGTCTTCAGGAACTCGACGATGTCGGCGGCGCTCCACGATCC
>JBPCMA010000176.1:0-2916 GCA_051002715.1 Caulobacteraceae bacterium
TGGCCATTTGCGAGGCGCGGGCCATCCTGGAGTATCTGGAAGAGGTGGCGCTCGAGCCCGACCTGCTGGGCGCCACGCCGGCCCTGCGCGCCGAGACGCGGCGGCTGATGCAATGGTTCGACCGCAAGTTCGACAACGAGGTCAACGCCTACCTGCTGCACGAAAAGCTGGAGAAGCGCCTCTTGAAGCTGGGCGCGCCGGACCTCTACAACATGCGCCAGGGCCGCGAGGCCTTGCGCGTCCACTTGGTCTATCTGGAAAAGCTTTTCCAGGCCCGCGACTGGCTGGCCGGGGCGCGCCTGAGCCTGGCCGACTTCGCGGGAGCGGCGCACATCTCCGTCCTCGACTATTTCGGCGACGTTCCCTGGCGCGACTTTCCCGCCGTGAAGACCTGGTACATGAAGGTCAAGTCGCGGCCCGCCTTCCGCGCCATCCTCAGCGACCGCTGGCCCGGCCTCGCCCCGGCGAGCCACTATGACGACCTGGACTTCTGAGGACCCCAAGGAGGCGATCCGCGCCGCCGCCCGGGCGCTCGGCTTCGAGGCCTGCGGCTTCGCCTCGGCGCGCGACCCCTGGCCGGCGACGGGAAGGCTGGAGGAATTCATCGCGGCGGGCCGTCACGGGACCATGGCCTGGATGGAGACGACGGCGGCGCGCCGAAGCCATCCCACCTCTCTTTGGAAGGACGCCCGTTCGGCCATCGTCCTTGGCATGAGCTATGGGCCGAGCGAGGATCCCCTGGAAGCCACCCGCCGGCCGGGGCGGGCGGCGATCTCGGTCTACGCCCAGGGCCGCGACTATCACGGGGTGATCAAGGGCCGGCTCAAGACCCTGGCGGCCCAAGTGGCGCGGCGCCTGGGCGGCGAGGTTAAGGTTTTCGTCGACACCGCGCCCTTGATGGAAAAACCGCTCGCGGAGCGGGCCGGCCTGGGCTGGCAGGGCAAGCACACCAATCTGGTTTCCCAACGGTTCGGCTCGTGGCTGTTCCTGGGCGCCATCCTGACCAGCCTCGATCTCGCCCCCGACCCTCCCGAGAGCGACCACTGCGGCTCCTGCCGCGCCTGCCTGGACATCTGCCCCACCGGCGCCTTCGTCGCTCCCTACCAACTCGACGCGCGGGCCTGCCTTTCCTACCTCACCATCGAACATGCCGGCCCGATGCCGCTCCAATACCGCGCCGCCATGGGCAACCGCGTGTTCGGCTGTGACGACTGTCTGGCGGTCTGCCCGTGGAACAAGTTCGCCAGCGTCGCTCATGAAACGCGCCTGCACACCCGAGCCGCCCTTCGCGCCCCATCCCTGGCCGACCTGGCCGCCCTGGACGACGCCGCCTTCCGCGCCCTGTTCTCCGCCAGCCCGGTCAAGCGCATCGGCCGCGACCGCCTGGTGCGCAACGTCCTCTACGCCATCGGCAATTCCGGCGATCCGGCTCTCGCCGCAGTGGCGCGCACCCGCCTCGACGACGCCAGCGAGGTGGTGCGCGAGGCGGCGGCATGGGCGCTGGAGCGGCTATCCGACCCGATACTCCCCTCCCCGACGCCCGCGCCCCATACCGCCCGCCGGCCCTAGCCCGAGATATTTCGCCAGAAATAGGACGCCCGGTTGGACGGGGCGCTAAGGCCGTATCGGGTGTCGGTCACGGTGCAGGTGTAGCTGGCCGAGCTGCCGTCGCCGACGCCGCTTACCTTTGGGGCATAGGTGGCGGCCGTGCCGCCGGACGACCAGCCGGCGCCCCCGTTGTCGGTCTCCGTCCACAGGTAGGTGAACGAACCGCTGCCGCCGGTGACGGTGACGTGATTGGTCGGGAAGGTGTTGGAGGAGGAAGGGCCGGCGCCGACGAAGGGGCCCGGCGCGATCGTCGCCGCGAGGGTCGCCGACACGGTCACCGTACAAGATATAACTGACGAGCTGCTGGGGGAATGTGGCGGTTAAAAAAAAGTGATTCTGCTTGCCGTTTGCTTCGCCCTAATCTTGTCAGGGTGCGACAGATCGGAGCGCAACGTGATCGTGAATAAGCCGCCGTTTTTTCATGTCGATCTCGCCTTCTCGAAAGATAGGTCGGAATCCGTCATCTCCGCGGTTCGGTCCTTCGCCAAAGAGAAGGACATGGATTTCTTGTTGGCGCAGAAAACGTTGGAACCGGGCGATTTCAACGCATCGGCAAACAGCCGGTCCCCAAGACCGGAGCTGCTAAGGTGACTGACTTTGTTCGAAAGCTGAATCATAAATGCGGTCGGTCAGTAGAGGTCACGATCAGTCCTCCGATACGACAAGCCGGGGCGAGCGGCGACTGGGAGTGCACGTATCAAATTACTGGTCTTGGCAGCGCAAAAGCGAAAATCGCCATGGGCGTGGATGGCATACAAGCTGTTTTTCTTGCGATGACCTACGTCGCTACAGCACTCTACTTTTCCGATGAATACGAGAACGGTGAACTCACTTGGGACGGAGGCATGACAGTGGTTGACCTTGGTTTTCCCGTCACTGAATCCGTCCGTGAGGATGTTGAAGCGAAGAAGGTGAAAGTGACGGAGATCATTCGGACAGCAAATGAGCCGACAGCAAGATAAATGGCGTGGCTCCCCCTGCGGGTTAACCTGTTGCCTGCACATCGTTTTTAGAGAGATAGGCGGCTCTGGCTCTTGGGGCTACCCCCTGCCACCGCCTGCTGGATGTAGCAGTAAATGAGGCAAGCAAAATGATCCTCATGAAATGGATTATTGCCACAATTGCTGTGGCTGTATTTCTGAGTATTGTGGTTACGCGATCAAATGGGCTGATCAACGATCGGTTACGGTGACACTGCACTAAATTTCTGCTATCGCGTCCGCTGAACAGTGGCCGACGAGGCAGTGGCGGGTGACGCGTCTGGAGCGAGTGTGGAAAACGGTGACCTGATATCTTTCGCCCACGAGC
>JBPCMA010000177.1:0-47337 GCA_051002715.1 Caulobacteraceae bacterium
GAAGCCGGCGCCGGTCAGATGGCGAGTCAGGAACATGAGCGTCGCCGCGCCGATGAGCAGAGTCGCTGTCGCTGCCACGCCCACGGGGAGATCGCGCCAGGCCAGGGCGTCGGCGCGACGGGCCCGCCAGGCGCCGACGGCGATCAGGGCCGCGGCGGCGGCCAGCGCCAGCCAGCCGGCTGCCGGCGGATAGGCGATGACGAAGGCGCCGAACAGGTCGGCATAGACCTTGTCGGGCGCCTTGGCCGGCAGGGCCGGCGAAAAGGCCAGGGCCTTGGCCGTCCCCAGCACCTCGTCGCCCATATGCTGCACCGATCCCCGATCGAGGGCCGCGACCGTGGAGCTGGGCGAATGATAGTCGAACTGCCGGCCGATGAAGGCATAGTTGAAGCCGGCGTAGCCCCACCCCTTGGCGATGGAGAAGTCGGTGTCGTTGGGGAGCAGCTGGTAGACGAAGACCGATAGGGAACTGCTGGCTGGACGGGCGGCGGTGCGGGCGAAAAGGTCGATCGCCCCGCCGTTCATCGCCCCGGTCTCGAACATCTGGGCCCGCCCGCCGCCGCCGCGCGTCTCCAGGTTCAGGATGAAGCCGACGTGGGCGGCCAGGGGATTGGCCGCGAAGAAGGCGTTGGCGCCCAGAAGGCCGGGCTCTTCGCCGTCGATGATCACCACCATCACGTCGCGAAGCGGTGCGCCGGCCGCCTCGATGGCGCGGACGATTTCCAGGATGGCCGAGACGCTGGCGATGTCGTCGGCCGCGCCCGGCGAGCCCGGCACGCTGTCGTAGTGGGCCATCAAGGTCACGGCGGGGAGGGTTCGGTCGCGGCCGGGCAGCACGCCGACGATGTTTTCCACCTGCGCCCCGCTGACGTAGGTTTCGCCGCCGAACCGCCTAGCGCGCCAGCTTCGGGCGCGCTGGACTCGCGGCGAGAGGCCAAGCGCCGTCATCCGGCCGATCAGATAGTCGCGCACCCTGGCGTTGGCGGCCGAACCGACCGGATGGGGAACCGGGGCCATGGCCGCGTCGTCGATCATCGCCCGGCCGGCGGAGAATACCGCCGCCGGCGCGCCGACCGGCAAGGGCGCGGGAGTGCGGGCCGAAAGATAGAACAGCCCGAAGCCGGCGATCAAGCATGCGACAAGGGCGATCAGGCGTGTCATGGAGGCTCCTTCAAAGCCGTCCCCGCCATGCTAGCCTTCTCCCCTTGCGGGAGAAGGAAGCTCTACGCCGCCGCTTTGTCCTCGCGCGGGTCGCGCAGGACGTAGCCTCGGCCCCATACGGTCTCGATGTAGTGATCGCGGGCGGCGGCTTTCAGCTTCTTGCGCAGCTTGCAGATGAACACGTCGATGATCTTCAGCTCCGGCTCGTCGCGCCCGCCGTAGAGGTGGTTGAGGAACATTTCTTTCGTCAGCGTCGTGCCCTTGCGCAGGGAGAGCAGCTCCAGCATCTGGTATTCCTTGCCGGTCAGATGCACCCGCGCGCCGTTCACTTCGACCGTCTTTCCATCTAGGTTGACGGCGATCTCGCCGGTGTGGATCACCGACTGGGCGTGGCCCTTGGAGCGCCGCACCACGGCGTGGATGCGGGCCACCAGTTCGGCCTTGTTGAACGGCTTGGTCATATAGTCGTCGGCCCCGCCGCCGAGCGTCTTGACCTTGGTGTCGATTTCCGAGCTGCCCGACAGAATCATCACCGGGGTGCCGACCTTGCCCACCCGCAGGTTGCGCAGCACGTCCATGCCGCTCATGTCCGGCAGGTTCAGATCGAGCAGAATGAGGTCGTAATCGTAGAGCTTGCCCAGATCGACGCCTTCCTCGCCGAGGTCGGTCGTATAGACGTTGAAGCCCTCGGCCTTCAGCATCAGTTCGACGCTCCGCGCCACGGCGCGGTCGTCCTCGATCAATAGCACGCGCATCTTCTTGAGAACTCCTCCCAGCCGGCCGGCCTCACGCCGCGCCGGATGATTTAGGCCGCGCCAATGGTTAACGCCCGGTAGCGATTCGTTAAGCCGATTTGCGAATCGGCGCCAAGCTCAACCCGCCGGGGACGTATCGCGGCGGATGACTCTTTCGTGAGCCGAGGCCCTGGACTAGTGTCTTACCATCTTGAGGAGAAGCGCCCGTGATCGTCCTGCGTTTGATCATTCAGACCGGGCTGTGGTTGATCGCCATGGCTTTTGTCCTGTTGCTGGCGGCCGGAACCCCGGCGTGGCCGGCCGCCTGGGCCTTTATCATAGAGATCGGCGTCCTGGGCCTGATGGTGGGGCTGTGGCTCGCCTGGCGCGATCCGGACCTGCTGGCCGAGCGGCTGAACTGGCGAGGCCAAGCCGCCCAGGCCAATTGGGACCGGCGATTCGTGATGGGCGTCGCCGTCGGCTTCATCGTCTGGCTGGCCCTGATGGGCCTCGACGCCGAGCGCTGGCGATGGTCGCTGGTGCCGCCGTTTCTCCAGGGCGTCGGGGTGCTGGCCATCGCCTTTTCGGTGTGGATGAGCTGGCGCGTCTTCATGGTCAACAGCTTCGCCGCGCCGGTGGTGAAGATCCAGCCCGGCCAGGGCGTGATCGACACCGGCCCCTACGCCATCATCCGCCACCCCATGTATGCCGGCGCCGTCGCCTTCTTCCTCGGCGCGCCCTTGATGCTCGGATCGTGGGTGGGCCTCGCCCTCGCCCCCTTCCTGATCGCCGCCATGGCGGCGCGGGCGGTGGCGGAGGAGCGGCTGCTGCTAGCCGAACTGCCGGGCTATGAGGCCTACGCCGAAAAGGTGGGCTACCGATTCGTGCCCAGGCTCTGGTAGGGGGCGGATTCGCCCTCGCCTATTTCGGTCTCGGCGGCGCGGCGCAGGGCGGCCAAGTCGTCGCCGATGCGGAAGATGGCCACGTAGAATTCGCAGAAGGCCCGCCAGATCAGGGCGGTGGCGAACACCACCAGCAGGCCGACGATCAGCACCGGGATGGCCACCAGGATCGCCGCCCAGCTTCCCTCGCGCAGGGCCACGCCGATCGCCGCCCCGACCACCGAAAAAGCGGCGATGACGATGACCCCCAGGCCGGCCCAATAGACCAGATGGATCACCGGGCCGGTGATCAGGCGATCGAAGGCCAGCAGGCCCCAAAGGCGACCCTGGCGAGTGCGCGCGCTCAATCTTGGCCTGCCTGGACCCATGATCGTGATCAATCCCTTTGGCCGGCCGCGCGGCGGCGACCCTGCCATGGCTACCAGCGCGCGCCCGCCGCCGCAATGGCGAGACAGCCCGTCTCCGACCACCCCCAGGATCGGGGCGTCAACTCGCCAGCGCGAGGGCGATGGACTACATAGCGGCGCGAAACCCCGGAATCCAACATGCTTCTC
Source organism: Caulobacteraceae bacterium (assembly GCA_051002715.1). GTDB lineage: Bacteria > Pseudomonadota > Alphaproteobacteria > Caulobacterales > Caulobacteraceae > Acaudatibacter. The sequence goes on from JBPCMA010000177.1 coordinate 3,352, forward strand.
GACCCAATTTCTCTCGACGAGGGTCCCCTCGACCGAGGCGTGGCCGCCGCCCGCGCCGCCGTCGGCTTGCCGGCCGGCGCGCGGGTGCTCGCGGCGATGTCCGGCGGCGTCGATTCCACCGTCGCCGCCGCCCTTCTCGCCCTCGCCGGCTATGAGGTGGTCGGCGTCACCCTGCAACTCTACGATCATGGCGCGGCGGCCCGCCGCAAGGGGGCCTGCTGCGCCGGTCAGGACATCGCCGACGCCCGCGCCGCCGCCGAAGCGCTGGGCGTCGCCCACTACGTCCTCGACTACGAAAGCCGCTTTCGCGCCGCCGTGATCGATGATTTCGTCGATACCTACGGGCGCGGCGAGACGCCCATTCCCTGCATCCGTTGCAACCAGAGCGTGAAGTTCCGCGACCTGCTGGAGGTGGCCCGCGACCTGGGCGCGGCGGCCCTCGTCACCGGCCACTACGCGCGGCGGGAGGGCGGGGCGACGCCCCGTCTGCACACCGCCCGCGATCTGGGCCGCGACCAGAGCTATTTCCTGTTCGCCACCACCCGTGAGCAGCTGGGCTATCTGCGCTTTCCGCTCGGCGATCTGGAAAAGCCCCAGGTGCGGCGCATCGCCGCCGCCCTCGGCCTCGCCCTCGCCGACAAGCCCGACAGCCAGGACATCTGCTTCGTGCCGCAAGGCCGCTACACCACGGTGATCGACCGCCTGCGCCCGGGCGGCGCCGCGCCCGGCGACATCGTCCACCTCGACGGGCGGGTGCTCGGCCGCCACCAAGGGATCACCGGCTACACCGTCGGCCAGAGGCGCGGCCTCAAGATCGCGGTGGGCGAGCCGCTGTTCGTGACGCGCCTGGACGCCGCCCGACGGGAGGTGATCGTCGGCCCGCGCGAAGCGCTGCTCGCCGGCGCCCTGGTGCTGAAGGAAGACAACTGGCTGGGTGACGAAGCCTCCATGGAAGGCGCCGCGACGGCCGGCAAGGCGGTCCTGGCCCGCGTCCGCTCCACCCGCCCGCCCGCCCCGGCGCGCCTCTCTCTCTCCGCCACCGGCGAAGTGGAAGTGGTGTTCGACGCGCTCGAGGAAGCCGTCTCCCCTGGCCAGGCTTGCGTCCTCTACGACGCGGGCCAACCCAGCCGGGTGCTGGGGGGTGGATTCATCGCGGGGACGAAAGCGGCTCCACGTGGTCAGGCGCCTTGGGACGCCGGCGCCCTTAAGCGACCGTCTCGATCCGCCGCGCGATCCATTGGTTGAGGCTGAGGCCTTCGGCTCGGGCGCGGGTGGCGGCGCGGCGATGGATTTCGGGATCGACGCGCAGGGGAATCCTGCCGCTGTAGGGGCGATCAGGTTGTTCGCCTCGATCAGCGCAGAACGCCAGATAGTCTTCGATGCTGTCGCGAAACGCCTGTTCCACCTCCGCGAACGTCTCGCCCTCGAAGGCGATCACGTCCCGCAGACCCATGACGCGGCCAAAAAAAACTCCATCGTCGGCCTCCACCGTTCCCAGATAACCCTTGTATTCAAACATGACGCCTAGTCCTCTAGTCGGCTGACGCGGGCCGCTATCAGAAACTCGCGAACCGCGCGAACCGCCCCTCTCCTGGCGTCCGGGCTCGGATGCGGCCGATGAAAGACCGCGCGCACACCGCCTAGCGCGACACGAAGCCGGCTTCCCGACCCATCACTGATCTCCGCCCCGATCGCATGCAACAAGGCTTCAATTTCACTCCACCGCAGATTGGCTGGCGCGGGTTGCGCGAAGATGCGAGCGAGCGTCTGTTCATGGCGTCGATTCACGTCCTAAGAAGATATCATATTATGATGTCATTTTGTCAAGCGACGCTGGCGCCCTTGCGGCTTCGTCGTCACACCGCCACATCCGAGGCCACAAGCGAAGGAAATCCACATAGCCATGCCCGCCGATCCCATCGTTATCACCTCATACGCCCGCACGCCCATGGGCGGCTTCCAGGGCGCCTTGGCGGGCGCCAGCGCCACGCAGCTGGGCGCGGCGGCGGTGCGCGCGGCGGTGAAGCGGGCGGGGGTCGCGCCCGAGGCCGTCGAGCAGATCTTCATGGGCTGCGTCCTGCCGGCGGGCCTGGGCCAAGCCCCGGCCCGGCAGGCGGCCTTGGGCGCTGGCCTGCCAACTTCGGTGCAGGCGAGCACCGTAAACAAGATGTGCGGCTCGGGGATGCAGGCGGCCATCATGGCCCATGACGCCCTGGCCGCCGGCTCGGCCGACATCATCGTCGCCGGCGGCATGGAGAGCATGTCCAACGCCCCCTACCTGCTGGCCAAGCACCGGGCCGGGGCCCGCATCGGCCACGACAAGGTGATGGATTCGATGTACCTCGACGGGCTGGAGGACGCCTATGAGCCGGGCAAGCTCATGGGGGCCTTCGCCGAGGAGACGGCGGCGGCCTATCAGTTCACCCGCGACGACATGGACGCCTATGCGATCGAAAGCCTGCGACGGGGCCGCCATGCGGTGGAAAGCGGCGCTTTCGCGCGTGAGATCGTCCCGGTGGAAATCGCCGGCCGCAAGGGGACGGTCACCATCGCCGACGATGAGCAGCCGCTGAAGGCCGACCCGGCCAAGATCCCGACCCTGCGGCCCGCCTTCGCCCGCGACGGGGCGATCACCGCCGCCAACGCCTCCTCGATCAGCGACGGGGCGGCGGCTCTCGTGCTGATGCGCGCCTCGACCGCCGAGCGTCTGGGCCTCGCCCCCCTGGCCCGCATCGCCGGCCATGGCGCCCACGCCCATGCGCCGGCGCTGTTCACCACCGCGCCGGTCCCGGCCATGGCGCGGGCGCTGGAGCGGGCCGGCTGGTCGGCGGACGAGGTGGACCTCTTCGAGGTCAACGAGGCTTTCGCGGTGGTCGCCATGATCGCCATGCGCGATCTCGCCATCCCGCGCGACAAGCTCAACGTCAACGGCGGGGCCTGCGCCCTGGGCCACCCCATCGGCGCGTCCGGCGCCCGCATCCTCGCCACCCTGCTCGCAGCCCTGGAGGCGCGCGGCGAAAAGCGCGGCCTCGCCTCGCTGTGCATCGGCGGCGGCGAGGCGGTGGCCATGGCGGTGGAGCGGTTCTAGGCCGTGAACCGCCCAAGATGAAACACCCCTCCCTCGCCGTCAGCGAGCGTCGAGGATGGTCTCAAATCTGGTCCTTCAGCGTGAGCGTCACCGGCCGCGCGGCGCCTCCCGATTGAACCACTAGGCTCACCTTGGTCCCCGCCGCCTCGTCGCGCAGCTTTTGCCGCATTTCCGAGATGGGGATCGAGGCAGCCGGCGCGCCATCGACAGTAGTGATCACGTCGCCGACCTTCAGGCCGGCGGCCTGGGCCGCCCCGCCGGCGGTCAGATCGACGATGGCGAAACCCGCCGGCGCGGTGTTGATCCATAGGCCGGCGCGGTCGAAGGTCCCCACGTCGGGATCGGGCTTGGAAAGGGGTTTGAGATACATGATCTGATGGCCGTAATCGAAGGTGACCACGAACCGTTTCAGCAGCTTCGAGCCAACATTGCCCTCGTAGTTGGGATCGGCGAACGCCCCCTTGGCGTCGGTGGAAAAGCCGGCGACCACGCCCGATGCCTTGATCGGCCCGAGGGTCAGCTCCGCTCCCCGCGTGATGTAGGAGCGCGACGGTCCGCCCACGCCCCAGCCGTCCACCGCCGCCACGCCCTTGGGATGTCTGGCCATCAGGCCGTTCGCCTCCACGACCGGTTTGGTGATGTCGAGTTCACTGCGCGAGCCGGTGTCTATGTCGAAAGCGCCGGGTATGCCTTCGAAGCTGCCCGTCACCTGCGGCAGGTGGCTGTAGAAAACGAAGGGCACGGGCGTTCCGGCATCTTTCGGATCGAATCTGGCCGGGTCGATGAAGGTGAGGGTCCGCTTGCCGTAGTCGATCTGGGTGACGAAGCGGCGGAACACCTCGAAGCCGATCATGCCCTGCTCGGCGAAGCCTTCCACTTCCCGCTCTTCGAAGGGCAGGACGGCGATGGTCTGGTTTCCGAGCGTCAGATCGCCGATCTGGAAGGTGACGCCGCGGGCGAAGGCGGTGTCGACCACGTTCACCCCGGCGCCCGTGCCGGGAGCCTGGCCTTCCGACTTCACCGCCAGCAACCGAGCGGTCTGGGGGGTCAGAAGATCATGGCCGCCAGTGTCGAAGATGCACAGGAACGGGCCTTTGCCGTCGATCCTCACCTCGGCATAGATGTGATTGTTGAGAAGCTGGAAGGGGACGGTGGTGCGGCCGGACGGGTTGTCGATACGCGCGTCGCTGACGGTCCAACCGGGGGCGGCATAGTCGGCGATGGGGCGGACGGGGAGAAAGCGGGCGCTGTCGAGGGTTTGGGTCTGGCGGTACTGAACCCCGGTTCCGTCGTCGATCACCTCCTTGCCGGCGATGAGCGCGCCGTTCACCGGCCGATAGTCGCTGAAAAAGGTGGTGATGGTCTGCGACCCCTGCGGCTCGATCGTGCGCGCCAGGAGGTGGGTCTCGGCGTCGAACCAGGCTTCGAACGGCTTGCCGCCGGCCGGCTTAACTGAAAGGGCATCGTATTTGCGTCCCGCATCGCTCTTCACGCCCAGCGAAGTCACCGCGGCGCCCCCAAAGCGCGGCCGCCACCACAGGTTGGCGTCGCGATAGGCTTCGTTGACGGCCAATTGGCGCGTATCGCCGCCCGCCTGAGGGGTTATCGCCCCTGACATGTCCTTCATCCACGCGCCGGCGCCATCGAACCCGCTGGCGCCGGTGAGGGGCCCGATCGCGAAGTCATCGGCGAAAGCGCCGGTGGCGACATCGTAGGTCGAACCGACAGTCCCGGTCATGCCCTGGCCGGCGTAGGCGTATTTGACGGCCAAGGCTCCCTTGCCGGCGAACGCCGCCCCACCGGTGGCCGCGCGATTGGCCGCCAGAACACTGGAAGCGTCCTGGGCGAACGCACCGTTCGCGGCTAGCAGGGCAGTGGAAGCGAGCAGAAGGAGAGTGCGCATGGGTCTTTCCAATCGAGGCCAGGGTTGGCGGCGGGGCATTGTCGAACGCCGATACCAGCCCAACCAGCGGGCGCCAGTTAGAGTTTGGTAATCTCGCGCCCGAGGGCGGTGGATTCAGCGCCCGGCGCCTACTTCGCGGGCGACGCCCTACGGTCTCCGGCTAGCTGTCGCCTGTCGCCCCGACGTTCACTTCAGGATCTCCGCCACGTCGCGGCCTGGGCCGAGCACGCGGACGACTTCCACGCCGGCGGAGCGTTCGCGGTAGACGATCAGGTAGCGTCCGAGCACCGTCCAGAAACGAACCGGCTGGTCGGTCAGATCGCTTCGAACGTGACCGATGCCCGGACGCGCGGCCAGTGAAGCGAAAGTCTCGAAAATCGCGTCCATGACCCGGTGGGCGGCCGCCGGACTATCACGCGCGATGTAATCGGCGATGTCGCCGAGGTCATCGCGAGCCGCCGGGGCTATCGCATAGGTGTTCACTTCGGCCGGCGTCTCGCGTCGATCCGCGCGGTCAGGGCGGCGCGAACCTGTTCGCCCGCCAGGCCCTCGCCGCGATCAAGTTGGTCGAGCCCGACGGCTATGTCCGCCTCCAATCGCGCGAGGCGCGCCTCGTGAGTCTGCGCGCCTTCGAAGAGCAGCCGCAGGCCCTCGCGGACCACTTCGCTGGCGGTGGTGTAGAGGCCCGATTCGAGCTTCTGCGAAATCCGGCGTTCCAGTTCTGGGGTGAGAGAAATGTTCACGAGCATGGTCTCCACGACGGAATGATGACCAAATATAGCAGGTTTTGTTATCGTTCTCTATCGCCCCGTGAACTTCGGCGGCCGTTTCTCGACGAAGGCGGCCATGCCCTCCTTCTGGTCGTCGAAGGCGAAGAGGGAATGGAAGAGGCGCCGCTCCAGCCGGACACCCTGGGAAAGCGGTGTTTCGTAGGCGGCGTTCACCATCTCCTTGGTCAGCATCACCGCGTTGGGCGAGAGGTCGGCGATCTTGCGGGCCGCCTCCATGGCGGTTGGCAGCAGTTCAAGCAGGGGCACCACCCGGCTGACCAGGCCGGCCCGTTCGGCCTCGGCGGCGTCAATGATCCGGGCGGTGAGGATCATATCCATGGCCTTGGACTTGCCGACCTGGCGGGTCAGGCGCTGGGTGCCCCCGGCGCCGGGCGAGACGCCGAGGGTGATCTCGGGCTGGCCGAACCTGGCGTTATCGGCGGCGATGATGAAGTCGCACATCATGGCCAGTTCGCAGCCGCCGCCCAAGGCGTGGCCGGCCACCGCCGCGATCACCGGCTTGCGGCAGCGGGCCGCGCGCTCCCAGTTGCGGGTGATGAAGTCCTCGCCATAGACCTCGGCGTAGCCCTTGGACGCCATCTCCTTGATGTCGGCCCCGGCGGCGAAGGCGCGATCCGAGCCGGTGATGACGATGCAACGCACACCCGCGTCGGCCTCGGCGTCGTCGAGGGCGGCGGTGAGCTCATCCATGAGCTGATTGTTGAAGGCGTTGAGCGCCGCCGGCCGGTTGAGGCGGATCAGCGTGACGGCGTCGGCGGTCTCGACGATCAGAGTCTCGTAGGCCAACGGCGGCTCCTCAGGTTTCAGACAGGGGCGACCATTCCTGGTCGGCGGAAAGGGGGGCGAAGACGGCGTCGAGCATTTCCTCGGTGACGCCTTCCAGGGTGGGGGGGGCCCAGCGCGGCGCGGCGTCCTTGTCGAGGATCACGGCGCGCACCCCCTCGGTGAAATCGTGGCCGGCGACGAGGCGCCTGGCGATGCGCATCTCCATAGCCATCACCTGGGCGAAATCGCTCATCCCCGCGCCCGAGCGGATTTGGCGAAGGGCGGTCTTCAGGCTGAGCGGCGATTTGGTTTTCAGAATGGCCAGTTGAGACGACGCCCATTCGCCACCCTCCGCCTCCAATGCCGCGACGATCGCCTCCACGCTCTCACCGGCGAACAGGCGGTCGATCTCGTCATGATGTTCGATCATCGTCGAACGGCCCGGATCGGTTTCCAGTTCGGTAAGGACGGTCTCGATTCCAGCGGGTTCAGCCATGATCGCCGCCTTGAGTTCGGGAAGGCGCGCCGCCGGCACCACATCGGTGGCGATGCCGAGAATCTCGCAGCCGGCCGCCTTGAGGCGCGCCCCGGTGAGCGCCAGCCACACCCCGCTCGCCCCGTGCAACCTCGGCAGGAACCAGCCGCCGCCTACATCGGGAAAGAGGCCAATTCCGGTCTCTGGCATGGCGAAGAGGGTGTGCTCGGTGGCGATGCGAAAGGTCGCCGGCCAGGAAATGCCCACGCCGCCGCCCATGGTCACCCCGTCCATGACCGTGATCACCGGCTTGGGGTAGGTGAAAAGCAGGTGGTCCAGGCGGTATTCGGTGAAGAAGAATTCCCGCGCCGCCACGCCATCGCCGGCCACGCTGTCGGCCAGGGCGCGGATATCGCCGCCGGCGCAGAAGCCCCGCTCGCCGGCGTGGTCGATCAACACCGCCTCGACCGCCCGATCCTCGCGCCAGGCCAGCAGGGCGTCTATCATCAGGCGGCACATATTGGTGGTCAGCGCGCCCAGCGCCTGGGGGCGGTTCAGGGTCAGGCGCCCGACCGCTCCCTCGACCCGGACAATGACCTCTGCCTCGCTCACTGGCGAAACAACTCGCGCGCCACGATCACCCGCATGATCTCGTTGGTGCCCTCCAGGATCTGGTGGACGCGCAGGTCGCGGACCACCCGCTCCAGGGGATAGTCCTTGAGATAGCCATAGCCGCCGTGCAGTTGCAGGGCTTGGTTGGCGACCTCGAAGGCGGCGTCGGTGGCGAAGCGCTTGGCCATCGCGGCCAGGCGGGTGGTCGCCGGGTCGCCAGCGTCCAGGGCGGCGGCGGCGCGACGCACCATCAGACGGGCCGCCTCTAGCTGGGTCGCCATGTCGGCGATGCGGAACTGCAGGGCCTGGAATTCCTTGAGCGGCTGGCCGAACTGCTGGCGGCTGGAAAGGTAGTCGCGGGCAGTGTCGAAGGCGAACTGGGCGCCGCCCAGGGCGCAGGCGGCGATGTTGAGGCGTCCGCCATCGAGGCCCTTCATGGCGATGCGGAAGCCCTCGCCCTCCGCCCCGACCCGGTTCTCGGCCGGCACGGCGACATGGTCGAAATGGACCATGGCGGTGGGCTGGCTGGTCCAACCCATCTTCCGCTCGGGCGCCCCGAACGAGAGGCCGGCCATGCCCTTCTCCACCACGAAGGTCGAGACGCCCTTGGCGCCCTCGCCGCCGGACCGCGCCATCACCACATAGACGTCGGATACGCCCGCCCCGGAGATGAACGCCTTGGCGCCGTTCAGCACATAGGTTTCGCCCTCGCGCCGGGCCGTGGTGCGCAGGGAGGCGGCGTCGGAGCCCGATCCCGGTTCGGTCAGGCAGTAGGAGGCGATGGCCTCCATGGTGGTCAAGCGCGGCAGGTATTTCTGTCGCAGGGCCGGCGAGGCGAAGCCATCGATCATCCACGACGCCATGTTGTGGATGGATAGGAAGGCGGCGGTGGAAACGTCGCCGTGGGCGAGAGCCTCGAAGATCAGGGTGGCGTCCAGGCGGCTGAGCGCCGATCCGCCCACGTCCTCGCCCACATAGATGCCCGCGAACCCCAGGCTCGCCGCTTGGCGCAGCACATCGACCGGAAAAAAGGCCTCGGCGTCCCAGCGCGCCGAATGCGGCGCCAGCTCCGCCGCCGCGAAGGCCCGCGCCGCCTCCTCGATCGCCCGCTGGTCTTCTGAGAGGTTGAAGTCCATCGCCTAGCGCTCCGGTTGGATCGACGACACGCCGGCGCGAGGCAGTCGGACGCCCCCTCCGTCACGCGATGCGAGGGGGCATCGCGCGCCACCTCCCCCGCGAAGAGGCGCGGGGGAGGAGTGAAGAATCATCGGCGGTCTATTTCTCCTCCCCCACGAAGCGGGGGAGGTGGCGCGGCGCTCTTTCTCGCGCCGTGACGGAAGGGGCGTCAGGCCGCCGGGCTCAAGGACCCTCATCCCTCTCACCCCATGGTCGGAATGACGAAGGCCGAATCCTCCCATTCCCCCTCGGGCCAGCGGGCGGTCACCGTCTTGACCTTGGTGTAGAATTTCACCCCCTCCATGCCGTGCTGGTTGGTGTCGCCGAAGGCGCTGCGCTTCCAGCCGCCGAAGGTGTGATAGGCCACCGGCACCGGGATCGGCACGTTGATCCCCACCATGCCGACGTTCACCCTCGCGGCGAACTCGCGGGCGGCGCGGCCGTTGCGGGTGAAGATGGCGACCCCATTTCCGTAGGGATGGTCCGAGGGCAGGGCGATGGCTTCCTCGAAGGTGTCGGCCCTCACGATCTGCAGCACCGGCCCGAAAATCTCCTCCTGGTAGGTCTTCATGGCCGGCTTGACGTGGTCGAACAGGCTCGGGCCGACGAAAAATCCCTTCTCGTAGCCCTGCAGCGAAAAGCCCCGCCCGTCGACCACCAGTTCGGCCCCCTCGTCGACGCCGATCTGGATGTAGTCCTCGATCCGCTTCTTCTGGGCCGCCGTGACCACCGGCCCGTATTGCGCGGCCGGATCGGTAGAGATTCCGACCTTTAGGGTGTCGATCTCGGAAAGCACCCGCTCGCGCAGGGCGTCGGCGGTCTTTTCCCCCACCGGCACGACCACCGGCAGGGCCATGCACCGCTCGCCGGCCGAGCCGTAGGCGGCCCCGATGATGTCCTTGACCGCCGCGTCCAAGTCGGCGTCGGGCAGAATCACCCCGTGGTTCTTGGCCCCGCCCATGGCCTGAATTCGCTTTCCGTGCGCGGTTCCCGTCGAATAGACGTAACTGGCGATATCCGACGATCCCACGAAGCTCACGGCGCGGATGTCGGGGTGGGTCAGGATGGCGTCGACCGCCGCCTTGTCGCCATGGATCACGTTGAGCACCCCGGCTGGCGCGCCGGCCTCCATGAACAGTTCGGCCAGCCGCACGGGCACACTGGGATCCTTCTCCGAAGGTTTGAGGATGAAGCTATTGCCCACCGCGATGGCGACGCCGAACATCCACATCGGGATCATGGCCGGGAAGTTGAACGGGGTGATCCCCGCCACCACCCCCAGCGGCTGACGCATGGAATAGACATCGATCCCCGGCCCGGCCCCTTCGGTGTATTCGCCCTTCAGGGCGTGCGGGATGCCGCAGGCGAATTCGATGACGTCGATGCCCCGCTGCACGTCGCCGCGCGCATCGGCGAGAACCTTGCCGTGCTCGCTGGAGAGCAGGGCGGCCAATTCGTCCAGCCGCGCCTCGACCAGGCGTTTGAACTCGAACATCACCCGCGCCCGCCGCTGCGGGTTGGTCGCCGCCCAGCCGATCTGCGCCGCCGCCCCGGAGCGCACCGCCGCGTCCACGTCGGCCGCCGTGGCGAGGGCGACCCGCGCCCGCACCTCGCCGGTGTTGGGATCGAACACATCGCCAAAGCGCTCCTGCGAGCCCGCGAAAGCCGCCCCGTTCAGGAAATGCTCGATCCGCCGCATGAGAACTCTCCACTCGCCGCAGCCGGTGCGGCACGCTCCCTTTAGCGCGCTATTTCGGCGGCGCGAAGATGGGGCGGCCAACCGCCCGCGCGACGACCAAGGATTGCGGGCGCGAGGGCGGCGCCTGTAGGTTGGGCTTTGCGTGATAAGGACTCCCGCATGAGCAAGAGCCCGCCTGTCGCCATCGTCATGGGCAGCCGCTCCGACTGGCCGACCATGAAGGGTGCGGCCGAGAGCCTGGAGGCGCTGGGCGTGGCCTACGAGGCCAAGGTGGTGTCGGCGCACCGCACCCCCGAGCGTCTCTATGCCTTCGCCAAGGGGGCCAGGGCGGCGGGTTTCAAGGTGATCATCGCCGGAGCCGGCGGCGCGGCGCATCTGCCGGGCATGACCGCCGCCCTGACGCAACTGCCGGTGCTGGGGGTGCCGATCCGCTCCAAGGCCCTGGACGGGCTCGATTCCCTGCTCTCCATCGTCCAGATGCCGGCGGGGGTGCCGGTCGGCGCCCTGGCCATGGGCGAGGCGGGGGCGCGCAACGCCGGATTGCTCGCCGCCCAGATTCTCGCCCTTTCCGATCCGGTCCTGGCGAAGCGGGTCGCCGAGCACCGCGCCCGCCAGACCGCCGCCGTTCCCGAGACGGTGGAATAGCCCCCGCCCGTGACCGCCTTCCCCCTGCCTCCGGGATCGACGATCGGCGTGCTGGGCGGCGGCCAGCTCGGCCGGATGCTGGCCCTGGCGGCGGCGCGGCTGGGGTTCGAGGCCGCCATACTGACGCCACAGGCTGATGCGCCGGCGTCGCGCGTGGCGGCCAGGACGATCGTCACCCCCTACGATGACCCCGGGGCGCTGAAGGAACTGGCCGCCCTCGCCCAGGTCATCACCTTCGAGTTTGAGAATGTCCCGGCCGGAGCGCTGGAAGCCCTGGCGGCCATGGGCGCGGCGATCGCCCCTGGGCCGCGCGCCCTGGCCATCGCCCAGGACCGATTCGAAGAGAAGACCTTCCTGAACACCGCCGGCGTGGCCACCGTCGCCTTCGCCGCCGTGGACAGTCTCGACGACCTCAGCGCAGCGCTTCGGCGGTTGGGCGCGCCGCTGCTGCTGAAAACCCGGCGCGGCGGCTACGACGGCAAGGGCCAGGCCTGGGTCATGCGCCCCGAGGCCGCCGAGGCCGCCCTGGCCGCCATCGGCCATCGTCCGGCGGTCGCCGAGGCGCCGGCCGACTTTCGCCGCGAGGTGGCGATCATCGCCGCGCGGGGGCGCGACGGCGAGATCGCCCTCTATCCCCTGACCGAAAGCCACCATGAGAGGGGCATTTTGCGCCGCACCGTGGCGCCGGCGACGGCGACCGCCAAGGTCGCCGCCGAGGCGGAGCGTATCGCCGCTACCCTCCTCGATGCGCTGGACTATGTGGGCGTATTGGGCGTGGAGATGTTCGAACGCGATGACGGGCGGCTGCTGGTCAACGAGTTCGCCCCCCGCGTCCACAACACCGGCCACTGGACCCTGGACGGCTGCGAGGTCGATCAATTCGAACAGCATATCCGCGCCGTCGCCGGCTGGCCGCTCGGCCCCACCGCCGCCATCGCGCGGGTGGAAATGACCAACTTGCTGGGCGACGAGGCCGACGGCTGGGCCCGCCTCGCCCATGAACCCGAGACGCGCCTGTGGCTCTATGGCAAGCGCGAGGCGCGCCCCGGCCGCAAGATGGGCCACGTCAACCGCCTCGGCCCCCTGGCGGATTAGGAACGACGGGCGCGGACATCCCGCGCCCTCCTTCACGACAAAAGCCCTTCCCCCTTTGACCGCCGCGCCGCAATGCCGAATATGGGGCCATGAACCCGTGGGAGCCGATCGCGCCGGTCCGCAACCCGGACGAGTCAGAGGCCCCGGCGGGTCTCGCGCCTTTCGTGGTCACCCGCCCGCCGGCGGCAACACCAAGTCGGCCGCTGGTTTTCGCCTCGCCGCATTCGGGACGCGTCTATCCCTCGCCGATGATGGACGCTTCCCACCTGGACGGCGCGGCCATCCGGCGCTCCGAGGACGCCTACATGGACCGGCTGATCGAGCGCGCCCCGGCGTTCGGGGCGACGGTGATCGCCGCCCGCTTGGCGCGGGTGTTTCTGGACGTGAACCGCGAAGCCTGGGAGCTCGACCCGGCCATGTTCGAGGACGAGCTGCCGCCCTACGCGCGCGGTCGCGGCCCCAGGGTGGCGGCGGGCCTGGGGGCCATCGCCCGCATCGTCCGCGAAGGCGAGGAGATCTACGCCCGCAAGCTCAGCTTCGCCGAGGCGCGGGGGCGGGTCGAGGCGGTGCACCGGCCCTATCACGCCGCCTTGGCCGGCCTCATCGGCGAGGCCCGCGCGGCGCACGGGGCGGCCATCCTGATCGACTGGCATTCCATGCCGGCCGCCGCCGCGCGGCAGGCCGGAGGCGGAGCCGGCGCCGACGTGGTGCTGGGCGACCGGTTCGGCGGCGCCTGCTCGCCGGCTATCCCCCGCCTGGTCGAGCGCGAATTGACCGCCCGGGGCTACGAGGTGGCCCGCAACGCGCCCTACGCCGGCGGCTACACAACGGAATACTACGGACGGCCGACGCGACGCGTCCATGCGCTGCAGATCGAGGTCAACCGAGCGCTCTATCTGGACGAGGCGAGCCTCGCGCCGACCTCCGGTTTCGCCGGCCTCAAGGCCGATCTGGAAGGGGTGTTCGCCGCCCTGGCGGCGGCCGACTGGTCGAACCTCTAAAGGCGGAAAAAAAAGGCCGCGCCAGTGAAGGCGCGGCCAGTTCATTAGGGAGGAAACGCCCAAAAATGGGCAGAGTCGTCAGGGACGCCTCATGCCCGCCAATCTAGAGTGCGCCGCACAATCGATCAAGCAAAAAATGGTGCGCCGCACTAAATATTCTCGGCGTCCCCTCCCGCTTCGGGTCGTTTTGGTGGCTTCCCGGCGCGCGAGCGGCTAGAAGCGCGCCTCCCCACCGCCGAGAACCCGTCCAATCCCATGTCCCTGCGCAACATCGCCATCATCGCCCACGTCGATCATGGCAAGACCACCCTGGTCGATCAGATGCTGGGGCAATCGGGCGTCTTCCGCGCCAACGAGACCCACCTCGACCGGGCCATGGACTCCAACGACCAGGAGCGCGAGCGGGGCATCACCATCCTGGCCAAGGCGACCTCTGTCCTGTGGCATGGGGCGGCGGGCGAGACGCGGATCAACATCATCGACACCCCCGGCCACGCCGACTTCGGCGGCGAGGTCGAGCGCATCCTCGGCATGGTGGACGGCGCCCTGCTGTTGGTGGACGCCGAGGAGGGGGTGATGCCGCAGACCAAGTTCGTCCTCGGCAAGGCCCTGAAACTGGGCCTCAAGCCAATCGTGGTGCTCAACAAGGTCGATCGCCCGCACGCCGATCCGGAAAAGGTGCTCAACGAAGCCTTCGATCTCTTCGCAGCCATCGGAGCGAGCGACGACCAGCTCGACTTTCCCCACCTCTACGCCAGCGGCAAGCAGGGCTGGGCGGTGACCGACATGGCCGATCCGCGCGCCGGCCTCGCGCCTCTCTTCGACAAGATCGTCGAGCATGTGCCGGCCCCGGCCGCCGAGGCCCGCGCCGGCGATCCGGCCCAGCTCCTGGCGGTGCTGATCGAGGCCGATCCCTTCCTGGGGCGCCTGCTCACCGGGCGGGTGGAATCGGGCCGCCTCACCCCCGGCATGGCGATCCGCGCCCTGGCCCGCGACGGCGCCGAGATCGAGCGCGGGCGGATCACCAAGATCCTGGCCTTCCGCGGCCTCAAGCGCCAGCCCATCGACGAGGCCCTGGCCGGCGACATCGTGGCCGTGGCCGGCCTGACCCGGGCGACGGTGGCCGACACCATCGGGGCGCTCGACGCCGCCGGCGCCCTGCCGGCCCAGCCCATCGATCCGCCCACCATCGCCATCACCGTCTCGGTCAACGACAGCCCCCTGGCCGGTCGCGAGGGCGACAAGGTGCAGAGCCGGGTGATCCGTGAGCGCCTGTTGCGCGAGGCCGAGGCCAATGTGGCGGTCAAGGTCGCCGAAACTAGCGAGAAGGACGCCTTCGAGGTCTCCGGGCGCGGCGAACTCCAATTGGGTGTCCTCATCGAGACCATGCGGCGGGAGGGTTTCGAGGTCTCCATCAGCCGACCCAGGGTGGTCTATCGGACCGACCCCGAAACAGGGGCGCGCCTGGAGCCGATCGAGGAGGTGATCGTCGATGTCGATGAGGATTTCAGCGGCATCGTCATCGACAAACTCTCGGCGCGCAAAGCCGAACTCGCCGACATGGGGCCGTCGGGAACCGGCAAGACGCGACTGGCCTTCCAGGCACCGTCCCGCGCCCTGATCGGCTATCAGGGCGAGTTCCTCACCGACACTCGCGGCTCCGGCGTCCTTAACCGCGTCTTCTCGCACTACGAGCCCTACAGGGGGGCGATCGAAGGGCGCCGGCGCGGGACCCTCATCTCCAACTCCGACGGCGAGACCGCCGCCTTCGCCCTATGGAACCTGGAGGACCGCGGGACCATGTTCGTGGGGGCTGGGGAGAAGACCTATCAGGGCATGATCATCGGCGAGAACGCCAAGCTCGACGACCTGGACGTGAACCCGATGAAGGCCAAGCAACTCACCAATGTGCGCGCCTCGGGCAAGGACGAAGCGATCCGTCTCACCCCGCCCCGCCGCCTCACCCTGGAACAGGCGATCGCCTATATCGAGGGCGACGAACTGGTCGAGGTCACCCCCAAGTCCATCCGCCTGCGCAAACAGGTGCTGAACCCGACGTTTCGCAAGCGGAGGGTGAAGGAGGACGCATAACGGGACCTTTCCTCCCTCCCCCGGACGGGGAAGGCGACTCGCCCCCCGCGAAAGCGGGGGCAGGCGAGCGGGGTGGGGTGACGGGTTGCAACGCGCCTTCTGGAAAAGAACCCCACCCGGCGCTTCGCGCCACCCTCCCCATGAAGGGGAGGGAGGGTTAAGACTGCGACCATGCCCAATCCCATCTACGCCGCCCTGCCGACCACCATCTTCGAGGTGATGAGCGGGCTGGCGCGGGAGTACGGGGCGATCAATCTGGGGCAGGGGTTTCCCGACGAGGCGGGACCCGAGCCCATCCGCCGCGCCGCCGCCAAGGCGCTGCTGAACGGCTACAACCAGTATCCGCCCATGGCCGGCATCCCTGAACTGCGCGAGGCGGTCGCCCGCCACTACGGCGGGATCCAGGATCTGGACCTGGACTGGAAATCCGAGGTCACGGTGACCTCGGGGGCGACGGAGGCCCTGGCCTGCGCCTTCCTCGCCCTGATCGAGCCGGGCGACGAGGTGGTGCTGTTCCAGCCGCTCTACGACGCCTATCTGCCGATGGTGCGGCGGGCCGGCGGGGTGGCGCGGCTGGTGGGTCTCGAGCCGCCGCACTGGCGCTTCGACCGGGCGATGCTGGAGGCGGTTTTCACGCCGCGCACCCGCCTTTTGGTTCTGAACAACCCCCTTAACCCCACCGCCAGCGTCTGCCCGGAGGCCGACCTGGCCCTGCTGGCCGAATTCTGCGTGCGCTTCGACGCCGTGGCGGTCTGCGACGAGGTCTGGGACCAGGTGGTGTTCGCGCCGTCTCGTCACCTCCCACTGATGGCCTTTCCTGGCATGCGAGACCGATGCGTCAAGATCGGCTCGGCCGGCAAGATGTTCGCCCTCACCGGCTGGAAGGTGGGCTTCCTCATCGCCGCGCCGGCGCTGACCCAGGTCCTGGCCAAGGCCCACCAGTTCCTCACCTTCACCACGCCCCCCAACTTGCAGGCGGCGGTGGCCTGGGGGCTAGGGAACAGCGATGACTGGTTCGCGGCCATGCCGGCGGAGCTGGCTTGCTCGCGCGACCGGCTGACGGCGGCTTTGCGCCGCGAAGGTTTCGCGGTCCTGGAGAGCGCCGGCACCTATTTCCTCAACGTCGATCTGGCCGCCTCGGGTGTCGCCGAAGGCGACCGGGATTTCTGCCTGCGGGCAGTGAGGGAGGCTGGCGTGGCGGCCATCCCGGTCTCGTCCTTCTACGAGACCGACCCGGTGACCACCATCGTTCGCCTGTGTTTCGCCAAGCGCGACGACACCCTTGACGAGGGGGCGCGGCGGCTGGCGAAGGCGCGGGGGCTTTCGAGGCTGGTCGCCCCCTAGCTCGTCGCGCCGCCGTCGACGACGATGGTCTGGCCGGTCATCCAGGCGCCGGCGCGGGAGGCGAGGAAAACCGCCGCCCCGGCGATGTCGTCGGGTTCGCCCAGGCGGCGCAGCGGGGTGGCGGCGCTGGAGCGCTTCTCCGCCTCCGGCGTGTCCCACAGGGCTCTGGCGAAGTCGGTCTTCACGAGGCCCGGCGCGATGCAGTTGACCCGGATGTTATCGGGCGAAAGCTCCTGGGCGAGGTTGCGGGCCAGCTGCATGTCGGCCGCCTTGGAGATGGCGTAGGCCCCGATCACCGAGGTGCCGCGCAAGCCGCCGATCGAGGAGACGATGATGATGGCCCCGTCCCGCCGCGCCGCCATCTCAGGAGCGACCATGCCGATCAGCCAGTTGTTGGAGACGATGTTGTTGTCCAGAATCTTGCGGAACGCCTCGTCGCTGATTCCGCTCATCGGACCGTAATAGGGGTTGGAGGCGGCGTTGCAGACCAGGACATCGATTTTGCGATAGGCCGCGCGGGTTTCGTCCACCAGCCTCTGAAGGTCGTCCTTGGAGGAGATATTGGCCGGGACGGCGATGGCCGCGCCGGCGTGATCGGCATTGATCGCCCCGGCCACTTCCTCGCACGGGCCGGCCTTGCGCGAGGAGATGGCGACCTTGGCCCCGTGTTCGGCCAGACGTTTCGCGATCGCCTTGCCGATGCCGCGGGTCGAGCCGGTGACGATGGCGACCTTGCCGGTAAGATCGAACAGCTCCACGACCAGCGCTCCTTCATACATCCGTTTGATATGACGGCCACCATCGGGCGGGGTGGCGGCGAGGTCAAGGCGGTGGCCCCGAGGTGGCGGCGCGCCATTGCGAAGGGGCGCGGCGATCCGCACAATGGCGCATGGCCTTCGGTCGCGACTTCCTCACCGACATCTGGTATTTCGCCGCGCCCTCGTCGGCGGTGAAGGCCGGGCGGCTGGCGCGCCAGGAGATTCTCGGCGAGCCGATCTTGGTCGGGCGCACGCGAGGCGGCGAAGCCTTCGCCCTGCGCGATATCTGCCCGCATCGCGCCGCGCCTCTGTCGGCGGGGAGCCTCACCCGCGAGGCGGACGGGCGAGAGAGCGTGGAATGCTGCTACCACGGCTGGCGCTTCGGCGCCGACGGGCGATGCGTGGCCATTCCCTCCCTGGTTGCCGGCCAGAACCTCGATGTCTCGCGCATCGTCGTTCGCCGCTATCCTCTCGCCGAGAGTCAGGGGATGGTGTTCATCTGGATGGCGTCCGACCCTCGCGCCGGGCGCGAACCCGACGCGCCGCCGCCGACCTTTCCCGGCGTCGTGGGCGCCGCACCCAGATTCGTCGACCGTGTCGATCTCGCCACCCATGTCGACCACGCGGCGGTGGGGCTGATGGATCCGGCCCACGGGCCGTTCGTCCACCGCCAATGGTGGTGGCGGTCACGCGGCTCCCAGCACGAGAAGGCCAAGCATTTCGAGCCGTCGCCGGCCGGCTTTCGCATGACCCGCCACGCGCCGTCGAAGAACTCCCGCGCCTACGCCCTGCTGGGCGGCGCGCCGGCGACCGAGATCACCTTTCGCCTGCCGGGCCTGCGCTTCGAGCATGTCACGGTGGGGGCGCGCCAGGTTCTGGCCCTCACCTGCCTGACGCCGCTTGGCGAAACGCGCACCCGCGTCACCCAGATGATCTGGTCGGATCATCCGGTGTTTCGCCTGGCCGGGCCGCTCATCGCCGTCGCCGCCCGCCGCTTCCTGCGCCAGGACGCCGACATGGTGAATCTGCAGAATGAGGGTCTGAAATACGATCCCCCCCTCATGTGGATCGACGACGCCGACCGTCAGGCCAAGTGGTATCAGGCGCTGAAGGCCGAGTGGGCGGCCAGCCGGCGCGAGCGTCGCCCCTTCGAAAACCCGGTGAAGGCGGCGACCCTGAGATGGACCAGTTGAAGGAGACGGCGATGGCGGCGGGATGGACGGTGTGGGCGATGGCGGCCCTGGCCCTCCTGCTGGTGGGCTGCGCCAGACCGGGAGATTCGGCCGGCGCCGGCGGCCTGCCGAGCGGCGCCCTGGACCATGCCGTCGGTGATGCCATCGGCGATCCCACCACTTGCGTCGTCATCGCCGAGCGCGCCGGCGGCAAAATCCTCTACCGTTACGGCGAGCGGTTCAACTGCGTGCGCGGCCTGCCCGCCTGCGACCGCCCCGGCGTGCTGACGGCTGAACGAGCGCTGGCCGTGGCCGACACGGCGGACGGGCGAGGCGCGAGTTGCCCGACCACCGCCGACGGCACGCGGCGGGTCGGCTGGGCCGAGGGCCGGATCGCCGGGGCCAGGCGCGATCTCGTCTTCTCGGCGGTGATGGAAGGCCAGCGCGCCCTCCCCGGACAGGAGATGATCGCCCGCTTGACCGAGGCGTTCGCCAACGCCGGTATCTGAGGTTCGCCTACTTCGCCAGTTCGAACACCCCGGTGATGTCGATGCGAACATTCAGCTCGCCCGTCTCCACCGGCGTCGGCGCGGCGGCTTCGGCGCGCATGGCCATCATCGGCATCGGCCTGGGCGGCGAGGGCGCGTAGCCGCCGCCTTCACTGAGATTCACCAGCCGGCCGATGCGATAGCCGACCGCCTGGGCGTAGAGGGCGGCCTTGTCCTCCAGCGCCTTCACCGCCGCGATCCGCGCTGTGTTTTCGGCCGACACCGGATTGGCGAGGCCGAAGGCGATGCTGTCGATGGTGTTGGCCCCGGCGCCGACCACGGCGTCGGCCGCCGCGCCCAGGCGCGTCAGGTCCCGCACCGTGACGGTGAGCTGATTGGAGGCTTGGTAGCCAGTGAGCCGGGCGGGGCGGTTCTGCTCATAGCCGTATTGCGGCGAGAGGGAGAGGTTGGAGGTCTGCAGATCGCGCCCCTCGATCCCGGCGCTTTTCAGGGCCGCGACCACCCGCGCCATTCGCTCGGCGTTGGCGCGCATGGCCGCTGCGGCGCTCGGGGCGGTCGTCTCCACGCCCAGGGCGATGGTCGCCATGTCCGGCGCGACCTTCGCCTCGCCAAAGGCCGACAGGCTAAGCGTCGTCGCGGCGAAGGCCCGATCGGTCGCCGCGGGCATTTGGGCGGCGGCGGCGAGGGGCGCGGACGCCGCCAAGAGGGCGCCGACGGCCCCGGCGACAAGCGAACGTTTCATGGCGGTGGCCTCCTTGGCCCGATCCTATCAGCCATCCCTGGCGAAGCGAACCTGAACGCTCCCTTTTAGCCCCGCTCGCGCCATGATAACCGCTGGCGCCCCGCGACGCGCCGGGGGCCCGTAGCTCAACTGGTTAGAGCCGGCCGCTCATAACGGTCTGGTTGCAGGTTCGAGTCCTGCCGGGCCTACCACGCCGCCGCCCCCAGGAAACGCTCGACATGGTCCAGAACTGGAAAGAGGTCGGTCCCCGCCGCTATCGCGAGACGTTCGGCCGCTATTTCGAGGATTTCCAGGTCGGCGACGTCTATGAGCATCGGCCGGGCAAGACGGTGATCGAGGCGGACAATCACCTCTTCACCCTGCTGACCTTGAACACCCATCCGCTGCACTTCGACGCGGAGTTCGCCGCCGCCTCGGAGTTCAAGCGCAACCTGGTGGTCAGCACCTACACCCTGGCACTGCTGATCGGCATGAGCGTCAGCGATGTTTCCCAAAAAGCGATCGCCAATCTGGGCATGGACGAGGTGCGGTTCACCGCGCCGGTATTCGCCGGCGACACCCTCTATGCGGAAAGCGAGGTGCTGGCCAAACGCGAATCCCGCACCCGCCCGGGCCAGGGCATCGTCGAGATCCGCACTCTGGGGAAGAACCAGCGCGGCGACACCGTCTGCGCATTCAAGCGCGCCATGCTGATCCCCGCCCGCGGCCAAGCGGTGGAGGACAAGGCGGGGTTTTACTGAGCGGCGAGGCGGTTGGGGGTGCCGGCCCCGGCCGACGCGCGGCTGGCTGCCTCCCCGACCGCCGTCGCCTCCCGCCACGCCAGGCCGTCGGCGTTGCACACCCAGCGGCCCAGCCGCCGGTAGTCCCTGCCGTTCTCGAACTGGCCGAACGGCAGCAACTCGCAGACCGCCGCCTCGACGTATCGATAGTTCTCGCCGCGCCCCCGGCGGGCGAAATCCAGCAACTCGCCTTGCGCCCACGCGATTGCCGCCGCGTCGCCGGGCAGGCGCTCCTTGAGGGGCTCCAGCCGGTTGTCGGCCAGGGCGTTGAGCCGGCGTTTCGACGGCGCGTGCCGCAGGTCGAGGTTGTAGGTTTTCATGGTCGTCTTTCCGGTCACGGCGGTTTGTTCCTAACCGCCCTTGAGGAGCCGCCGCTGGTTGGCCAGGACGCGGCGTCGATAGAGGGCCAGGGCGCGAGCCGGGGCCAGGTGGCCCTGGCCGCTCATCAAGCTGCTGGCGAACACCATCTGGGCGTCGACCGCCGCCTTGGCCTTCTCGCTGATCATCCGCTGCGCCTCGTCCTGCGCGGCGGCTCCGCCCCACGCCGCCTTGGCCATGCGCAGGCCGATGACGCTTTGCGCCTCCATGCCAAGGCGCATGGCGTCCATGCTGAGACTCAACCAGGGATTTCGGCGGGCGGTCATGTCGAGCGATTCCTTGTTGGCGCGACTATGCTGCATTGCACCATTGGACTCAACCGCCAATTTCGCGGCTATATCGCCCGATGAGCCAAGGTGCCGGCAGTCCCGATCCATCCGCCGCCAAGGCCGAACGTTATCGCGCCCTGGCGGATGAGATCGACTCGGTGCTGGACGGGGAAGGCGACCGGGTGGCGCGGATGGCCACCGTGGCGGCCATGCTGGCGGCGAGCTTCAAGCATTATTTCTGGACCGGTTTTTATATCGTCGATCCGACCAAGACGGGGGAGCTGGTGGTCGGGCCCTACCAGGGAACGCTGGGCTGTCTGCGCATCGCCTTCGGACGCGGGGTGTGCGGCGCGGCGGCGGCGCGGAGGCAGACCGTGATCGCGCCGGATGTGAACGCCTTCGAAGGCCACATCGCCTGCGATTCCCGCGCGCGCAGCGAGATCGTCGCGCCGGTGTTCGATGCGGCCGGGGCGCTCATCGCGGTGCTCGACGTCGATTCGGCGGTCCTCGCGGCCTTCGACGAGACCGATGCGCGTGGCCTCGAGGAAATCGTCCGGCGCGTTTTCGCCGCCTAACCGCGCGTGACCAGCCTCGCGGCGAAATATCCGGCCGTGGCGCCGACGGCGGTCAGGAAGGTTCCCCAGGCCAGGTCGAGCAGGGTGATCTGGGTCGACCAGACGATCAGGGTCGCCTGATTGGTCAGATCGTAGGTGGCGTAGGCGAAAAAGCCGAAGAGAGCGCCCCTGAGCGCCGCCATCCGCCACCTCTCCTCGCGCATCGCCGGCGCGACGGCGAAGATCACCACGCCAGCGAGATAGATAAGGTAGAAAAGGACGGCGGGAACCGGCCGAAACCCGGCGATGAGGATAGCGTGCAGAGCGGGCCGATAAAGGCGCTCGCCGGTCAGGGTCAGCCAAACGGCGTCCAGGCCGGCGAAGGCGAGGGCCGCCCCCACATAGGCGGCGGCGTATCGGCCGGTCACGCCGCGGCGCCCGAGGACGCCTTCAGCCGGTAGTGGCTGACGCCCCATACCTCGCCGCCCATGTCGCCGAACAGGCCAGCGGTGGCCAGGAAGAACAGCCGCCAGCGCCGCCGCCACAGATCGGCGTCGCGGCCGTAGGCGCCCTTCAAGGCGCCCGTCACGGCGCTGGCGTTGCGGTCGAAATTGGCCAGCCAATTGTTGGCGGTGCGCCGGTAGTGATCGCCGCTCCAGCGCCACTCCGCCTCCACCTGGAAGAGATCGGGGAACTGTCGGATCAGACCGTGGCTGGGCATGATTCCGCCGGTGAAGAAGTGCCGGGCGATCCAGTCGTCTGGGTCGCCCGCGTTGAACCGGTAGGGGCGGTCCTTGTGGGCGAAGACGTGCAGAAACACCCGACCGGCCGGCTCGAGCCAGAGCGCCACCCGCTCCAGCAGCGCGCCCCAGTTGGACATGTGCTCGAACATCTCCACCGAGACGATGCGGTCGAATCTCGCTGGCGCCTGAAAATCGTTCATGTCGGCGGTGAGGACGGTGAGATTGGCGAAGCCTCGCGCCTTCGCCGCCGCCTCGATGGACGCACGTTGGGAGTGGGAGTTGGAGACGCTGGTGATCGCCGAACGGGGGTAATGTTCCGCCATCCACAGGCTGAGCGAGCCCCAGCCGCAGCCCAGTTCCAGCACGGACTGGCCGTCGGCGAGATCGGCGTGGGCGCAGGTCTCGGCCAGAGCCCGCTCCTCGGCCCGCGCCAAGGTCCCCGGGCCGCCGCTGTAAAGGCAGCTCGAATACTTCAGGCGGGGCCCCAGCACGAGGCGGAAGAAATCGGCGGGCACCTCATAGTGCTGGGCGTTGGCGTCGGCGGTGTTCTCGGCGATGGGGCGCCCCGCCATGTCAAGGGCGAAAGCGGCGTCGGAGTCCGCCGGCCCATTGTCGAGGCGGCGGCGCGCCCGTTCGACCAGATGTCCTATGCCCAGGCGCGTCCACGCGTCGGGGAGCGGGGCGCGCTCCACCGCCGCCGTGGCCAGCCGGGTCAGGCCCATGGGGCGGCGCCCGAAGCGGCTGCCGGCGTTCCGCCAGGTCGAGGCGGGCGCGGAAAAAAGGCGGAAACGCGGGCCTGGTAGCGGGCGAAAGCCGGCCCGCGCGAGCGCGTCATGGCGGCTTCCGTTGGCGGTACGCCCGAGGCGAAACGCAGCAGGTAGAACATGAACACCGGGCCGGTCAGAGCCAGCCAGCCCCACGGCCAGCGTCCCGCGAGGTCGATGGCCATCAGCGGATAGGCGAGCCACCCGAACCACTCGAAGAAATAATTTGGATGGCGCGACCACGACCACAGGCCCACGTCACACACCGCCTGGCGGTTGGGCGGATAGCTCTTGAACCGGGCGAGCTGGCGGTCGGCCAGTCCCTCGCCAGCGATGGCGACGACGAGGATCGCCGCGCCGGCGAAGTCGGTCCATTGCAGGCCGGGGGCCGGATTGCGCGCCGCCACCAGGACCGACAGGGTGAGCAGGGCCGACGACAGGGCCTGTATCTGCAGAAAGGCCAGCAGCCGCCCTTCGAAAGCGGCGCCCCATTTCCGGCGAAACCAGGCATAGCGTGCGTCCTCGCCCCTGGCCTTGGCGCTCCGGGCGGCCAGGTGGAGACCGAGCCTCAGCGACCAGATGGCCACCAGAGCGGCGACCAGGAAAGCGCGGGGGCCGGGCTGGTAGCCGGGGGTCGGGGCCAGGGCGTAAACCACCCCGCCGGTCCCCGTGGCGAAGGTCCACACCACGTCGACCCAGCCTGCGTTGCCGGTCGCGCGCTGGAGAGCCCAGGCGCCGAGCATGGCCAGCGACAGGCCCACATTCACCCAGATGATCAGCCCGATCATGCCGCCGCCCGAGTCGACGCCGTCGCGGTCGACGCTGAATGGGTGGCAATGAAGTCGACGGTCGCCGCCAGAATCGGGGCGCGACGACGGAAGGGGGCCAGAATGGCGGTGAGCAGGCCGACATGGCCGACGCCTGGATAGAGGCGCGCCTCGGCGTCGCCCCCGCGGGCTTGGACCGCCGTGGCCAAGCGGGTCGAATTGCCGGGGTCGACCGCCCCGTCCTTGCTTCCCGCCAGCAGCAGCATCGGGGGCGCCCGGCCATCCATATGGTTGATCGGCTGGGTGTCGGGGCGCCCGTCCTTCGGCCCGAAGATGATCTTCAGCTTTTCATCGCGCAGGGGGAGGAAATCGTAAGGCCCCGCCATGCCGATCACCCCGGCTACGTCGCGGCGCGGATCCAGACCAGCCTCGCCCAGCCATCGCCGGTCGAGGGCCAGCATGGCCACGTTATAAGCGCCCGCCGAGTGTCCGATCAGAAACAACTTGGCCGGATCGCCGCCCCACTCGGTGGCGTGCAGTTTCACGAAACGCACCGCCAGGGCGTTGTCGCGCAGGAAATCGGGATAGCGCACCGCCGGATAGACCCGGTAGTCAGGGATCACGGTGAGGATGCCGCGCGAAGCCAGGGTGGCGCCGACGAAGCGGTAAAACCCCTTGTCGCCCGATTGCCAGCTGCCGCCATAGATGAACACCGCGACCGGGGCGCCCGGCGCCGGGCGGCTCGGCAGATAGACATCGAGCTCGCCACGCGGCCCCGCCTCGAACGCCAGATCACGCCTGACGGCGCCGCCGCCGGGCGCGGCCAGGGCGAGCAGGGCCGCCGCGACCGCGCTGAAAAGTCCCATCAGATCCGCACGAGCGGCTGGAAAAGCCGCCCGACCCAATCCCGCGCCACCAGGGAGGCGTCGACGGCGACCAGACAGACGCATTCCCCCTCGCCGGTCACCTGGGGCCGGTGATCGACATCCTCGTCGCTTTCGACGAAATCGCCGGGACCGTAGGTTTCGCCCCGATCGGTGAAGGCGCCCTTCAGCACGCACACCATTTCACGGCCCACGTGGGTGTGATGAGGAACGCTCATCCCCGCCCCGACCCGCAGCAGATAGCTTCGCGGCCCACGCGGGCCGCCGACGACCGGCGCCACCCACACCCCCGGCGCCGCCCATCGGCGACGCTTGCGGACGGCCTCGACCACATCGTGGGGAATCTCGATCCAGCCCGGCGGCCGGGGCGCGGGCGGCAAAGGTTCGGGAGCCGGCGTCTCGATGCGGGCCAGCGCCCGCTCCAGGGCGTCCGGCTCCATCCGCGCCGGCGGCAGGGAGGCGAGAAGCG
This sequence comes from Caulobacteraceae bacterium, assembly GCA_051002715.1. Classification (GTDB taxonomy): domain Bacteria; phylum Pseudomonadota; class Alphaproteobacteria; order Caulobacterales; family Caulobacteraceae; genus Acaudatibacter. The sequence goes on from JBPCMA010000177.1 coordinate 28,825, forward strand.
AGCCGGCCACCGCCTCGGCCAATGAAACCTCACCCCGGCACGCCTCGCAGGCGCGCAGATGGGTCGATATCACCAGAGCCCGATCGGCCCTCAACGCGCCGCTGGCATAGTCGATGAGCAGATCCTGCGAAGGGTGATGCCGAACGTTCATGCCGCCTCCTCCAGCAGATTCCGAAGCCGAGCCATGGCCAGGCGCAGGCGCGATTTGACCGTGCCCAGCGGCAGATCCAGCTCCTCGGCGATCCGCGAATGCGGCTTGTCGGAGAAAAACGCCAGGCGCACCACCCGCGCCTGTTCGGGCGGCAGCTCGGCGATAGCCCGGCCAACCCGGCTTTCGTCCTGCAGGGCGGCGAGGATGGTGTCGGGGGCGGCCGATGCGGTCGCGGCGTCCGAGGGGTCGACCGCCACCGCCGGTCGCCGCTCGCGCCGCAAGGCGTCGAAACGAAGATTTCGGGCGATGGTGAAAATCCAGGTGGAGGCGGCCGCCCGGCCCGGATCGAAGGCGGCGGCCCGCCGCCAGACGGTCAGCAGGGTTTCCTGAGCCAGCTCCTCGGCCGATTCGGGCGCCGCCCCCATGCGCAGCAGATAGCTTTTCACGCGCGGCGCGAAATGGCCGAAGAGGGTCGCGAAGGCGGCGCGATCGCCGTGCTGGGCGATCGCCACGATCGACGCCGACAGGCCGCCGCAAGGGATTTCCTTGGTAAGCCTCATGCGCGCGCGCGCCGACGCCGAGGCCCTGGGCGTCCAGAAAAGGGGCGGGCGGCTATGACATCGCGCGGTCGCATGCATGACCTTAGTTACGTTCGCCGCGCCGAAACGGATCACCGCGGCGACGACGGGACGGGCCACCCCGGTGATCCAAGCGTCCGTCCCCGCCGTAATGAATACGCCAGGGCGCGGATTCGATCCACGGAACGCGCCGCCGCACCGGAATTCGCGCGCCGTGATCACCATCGAGCGACCCTCGGGCCGCCAGATCGCCCCCTTGAAAATCGCCGTCGTGGGCGCGGGGATATCGGGCATGTCGGCCGCCTGGTTGCTCGGCCAGGCCCATGAGGTGACGCTCTACGAAGCCGAGCCGCGCCTGGGCGGCCACAGCCAGACGGTCGACGCGCCGTCCGCCGACGGTCCCATTCCCGTCGACATGGGCTTCATCGTCTACAACGAGGCCAACTACCCCAATCTGGTGGCCATGTTCGACCATCTCGGCGTGCGGACCAAGCCGTCTGACATGGGTTTCGCCGTCAGCCTGGACGACGGGCGGCTTGAATACGGCGGGGAAAACTTCGCCACCCTGTTCGCCCAGTGGCGCAATCTGGCGCGCCCGCGCTTCTGGTCCATGTTGAGGGATCTGGTCCGTTTCTATCGCGACGCTCCGGGCCACGCCTGCGCGCTCGACGCCGACATGACCAGTCTGGGCGACTATCTGACCGCCCAGGGCTACGGCCGGGCCTTCCAGGACGATCACCTGCTGCCCCAGGCGGCGGCGATCTGGTCGGCGACGGTGAGGGATATCCGCGAATACCCGGCGGCCGCTTTTATCCGCTTTTGCGAAAACCACGGTCTGCTGAAGATTCTCGACCGGCCGCTTTGGCGCACGGTCGAGGGCGGCAGCCGCGCCTACGTCGCGCGCCTGACGGCCGCTTGCGCCGGCAAGGCGCGGCTGGGCGCGGCGGTGAAGGGGGTCAGGCGCTCGCCCGCCGGCGTGTTGGTTCGCGACGCGGCGGGCGGCGCTGAGCGCTACGACCATGTGGTCGTGGCGACCCACGCCGACCAGGGCCTGGCCATGCTGGAGGATGCCAGCGGCGCCGAACGGGCCGTGTTGGGCGCCTTCGCCTACAGCCGCAACCTGGCCGTGCTGCATTCCGATCCGGCCCTGATGCCGCGTCGCCGCAAGACTTGGTCGGCCTGGAATTATGTCGGATTGAGCCGCGCCGGCGGCGAAGAGGGACTGTGCGTGACCTATTGGATGAACAGGCTGCAGGGCCTGCCCAGGGAAACGCCGCTGTTCGTCACCCTCAACCCGGCGCGGGCGCCCGACGCGGCCAAAGTGATCCGCGCCGAGGTCTATGAACATCCCCTGTTCGACGCCTCCGCCCTGCGCGCGCAGAAGCACCTGTGGTCCCTGCAAGGGGAGGCCAACACCTGGTGGTGCGGTGCCTATTTCGGCTCGGGTTTCCACGAGGACGGGCTGCAGGCCGGATTGGCGGTGGCTGAAGCGCTGGGCGGCGTGCGGCGGCCTTGGACCGTGGCGGACGAATCGGGACGCATCCGTCTGGGGCCGTCCCCCGGTCTCGCCCCAGCCCTCGAGAGCGTGGCGTGACCGACTTCGCCTCGGGCCTCTATGCGGGCATGGTGACCCACCAGCGGTTTCGGCCCAAGGCTCATCGTCTGCGCTATGCGATGTTCCAGATGCTGTTCGACCTGGACGAGGCACCCGCTCTTTCTCGCCGCCTGCGCCTTTTTTCGCACAATCGGTTCAACCTCTTCAGCTTCTTCGACCGCGACCACGGCGACGGCCGCGCCGGGCCGCTGCGCGCCTGGGTCGAGGAGACCCTGGCCGGCGCCGGCATCGCCCTGGGCGGCGGCGCCATCCGCCTTCTATGCATGCCAAGGGTGCTGGGCCATGTGTTCAATCCCCTGAGCATCTTTTACTGCCATCGGGCCGACGGAACGCTGGCGGCCATGCTCTACGAGGTGAACAACACCTTTGGCGAGCGGCACAGCTATCTCATCGCCGCCCCGCCGGGCGCGGAGTGGCCGATCCGCCAGGCCTGCGCCAAGGAATTCCACGTCTCGCCGTTCATCGGGATGGAAATGGCTTATGGCTTCAAGGTCACGATGCCAAGCGACACGGTCGCCACCGCCGTCAACGTGAGTGACCACGCCGGCGCGCCGGTTCTGGCCGCCGCCTTCTCCGGCCGCCGCCGCGCGTTGACCGACGGGACCCTCTTGCGCGTTTTTCTCGCCTATCCCCTGCTCACCTTGAAGGTGGTCGCCGCCATCCGTTTCGAGGCGCTGAAGCTGCTCCTCAAAGGCGTCCGCCCGCGCCCGCGTCCGCCGGCACCGGCCCGGGCGGTGACCGTGGGCTGACCCAATAGCCGGCTCGGCGAGGCGCGCCTCGGCTCGCCTTGACCGGTCGCTTCGCCTATAGACCGCTTCGATGCGCATACTGTTGGCCACCGACGCCTGGGAGCCACAGGTCAACGGCGTCGTGCGCACCCTGACCCGCGTGGTGGCCGAACTGCGCGAGATGGGCGAGGTGGTCGAGGTGATCAGCCCCGACCAGTTCCAGACCGTCCCCCTGCCCACCTATCCGGAGATCAAACTGGCCAGGGGGGCCTACGAAAAGGTCCAGCAGCGCTTCAAGGCCTTCGAGCCGGAGGCCATCCACATCGCCACCGAGGGTCCCATAGGCCTGGCGGCGCGGCGCATCTGCCTGGAGTGGAAGCTGCCTTTCACCACCAGCTATCACACCCGGTTTCCAGAATATATCGCCGCCCGTCTGCCCTTGCCTCTGGCGGCTGGCTACGCCTACATGAAGTGGTTCCACAAGCCGTCGGGGCGACTGATGGTGGCCACGCCCACCATGCGCGCGGAGCTTGAACGCCACGGCTTTCGCAACATCTCCCAGTGGTCGCGCGGGGTCGACACGGAGGCCTTCCATCCCAGGCGCCCCGCCGAACCGGAGGTGTTCGATGGCTTGGCCCGGCCGGTCTTTCTTTATGTCGGCCGGGTGGCCGTGGAGAAGAACATCGAGGCCTTCGTCAGTCTCGATCTGCCCGGAACCAAGGTGGTGGTCGGCGATGGGCCGCAGCGCGAGGAATTGGGCGCGAAATATCCGGAAGTGGCGTTTCTGGGGGCCAAGTTCGGCGACGAACTGGCCGCCTGCTACGCCTGCGCCGATGTGTTCGTCTTCCCCTCGCTCACCGACACCTTTGGCCTGGTGATCCTGGAAGCCTGGGCCTGCGGGACACCGGTCGCCGCCTTCTCCGCGCCCGGGCCCATCGACATCATTCCGGGAAGAGGGGCGGGCGTGGTGGCGACCGGCCAAAACGAGGGTTTGAGAGAAGCCTGCCTGGAAGCCTTGACGCTTGATCGGAACGCGGTGCGCGCCGTCGCCCAGCAGTTCTCCTGGCGCGCGTGCGCCGAGGATTTCCAGCGCTTCCTTCAACCCTATCCCGATCCGGAAAAGAGCCGCTTTTGGCGCCGGTTGCGGCGCCTAGCCAGGCTACGTCGGGGACCGAGGACGGCAGCTTGAAGGGATTGCAATAGTCGGGCTCGGCGTTGCCTATCCGCCCCTTTGCTCCACGGATCGGTATTGGGCCTCGACCTCCGGTGGCACGGAAGGTCGGATGTGGGTGAGGGCGGCGGCGAATGATTCTTCACCGATCGGACGGCCAGCTCTGAAGGCGTCGCGGGCGGCTTCATCGACCAGGAAGCGCACATCGCTGGCTGAGTAGCCATTCAGAGCCTTGGCCAAGGCCAGGATGTCCAAGGCTTCATCGACAGGACGGCCGGCCAGGTGCAAGGCCAACATCTCACGTCGAGCGTCCAGGTCTGGTGGGCCCACGTAGATCAACTTGTCCAACCGCCCGGTCCGCTTGACGGCCGGATCGATCCGTTCCGGCTGGTTTGTGGCGGCGATGACGAAGACGCCATGCTCGGAACAGTTGTTAAGGTGGGCCAAAAATTCGTTTACTTCCGAAGCCTTGTAGTCCTGGAAGCCGCCGAGTTCGCCGCGCACCGGGACCAGGGCCTCGAACTCGTCGATAAACACCACCGATGGCGCGTGCTCCGCCGCCTCGTCGAATGCCTCGCGGATTCGGAGCACGGTCCCATGTACGTAGGGACTGGCGACCTCCGAGGGAATGATTTCGATGAAGTGGTGGCCCAGTTCGTCGGCCAACTGGCGCGCGATATAGGTCTTTCCACAGCCGGGCGGGCCGTACAGCAACAGGCCGTTGGGGATAGTGAGGCCATAGCGGCGGTAGGGCTCCGGATCGCGCAGCGGGGCGACTACTTCGCGCCGCAACAATGCCTTGAGAACATCCATGCCGGCGACCTTCGCCAAGCCGTTTCCTCCGGCGTCCACCAACGGCGCCGTCGCGGGAGCCACATCCGCTCCCTCGCTCGCCGAGCGCGCCGCTGGCCGGCCCATGGCCGCGGCTAGGCTTTCAAGGCTCGTGATCGCTCCGCGCGGCGCCTTTGGCGCCAAACAGCGCTCGACAAGACGCGATAAATCTTCGCCGGCGAACTTGGACCAGTTTTTCAAGGGCGCCAGCCCGTCGGCCGTCTGAGCCGGGTCCACGCCAGCGGCCAAGCGGTAGAAGGCGCTGGCGACTAGGCGGCACTGGTCAACTTGGGCAGGCACGGCGCCATCGAGCGGCAATACTGAACAAAGTGCGGCGCCATCGATCGTCTCCCAGATGAAGGCTCGGTCGAAATCGGGAAACATCCCTGTCGGACCCGTGGCCAGAACGCTGTCCAACATGGCGCCGAACAAGTCCTTGAGCCGCACCTGGGGCGCCTCGGTCAAATCGACATCCACCAACGGCTGGCCCACGAGTGCTATCGCCAAGCCCGCCGAAGCTATCGACGTTTGTCCGTCGGCCAAAATTTGGATGGCGGTGATGATGCGGCTGTCCTGGGCCTTGAGCCAGATCTCCACACGCTCCGCGCCGACCGACGGAAGGATGAGCACGCGTTGGTCCGCCCCGCCGAGAACGTAAAGCTCGCAGCGGGCGTCGGCGTGAAGAACCCGGCTCACCGCAGGTAGGCCGGCGATCGCCTGGCCCATCGACAAGGATGGACGAAGGGAAATCATTCAGTGGCGCCGTAGGCCCGATGCCAGCGCCCGCTCGCGCGATGCCTCAACGTTGGTTTTGGGCTGTAGGTCCCATAGGCCCCGTACGGCGCGGCGTAGCGCCGCGCCGTCGCCGCTCGCTAACGCCGCGTTGCCGGTGGCGATTTGGCGCGCGGCCTCGGCGGAATTGGCGTAGGGGGTGCCAGGCTGGCATTGCGTCTCGAAAATGTCGCGCCAAAACCAATCGTGGTTGAACAGCACGCGCCACCGGAAAGCGCGAATTTCTTCGACGATGCGTTGGCCGCCCTTCGTGTCTCCTCGCCCGACGGCTCGCTCCAACTGCCGTTTCATGACCGTCAGTTGCTGATGGTCGATAGGAGCGCCGAAGTCTTTCACGACAGACTCGGTGGCCTCGACGAGCTCGGTGAACTGCAACGGCGCGGGTTCGGCGTCCGGGCCTGAAAACTTGCGTTCCAGGCGGTTGATTCGGCCGCGCACCGCCTTGGCGGCGCCGACGACGCGACGGGCGTCATCGGGATCCTCGACATCGCCTCCCGCGTCTGGGGCGCTCGCGGCGAGAGTCTCCAAGTCGCGCCGAATCGACTCGATTTCCGTCAGGGAGGCCTCGTCGCCATCGGCGGCAGCGGCATCCTCAAGATTTTCCAACCGCGCCCGATAGTCCTCTGTGTCCCGGCCCGCTGTGCTGGCTAGCTCGGCGAAGTCCTGCTCACCGTGCTGAGCGACGTACAGTTGCTTCTGGAACCTCTGGTTCGAGGCTGGCGCAAGACCTTCTACTGTAATCAAACGCGAGCCATCTATCTTGAAGGTCAGTTCGATTTCGGCGCCAGCGGACAGGCCAGACTTGAGATCGTCGTGCGCCATGAGGACGGCGCCAACCCAGTCGTTTGCCTCGGAATCGCCATCGTACTCACCCTCCCAGAGTTTGATCGGAAGACCGGACTTCGGGTCGCTGCACGATACGGCATGGGCCGCGCGATACCGAATGGTCTTTTCGGCCGGCAGCGGAGTATTCTTGGCAAATATCTTGTCCAGCGTGGGCTTGCCGTCCGGACCCACCAACTCGACCCAAAAGGTGTGTGGAAGAGGCGGCGAGGTCGGCACAAGACCATGCCGAATCTTGAACTCGGCGACGTCGGTTCGCAGCGCACTGCTCTGGCCATCGCGGGAATAGACCCAGAAGGTGGCGACACCGCCTTCGACAAGCTTGACTTGGGTCTTGAACAGTCCAGCCGCCGGGCGCATCCAACCGCTGGTCCAGGCCCTGTCCGCCGCGTCAATCTTGATCTCGACATCGACCGGACCCTTCAACACTCGACCGCTGACCGGCGGATTGAGGTCAGCGCTCACGGGGTCGAAAGCGAGCCTCAAATCAACTTCCGCCTTGGCTGACGCGTCTCCCTCTGAACGCGCGTCGTCCTTGGCCGAGGCGCCCTTCAGCCGCCGCTCCAATGTCGAAGCGTATAGCCCCGCACCGCGACAAACCACGGTCATCGGGTCGGCCGAGAAATCGACCCGCGCGCCTAGCCGGTGCTCCAGGAACGCTCTTAGGCTCGGTGATTGAGTGGGACCTCCCACCAGGAGGATGCGATCCAGGTCGGCGGCACTGATCCGCGCGCCAGCCAGCGCTTCTTCGGCCAGGACGCAGCAGCGCTCAAGCAAGGGTTCGCTGAGGGCTTGGAGCCGAGCGCGGTCCAGAGGGACGTCCAGCTCGATCGGCGTCCCGGCGCCGTCATCGCCGATGTCGTAGATAGAGATGATCACCTGCCGTTCACGCGACAGGTCGATCTTGGCCTCCTCGGCCTTGGCCCGCAGACGCGACGCCAGGGCGGCGCGCACTCGGCGATGGCGCAGGTCGTAGACCTTCTCCAGGGCCGGCAAGAGGACCCCTTCGACGATCGCCCGATCGAAGTCCTTGCCGCCCATCAGGTTGTCGCCGCGATGATCGAGTACGGTGAGGCGTTCGTCGCGCGTGGAAACGACGGCGATGTCGAGTGTGCCACCCCCCAGGTCGAACACCAGCCATTTCTGGGCGGCGTCGCCAGGGTGCGCGCCGTAGCCGATAGCCGCCGCGATAGGCTCTTGCAGCAAGGGCGCTTCCTCCAGCCCGGCCAACTGGGCGGCGCGCCCGGTCGCCTCGCATTGAAGAGCCCCAAACGCCGCTGGAACGGTGATGACCGCGCTCGTCACGCGATCGCCGGTCTGGCGGCGAACGTCGTCCATCAGCGATTTCAGAACCTCCGCCGACAGCGCTTCCGCCGAGAATTCCAGGCCGGAGGCGGGAAAGCGCTTGCGGTTGCTCTGCCCCATCCAACGCTTGAACTCGACAGCCACATTGTCGGGGTCGGTCGATAGGGCGCCGATTGCCTTGAGTCCGACAACAATCTGTCCGGTCTTGCGAACGCACACCGCCGAAGGCGTCACATTCATCTAGGCGTTGCTCTGGAAAACCCGCGTCGCGCCGTCCGCCCAACGCGAGATGCAACTGTTGGTGGTGCCAAGATCAATGCCAAATTCGACCACCGCTGTCATCGATAACGCGCTCCCCAGATTTGTATTTTAAAGTTGACCCCGCAGCTGCCGTTTGCCCGGCGCCGCTTTCTCGCGCGGGCGTTCCATGGAGCCAAAATAACCTGTCGTGCAACCGTTCCGCCGGGTTCTCCAGCCACCCAGCGGCCGCACGAATAGCCGCATCGGTCCGCGCTACCGGACCCAACTGTGGGAGGTCGGCTTCGTGCGATTCGAAGAGCCCCAGAGCCGCCGAACGGCGCAGTGTCGCCTCGGCGGCGTGAATCCGCGCGGGCCCGGCGTCGGCCGGAAGGCCAAGAACGCGGTAGGCGTTGGACACCAACCAATCCAGCGCGAACATTTCTGGCGCCTCCCCCTTGCCTTCCTTGCACAAGGCCAACCGAGTTCGCAAGATGTTCCCGCGACTCGCGACGACAAAATGCCTGTGCGCTTCGCGTTGCCGCTTGATGGAAACCGAACTATGTGTAGAGACGTTTCTACATCGAAGGAGAATCGATCATGACCGTCACCACGTTTTCCAGCCGCCAGTTCAATCAGGACGCCAGCCGGGCCAAGAGGGCGGCGAGGGCTGGCCCGGTCATCATCACCGATCGGGGCCGCCCAGCGCATGTGCTGCTGACCATGGAGGACTACCAACGACTTACCGGCGATGAAATGAGCCTACTGCAGGCGCTCGAACAGAAGGGCGTCGCCGATTTTGCCTTCGATCCACCGCGCCTCGACGGCTTCTTTCGGGCCGCCGAGCTCGATTGATGTTCGTACTCGATACGAACGTCGTCTCCGAACTGCGCCGACCAGCGCGCGCCCATCCCAATGTCGCCGCGTGGGCGCACGGCATACCCGCCAGCCAGTTCTATCTCTCCGCCATCACGCTTCTGGAACTGGAAGTGGGCGCGCTTCGCATCGAACGGCGAGACAAGCCGCAAGGCGCGGTCCTGCGCACCTGGATCGACGATCAGATCGTCGCACGCTTCCATGGCCGGATTCTGCCGGTGGACAGCGCCGTTGCTGTTCGCTGCGCCCCGCTCCATGTACCCGACCCCCGGTCGGAACGGGACGCCCTGATCGCGGCGACCGCGCTGACGCACCGGATGACGGTCGTCACCCGCAATGTGAGGGACTTCGCCGCGATGGGCGTTGAACTGCTCAATCCATGGGACGCGAATTGAGACGAGGTCTGAAAAGACGCCGCCCCTAAATCAGCCGCGTCCGGATCGCCTGCGACAGCAGATCGATGGCCGACACCGCGACCACGATCACGATCACGATGGCGCTGGTCTGGTCGAAGGCGAAGTTGTTGATGGAATCGAACAGGTTCTGGCCGATGCCGCCGGCCCCGATCAGGCTGAGCACGGTAGCTGAGCGGGCGTTGGATTCGAAGCGGTAGAGGGCGTAGCTGGTCCACAGCGGGGCCACCTGCGGCATCACCCCCCAGACGATCTGCTGCAAGGGCGCCGCGCCGGTGGCCCGCACCCCCTCCACAGGGCTCTTGTCGATGGCCTCGACGGCTTCGGAAAAGAGTTTTCCCAGCACCCCGCCGGTGTTGATGGCCAGGGCCATGACGCCGCCCATGGGTCCCAGCCCTATGGCCGCGACCAGGATCGCCCCCACCACCAGATCGGGGACGGAGCGCAGGACATCCAGAAGGCGGCGCACCGGCTGCTGAATCCACACCGGACTGATGTTGCGCGCCCCGGCCAGGCCCAAGGGAGCGGCGATCAGGATGGCCAGGGCGGTCCCCCACAAGGCCATCTGGATGGTCAGCCACATGTTGGCGATGTAGAGCCGCCAATCGGTGAAATCGGGCCGGATGAATTCCGCGCCGAGCTGGCGCATATGCTCGGCGCCCGAGAACAGATCCCCGACCTTGAAGATCTCGACCGCCCGGAAGCTCGACCCCAGGAACAGGGCGAGGCCGCCCCAGACGAGCAGGTCGAAGGCGCGGTCGCCCAGGCCGCGCTCGGGCGGCTTGGGCGCGAGCGGCTCCGGCGCGGTCATCGCCTATTGAGCCGCCGCCGGCGTCCGGGTGCGCGCCTCCAGCGCCATGCGCTGGGCGGTGATGGCGTCCAATGAGCGCCGGGCGGCGGCGATCCGGCCGGTGTCGCCACCCTGTTTGGCGGTCAGCCAGATCTCGGTCGCCTCCATCTCGCGCACGGGAAGCAGGAAGCTGTCGTCGGCCGGGCGAAAGCCGCCGATGTTGATCCTGACCATGTAGGCGCGCTGGCGGGCGCCCTGGACGTCGTCGCCCTGGCCGTAGGTGAGAAAGAACTGACGCAGCTTCTCCTTGACCGCTGGGTCGAGATCCTTGCGCCAGATGATCGGGTCTTCGGGCAGGGTGGGCGAGCGCCAGATCACCCGCACTTCGTCGGCTTCGCGCCGTCCGCGGCGGCGGTTCAGCAACAGAGCGGTGGAATTGTTGGTCGCCACGTCCAACTGGCCGGCGGCGACGGCGTAGAGGTTGTTCTGGTGGCTCGCCCCAGTGCGCAGCTTCTTGAAGCATTTGGCCGGATCAATGTCCCTGGGCGCGAACAGATAGGTCATGGGCGCCAGGGTGCCGGAAGTGGAGAGCACGTCGCCCAGGCCGAAAGTCAGGGTCCGGTCGCATTTGAGCACCTGGGCCAAGGTGAGCCGGCTCTTGGCGTTCACGATCAGCACCGAGGCGTAGCCATCGACGCCAGAAGGATCGAAGGTGCGGGCGAACACCTCGCCGCCGGCCCGGCGGACCGCCTCCAGCCCCGAGCGGTTGGAAAACCAGCCGAGATCGCTCTTCTTGAACTTCATCGCCTCGATCAGGAGGGTGTAGTTGCTGGAGAAGAAGGGCTTCACCTTCAGACCGGTCTGGGTCGCCATGTCGGCCAGGATGGGGGCCCAGTACTGTTCCATGCTCTGAGCCGCTTCGGTGGACAGGATGGAAAAGCGCACTTCACTTGGCGGGCGGGTGCCGGCCGACTCACCTGCCTCGCCGCAGGCCGCCAACGACAAGCCCGCCAGGCCCATGCCGGCGAGTGTGCGGCGGGTAATCATGGCGGCCCTGTCTCCCAAAACGCGTCCTCGAACTCGGGGCCGTAGATATCCACCAGCCGATCCTGGCTGAGGCCGGTCGGCGGCCCATCGTAGACGATCCGGCCGGCCTTGAGAGCCACCACCCGGCCACAATAGCGCAAGGCGTAATCCACTTGGTGAAGGCTGACGAGGACGGTCAAGCCGTCGTCGGCGTTTAGGCCCTGAAGAATCGCCATCACCCGCCGCGCCGTCACCGGGTCGAGCGAAGCCACCGGTTCGTCGGCCAGGATGACCTTGGCCCGCTGGACCAGGGCGCGGGCGATGGCGCCGCGCTGCTGCTGGCCGCCCGAGAGGCTCGCCGCGCGCTGACCGGCGTGGTCGGCGACGCCCATCCTGGCCAGGGCAGCCATGGCTGCGTCCTTGGTGTCGGCGGGCCAGCGGCCCAGAACGCCGCGCCATAAGCCGATCCTTCCCAGGGCGCCCAGCGCCACGTTAGTGAACAGGGTCAGGCGCCCCACCAGGTTGAACTGCTGGAAGATGAAACCCATGCGGGCGCGGGCGGCGCGAACCGATCGGTTCAGCCGCCCGTCCGCCTGGACGCCCTGACCGAACGCCTCGACGCGGCCGCCCCCGGCGTCGATGGTCACCAGGCCGGCGATGGACCGCAGCAGGGTCGATTTCCCCGATCCCGACGCGCCGATCAGGGCGATCATCTCACCACGCCTTACCTCCAGCGACACCCCATCGAGCGCCCGCCCCGTGGCGAAGGTCTTGCTGACATCGCGCACGGAGAGGACGGCGGCGGACGTCATCGGCGGCGTTTCCTCCAAGAACCTGACGATCCCGATGGCCCGGGCGGCTCTTCGCCGAGGCGCGAGCCGAATTGATCACACGCGCCCGCGTCGCCGGTCCAGCGAGAGGGGACAAACGCAGGGCGTTCGGTCGCCCGCATCGTTTTACCCTTTACATCGCCCGCCGCGATCCCTATCTGCCCGCGTTCCGGCGGACCCGAAGTCCACGATATGTGCTGCTAACGCCGGATTGGGTTAACAATTCAACAGGGGGTTACGTGAATTGCACACGTACCATTCGCCCCTGGACCTGGTCCGTGAGCGGTCGCCGGAACACCCTGTCGCCTTGGCGCGGCACGGCGCGCTGGCCGTAGCGGCGGCCTGGTTCAGGAACAACTTTTCGGGTGACGTTCTCTACGCGGTGAAGGCCAACCCTTCACCGTGGGTGATCCGCGCCCTGGCGGCGGCGGGGATCGCCGCCTTCGATGTGGCCTCCGTTCCCGAGATCGAGCTGGTAGCCGCCCATGCGCCCGGCGCGCGGCTGGCCTTCATGCACCCGGTCAAGAGCCGCGCGGCCATCGCGCGGGCCTATTTCGATCACGGCGTACGCACCTTCGCCCTGGACAGCCACAAGGAACTGGCCAAGATCGGCGAGGCGACCGGCGGGGCGGGCGATCTCGACCTCATGGTGCGCCTGGCGGTCGAAACGGCGGGCGCCGCCTATCCGCTCACCGGCAAGTTCGGCGTAGGCGCGGGCGAGGCACCATCCCTATTGCTGGCCGCCCGGCGCGCCACCGACCAATCGATGGGCGTCTCCTTCCATGTCGGCAGCCAATGCATGCGGCCTTCGGCCTATCAGAGCGCCATGGCCCAGGCCTCCCGGGTGCTGGTGCGCGCCGGGGTGTTCGCCGACGTCGTCGACGTGGGTGGCGGCTTTCCCTCGATCTACCCCGGCCTGACTCCCCCTGACCTCTCCGAATATATCGCCGCCATCGACCGCGGCTTCGCCGAGATGATGGTCCCCGACGCCACCCGCCTATGGTGCGAGCCGGGGCGCGCCCTGGTGGCCGAAAGCGCCTCCCTGCTCGCCCGGGTGGAGCTGCGCCGGGGCGACGCCCTTTACCTGAACGACGGCGCCTATGGATCGCTGTTCGACGCCGCCCATGCCCGCTGGCCCTTTCCGGCCAAGCTGGCGCGCGCGGCGGGCGGCGCGTCGACCACCCTCGCGCCGTTCCATTTCTTCGGCCCAACGTGCGATTCAACCGACCATATGCCCGGACCCTTCTGGCTGCCGGAGGATGTGCGCGAGGGCGACTACGTCGAAATCGGCATGATGGGGGCCTACGGGGTCGCCATGGCAACGCGTTTCAACGGCTTTGGCGAGGTGGAGACCGCGGCGGCGGACGACGCGCCCATGGCCTCGATGTTCGGCCTCGCCCCGCGTTCGCTTCCAACGCTCGGAAAGAACGCCAGGACGGTAGAGAACTGACCGGCCTTCAATGACCACCGCCCCGTCCAACGCCAAGGCCGAACTGCTCGCCAAGACGGTGGAGCACGTCGACATTGCCGCCTTCGACGCGCGTCGGGTGATCGACGCCATGCGGGGGATGAGCTTCACCTCGCGCGACACCGCCCGGGCCGCCGACATCCTTTCCATGGCCATCGAGGACAAGGCGTGCTCGCTGTGGATCACCCTGGCTGGCTCCACGAGCGCCGGCGGCTGTATGCATGTTTACCGCGACATGCTCAAATGCGGCATGGCCGATGTCGTGGTGGCCACCGGCGCGTCGATCATCGATATGGACTTCTTCGAGGCCCTGGGCTTTCGCCACTATCAGGCGGCGGGCGAGGTCGATGACCGCGACCTGCGCGCCCTGAAGATTGACCGCATCTACGACACCTACATCGACGAAGAGGAACTGCAGGCCTGCGACCACGCCATCAAACAGATCGCCGACGGCCTTGAGCCGCGCGCCTATTCGTCGCGGGAATTCATTCGCGAGATGGGCCGCTGGCTGGCCGCCGGCCATGCCAGGAAAACGGCCAGCCTGATCCAGACCGCCTTCGAGGAAGGCGCCCCGATCTTCTGCCCGGCCTTCACCGACAGCTCGGCGGGGTTCGGACTGGTCAAGCACCAAGTCGAGCGGATCAAGGCCGGGCGACCTTATCTAACCATCGATTCGGTGGCCGATTTCCGCGAGCTGACCGACGTCAAGGTGGCGGCCGGAACCACGGGCCTATTCATGGTCGGCGGCGGCGTCCCCAAGAATTTCGCCCAGGATACGGTGGTGTGCGCCGAGATTCTGGGGATAGAGGCGGAGATGCACAAATACGCCGTCCAGATCACCGTCGCCGATGTGCGCGACGGCGCCTGCTCATCTTCCACGCTCAAGGAAGCCTGTTCGTGGGGCAAGGTCGATGTCACCCACGAACAGATGGTGTTCGCCGAAGCCACCACCGTCGTCCCCCTCATCGTCTCCGACGCCTGGCATCGGGGAGGGTGGAAGGAGCGGGAAAAGCGGCGATGGGCCAAACTGTTCGAGGCGGCTGGCTAGAGAACCGTCCAGATCATCGCTTGGAGATTTGGAAGGCCCCCGCCAGGGCCTCGCGCGCCACATCTGGGCGCTCCATGGACAGGAAGTGGGTGGTTCCTGGGACCGTCTCGATGGCTATCCGGCCCGAGGCGGTCAATTCGTCGATGTGGCCGTCCACCCGGCAGGTGGAGCCATGCTCGGCTCGCAGGATACGAATCGGGCAGGAAGACCGGCGGAAGGCGTCCCACGGATCGTGGCCGTGCGAGGCGTAGCTGGACGCCTCCCAGGCCGGATCGCAGGCCAGCCCCACCCGCCACCGGGCAGATCGCGAAAGCCGCCGGCCACGAAGTCGGCGACCATCCCGGCCGGCCAACTCGCGAAGGCGCCGCGCCCCAGATAGCCGTCGAGGGCGGCGGCGCGGTCTGGAAAAACACGCCGCCGGCGCTGGGCGCGCTCGATGAGCGAGGCATGCAAAACGCTCGCCTCGCCGGCCGCCATCGGCGGGCCGGGCGGCAGGATCACCGGCTCGAGCAGCACCAGGCGCGCGATGCGCTCCGGCGCCTCGGCGGCGGCCAGCAGGCTCGCGGTTCCCCCCATGGAATGGCCGGCGAGAACAACGCCCTCGATACCCAAGACCGCCAGGAGGGCCAGAAGATCGTCGCGAAAATCGTGCCAGTTCGCCCGCCCGGCGGCGTGCGCGGCCAGGGTGGTTCCACCGTGGCCGCGCTGGTCGATGGCCAGGATGCGCCGCCGCGCCGCCAGGGGGGCGAGGATGGCGCGATAGGTCAGGGCGTTGAAGCCGTTGGCGTGCAGGAAGATCAGGTCGACCGCCCGCTCGGCCGGCCCGAATTCGAAGGCCGCCATGAGGCCCGCGCCCCGGCCGGGAAGGGCGAAATCGCGCCGTCGCGGATCGGCGGGGTGTTCGAGGGGCGGCGCGCCGGCCTTGGCCGGTCTAGTGATTGCCAGTGGCGCCCTGGCCGGTGGCGAGCTGGATGAGGGCGGCGATGCGGTCAGTGGAATCGGCCGCTTGGCCGAGCATCTGTAGCGGCGAGGCCCCCGGCCGCACCGCGGCGACCACCGTATTGGCGGCGTTCTGCGCCATGTTCACCGCGGCGTTTTGGGCGGCGGCAAACTTGGAGGCGGCGGCGGCGTAGGCGTCCTGATAGATGAAGCCGTAGGTCGGATAGACGGTGGCGCCCAGATCACGCGAGGGGTCGTACCACACCTTCACCTGGCTCCAGTCGCCGGCCGGCGAGACGTCGATCACCGTGACGTTCTTCTCCACCTGGCCGCGTTCGCCACCGATGACCGACCAGTTGGCGTGGGAGATCTGGATGATTCGATCGGTCAGCACCTGACTGACCACCGCGACATGCCCCAGGCGCATATGGCCGGTGGGCTTGAAACAGAGAACCGCGCCCGCCTTGGGGGTGAACCCGGTCTGGTAGCGCCCCGCCGCCTGTTGCCACCAGGTGTGGGCGTCGCCGAAAATCTGGATGCCGGAGATCAGGCGGGCGAACGGTACGCACTGCCAATAGTCCTCGGCGAAAGCGCCGCCTGGGCTGAAACTCACCAGCAAGGCGGCGGCCAGGGAACCAATGACGGCTCTCATCCGTTGGCGCATTTAGGAGAACTCCCCGTCCACTCGCGTCCTTGGGTAGCCTTGCCCCGATAGGATGAAAAGAGTCTTTATGCGTGATCGCGGATCGCGGTTTCGTGAACGGACATCGACGGTGGACGGACTTTCGACCAGCCAAAGCGGTGGATCGGGGCAGATTGCCGCAGGGATTCAGAAATAAAAATGGAATAATAACTAAATAATTTCTTAGATACATTGAATATAACAATCTATATTGAAGCGGACATTATTCTAGATTTCGCATTTCACATAAAACATATTGAAAAATTTATGTAATTGTAAGTAGATTAAAGGCGCTGTTGCCTGAAATAACTTACGCGAATCCTTTTCGTTTTTCTGAATCCGGCCGCCAAATTCCAACCTGCTTTTTTGACATAAATAGTTACAAGCAGGCGCCTCCACCGCCCCACGAAGGGTTGGCTCGCGCCGCGAAGCGCGGGATTTCGTGGCGTCGACCGACCGATTTCCGCTTCCCTTGCGGCGATCCGTCGCGCCCCTGGCAAGCGGTCTCAATCGGCCTCTCAGAGAAATCCGTAAGGATCGACGTCCACGCTCACCCGCACCGACGAGGGCGCTTTCACCCGGGCGCGCCAGGCGCCGAGAAAGCCCTGCACATCCACCCCCCGTTCGGCGCGGACGAGAAAACGCTTGCGGCGGCGACCGCGCAGAAGGCCGAGCGGCGCGTCAGCCGGCCCGAACACATCCACCCCTTCGGCGTTGGGCGCGGCGGCGGCGAAGGCGCGCGCGAAGGCGTCCAGCGCCACCGCGTCGGCCCCGGAGACGATCACCGCCGCCAGGCGCCCGAACGGCGGCAGGCCGGCCGCCTCGCGCTCGGCCATCTCCACGGCGACGAAGGCGTCGCGGTCGCCGGCCAGCAGCGAGGCCATCACCGGATGCTCCGGCGCCCAGGTCTGGATCAGGGCGCGCCCCGGGCGATCCCGCCGCCCGGCCCGGCCGGCGACCTGGGTCAGCAGCTGAAAGGTGCGCTCGGCCGCCCGCAAATCGCCGCCGCGCAGGCCGAGGTCGGCGTCCACCACCCCCACCAGGGTCAGATAAGGAAAGTCATGCCCCTTGGCCGCCGCCTGGGTCGCCACCAGTATGTCGAACTCGCCGGCCGCCATGGCGTCGATCAAGGCGCGCGCCGCCGCCGCGTCGGCGACAGTGTCGGAGGAGAAAACCGCCAACCGCGCCCGCGGGAACAAGACGCGCGCCTCTTCCTCCACCCGCTCGACCCCGGGGCCGATGGAGACCAGGGCGTCCGCGGCCCCGCAGTGCGGACATTTGTCCGGCTTGGCCATGGAAAACCCGGTCAGGTGACAGACCAGGCGACCGCTGTAGCGATGCTCGACCAGCCACGAATCGCTGTCGGGCGCCTTCATCCGCTCGCCGCAGGCCCGGCACAGGACCAGCGGCGCATAGCCTCGGCGGTTGAGAAACAGCAGGGATTGTTCGCCCGCGGCCAGGGTTTCCGCCATCGCCGCCGTCAGAGCCGGAGAGAGCCAGCGCCCGGGCTCGGGCGGCGATTGGCGAAGGTCGATCAGAGTGATCGTCGGCAGCACCGCCGCGCCGTGCCGGTTGGCTAGGCGCAGCCAGCGGTAGCGGCCCTCCCCCGCGTTCCACAGGGTTTCCAGGGATGGGGTGGCGGAGACCAGGACGGCCGCGCAATCCTCGATCTTAGCGCGGGCCACCGCGAGGTCGCGAGCTTGGTAGATGAACCCCTCCTCCTGCTTGTAGGACCCATCGTGTTCCTCATCGACCACGATGAGCTTCAAGCCGGTGAAGGGCAGGAAGAGGGCCGAGCGCGCTCCGACCACGATACGCGCCTCGCCGCGCGCCACCTGCTCCCAGATCACCCGCCGGCGTGGCCCCGTCACGCCCGAGTGCCATTCGGCCGGCGCCGCCCCGAAGCGAGCGGCAAAACGGTCGATCACCGCCTGGGTGAGGGCGATCTCCGGCAACAGCACCAGAACCTGCGCCGCCGGGTCCAAGGCCAGGGCGGCGGCGGCGGCTTCCAGATAGACCTCGGTCTTGCCCGAGCCGGTGACCCCGTCGAGCAGGGCGACCGCGAAGCCGCTGCCGGCGATCATGGCCTCGAGGCCGGCGGCGGCGGCATGGCTGGGGTTGAGCATGGCGCCGGGCCGGCCCAGGTCCGGCGCGGCGGGCGACGGGGCGGCGATCCACGCCGCCTCGAGC
>JBPCMA010000178.1:0-44160 GCA_051002715.1 Caulobacteraceae bacterium
GTGCAAGGCGGCGCGCGGGGCCGCGGTTGTTCGGCCGGGCAGCGGGCTGACGGTCGCCGCCACCAGCCGCCACAGACGAAGATCGGCGAGGCGGCCGGCGGCGCGGTCGGGAGGCCGCTTCACCACGCCGGCTGGACGAGGGGAACCAAGCGCCACAGCCGCAGCGCGTGGCGAACCCGTCCCGCCTCCAGGCCGGCCGCCGGCCCTTCTCCCAGATAGAGGTCGGCCCGCGCCTCGCCCTTGATCGCGCCGCCGACGTCCAAGGCCACCGCCAAGCGCCGATAGGCCGGCGCGGCGCCGACGAGGGCCGGAGAAGCGGCGTCCAGCCAGACCATTTCGCCCAGAGAATGGCTGGCCGGGTCGACCGCCACGCTCCGCCCGGCGATCAGCGGCGCACCCGCCGCCCCCGCCGGGGCCGCGCCATCGTCGGGCGCCAAGTGGAAGAACACATAGCGCGGATCGAGCGCCATGATCTCGTCCGCCCGCTCGCCGCGATTGGCCGCCAGCCAGGCGCGGATGGCGCCCGCCGAGGTGTCGTCGTCCGCCAGCAGGCCGGCCTGCCGCATCGCCGCAGCGATGCCGACGAATGGCGCGCCGTTGGTCCCGGCGAAATTCGCCCTCATCCGCCGGCCATCGGGAAACGCCAGGACGCCGGAGCCCTGGATCTGCAGGAAGAACAGGTCCTCGGGCCGCATCCAGGCCAGGGCGTCGCCGGTCCCGCGCGCCTCGATGGCGGCCCGGTCGGCGTAGGGGCCGCCAAGGACGCCCCCGGGCGCGGCGAGATCGGCCGGCCTGGGCCGGACCGGCGCGGTGAAGTCGCCGCCGGGGGCCGGCGCCGCCTCATACACCGGCGAGAAATAGGCGGTCAGCAGGCCAACCTCGGGGGCCGGCTCGGGCCGGAAGTTGGCCTCCAGGAAGGCCCGCGCCCGCGCCTCGTCGGCCGGGCCCAGGGCGAGGGCCCGGGCGCAAGCGCCGGCCAGAGCGGGGTCGCGAGTCACCCGGCAGCCCCGCTCGAACGCGGCCAGGGCGGCGGCGTGGTCGTCCTCGGTCCAGCCGGCCAAGTCGGCGAAGGCGTTGCGCGGCGGCTGGGGCAAAGCGGGGGTCGGCGGAGGGGGCAGCGGCGGGTAGGGCCAGGGTTGGAGATAGGTCTGCGGCGCGATTTGGGCTGGCGGAAGCGGCGCGGGGGCGGGCGCGCGAGGCGTGGCGCAGGCGGTCAGCCATACCGCAGCCGACACGGCCGGGGCGATCGCCCGAAGCTGAAAACGCATTACGCCTCCGCGGCGTCGACGTGGATCAGCGTCCAGTTGGGATTGCGGCTCTTAAGATTGCGTTCAAAGGTCCACACCTCGGCGGTGCGGCGGTCGTCCACCGCCTCGCCCTCGGCGCCCTTGGTGCGGCTGCGCAGTTCGGCCAGGAAGCGCACCGAGGCCTTGGCCACGTCGCCGAGCAGGCCGATGCTCTCCAGGTCGGCCCTTGGGGTTTGCAGAAAATCGACGCTCTCGCTTCGGCCCTGGGCCTCGCGCGCGTGGATCGCCGCCTCGAAGCCGTCCATGACCGGCGCCGCGAGAAGGGGCTTGAGCGCCGCCCGGTCGCCGGCCGCGAAGGCCTTGACGATGAGTTGATAGGCGCCCCGCGCCCCCTGCAGAAAATGGCCGACGTCGAAGCTGGGATCGCGCGCCCGCACCGCCGCCAAGCCGCCCAGGGGCGTCTCCTCGGCGATGGCCGGCGGCGCGCCGCGCGGCGCCTCGGCGCTCGCCGGGCCGCCCGGCGCCCGCGTCATGTCTTCGGGCCCGCGTCCCACCCGTCGGCCCAGCACGGCGTAAAGCTGGAAGAGGACGACCGCCGCCAGGGCGGCGAGAATGATGAGTTCCAGGACTTGCAAGGCGACGCCGAAGACCTCTTAAGGGGCAGCCAATCCCCCTATATAGGCGCGCCGACGGCCCGCGTCAGCCGTCCGCCGTTGCGGCTCGCCAAATCGCGTGATAGCGAGCCGCGTTTCGTAACCCCCGACCGCCGATCAACGGATCGAAGCCCGCCATGACCGACAGCGCCAGCGCCCCCCCGCCCCTTGGCGCCGGCCCTCCCGACGACGTCATGCAACCGGGCATCCGCATCCTGGCGCAGTACGTCCGCGACCTTTCCTTCGAAAGCCCCCACGCCCCCGACTCCCTGCGCGGCGGCGAGAGCGCGCCGCAGATCGACCTGGGCGTCGAGCTGAACGCCAAGGCCCGCGAGGGCGGCCTGTTCGAGATCGAACTCAAGCTCACCGCCCGCGCGGCGCGCGGGACGGCGGCGGTCTTCCATATCGAGCTGGTTTACGCGGGCCTCTTTCAGGTTGCCGGGGTGCCGGCCGAGGAGATGGAAGCGGTGCTGATGATCGAATGCCCGCGCTATCTCTTCCCCTTCGCGCGGCGGATCATCGCCGACCTTTCCATGGAGGGCGGCTTTCCGCCTTTCATGCTCGAACCGCTCGATTTCGCCGGCATCTACGCCGCCCGCCGCGCCCAGGCGGCCGAACCGGCGGCGGGAAACGCCTGAGGCGGTTTCTTCTTACTCTCCGTCGTCGAAACGCAGCCACACCGCCGCGCCCGCGAGTTCGATGGCCACGAAGGCCGCGTGGGCGACCCTTTCGGCTTCGGTCAGGCGGGGGGCCAGAGGGCGGGGCCGCGCCCCATAGGTCGCCTGAGCGATCATTTCCCCGACCCCCAAGGCGACGGCCTGATCGAGGTCCAGGCGGCGCTCCCGCCCGCCGCGCAGCTCCAGATAGACGCCGGCCAGAAGGCGCGCGTCGACCAGCGCCCCGTGCCTGTCGCGCTCGGCCAGGGAAATCCTGAATCGCTTGCACAGGGAATCGAGGGAGTTGGAGAGGCCCGGAAACCGTTTCTGGGCCATGGGCAGCGTGTCGACCCACTGCTCGGGCGGCAGCTCCGCGCGGCCGGCGCGGGCCAGTTCGTGGTTGACGAACCCGCGGTCGAAGGCGGCGTTGTGGGCGACCAGCGGGGCCGCGCCGATGAAGTCCAGCAAGGCCTCCGCCACCTCGGGGTCGGCGAAGCGCGGCTTGCCGGCCAGAAAGGCGCGGGAGATGCCATGCACCCGCTCGGCGTCCGGATCGATATCCCGCTCGGGGTCGATGTGGCGATGGAAATGTCGCCCGGTGGGCGTCAGGTCGTCGAGTTCGACGCAGGCGATCTCGATCAGGCGGTGGCCGGACCTGGGATCCAGGCCGGTGGTTTCGGTGTCCAGAACGATCTCACGCGCCATGGCTTAATCAATGCGCCGCTTCGCGGTCGGCGCGCAAGACGTTCAAAATATCCATTACCTGGGATTTCGCGCGATCCAGGCCGCGACCGGTGTCGACGACGAAGTCGGCCCGGGCGCGCTTTTCCTTATCGGGCGTCTGCGCCGCCAGCAGGGCGTCGAGCTTGGCCTTGGTCATGCCCGGCCGGGCCAGAACCCGCCGGCGTTGAACCTCGGGCGGCGCGGAGACCACCACCACCTTGTCGACGGCGCGCTCGCCGCCAGTTTCCAGCAGCAGGGGGATATCGAGGACCACGACATCGGCGCCCGAAGCCCGCGCCGCGCGGAAGAAAGCGGCGCGCGCCTCGCCCATCAGCGGGTGTACGATGGCGCCCAGACGGGCCAGGGCGGCGGGATCGCAGAACACCCGCTCGCCCAGCCGACCCCGGTCCACTCCGCCCCCAGCCGTGACGCCCGGAAACGCCGCCTCGACCGGCGCGACCGCCGCGCCGCCTTTCGCATAGAGGCGTCGGACCTCGGCGTCGGCGTCATAGACCGGGACGCCGGCCTCGGCGAACATGGCCGCCGTGGTCGTCTTGCCCATGCCGACCGAGCCGGTGAGGCCGATGGCGATCATGGATCGGCCGCCAGGGCCGCCAGGGCGAGGCGGCGCACGTCGATGTCCGGCGGCGACCGGCCGAACAGCGCGGCGAAACTCGGCCGCGCCTGGCCGATCAGCATGGCCAAGCCGTCCACGGCCCGCAGGCCGCGCGCCCGCGCCGCCCGCAGCAACGCCGTATCGAGTGGTCGATAGGCCATGTCCATCACGGTCGCCCCGGCCGGCGCGCTCCCCAGGCTAACGCCGGGATGGACCGGCGTGGCGTTGACGATGGCGTTGGCGCCAGCCGTGGCGCTCGCCGCCGCTTCCGGGGCGGTCACCGACACCCTCGGCCCGAGCGCCGCCGCCAGAGCGTCGGCCGCCGCCGCCGACCGGTTGATGATCCGGATCGCCGGCGCCCCCGCCGCCAGGAAGGCCGCCGCCGCAGCCCGCGCCGCCCCGCCGGCTCCGATGAGCACGAGCGGCCCGGCGGCCGGGTCGAAACCCGGCGCCTGGTCGGCGAAGGCGGCCAGCAGCCCTTCGCCGTCGGTGTTGTCGGCGCCGATCGACCCGTCCGCCTCAAAGATCAGCAGGTTGGCCGCCCCGGCCGCCGCGGCGCGCGCGCTGGCCCGGTCGGCCACGGCCAGGGCCGCGCCCTTGAACGGCGCGGTGACGTTGAGGCCACGCACCGCGCCGCCCCGCAGGCCCTCGGCGAAGCGGGCGAAGCCGTCCGCCGGTGGAGCGAACGCGACATAGACCGCGTCGATCCCCGCCGCCGCGATCCAGGCATTGTGGATGAGCGGGCTGATAGAATGGCTCACCGGCGAGCCGGCCACGCCGACGACCCGCGTCCGGCCCGAAATCCCCGCCGTCATCGGCAAAGCGCGCCCTCGCGGCGCAGCGCCTCCAGCAGGGGAACGAGCGGCAGGCCGAGGATGGCGAAATAGTCGCCATCGATCGCTTCGAAGAGCTGCGCGCCCTCGCCCTCAAGCTGATAGCCGCCGACCGAGGCGAGAACGCTCGCCCCGGCACGCGCCAGATAGTTGTCCAGAAAATCTTCGGAAAAGGCCCGCATGGTCAGTCGCGCGGTCTCCACATGGCTCCAGACGACATCGCCGGCGCGGGCCAGCGTCACCGTCGAGTGCAACGTATGCATCCGGCCGCGCAGGAAAGTCAGCTGGTACCGCGCAGCCTCCAGATTCGGCGCCTTGTCGTGGAGAGCCCCATCCAACTCCAGGGTCTGGTCGGCGCCGATCACCAGCCCCCGCCGCCCCCTCGAAACGGCGACCGCCTTCATCGCCGCCAGGGCCTCCGCGATTTGGCGCGGCGCGGCGCCGGCCGCCAACAGTTCGCGCTTGGCGGTCGCCTCGTCGACGTTGGGAGCGACAATCTCGAACCCCACTCCGGCCGCCCTCAGAAGCACCGCGCGGATGGTGCTCCTGGAGGCCAGGGTGAGCGGCGTCACCCCAGCACCTCCACTTGGCCGCGGCCGCCCGAGAGGATGTTGATCACCGCCGCCGCCGTCTCCTCCACCGACCGACGGGTGACGTCGATCACCGGCCAACCTTGACGCTGGAACAGGCGGCGCGCCTCGACGATCTCGGCGCGCACCGCGTCGACCTCCACATAGCTGCTCTCGCGGCCCTCGTTGAGAGTGCGCAGGCGGTTGCGCCGGATCTGCACCAGGCGGTCGGGGGAGACCGTCAATCCGACCACCGGCGGGGTCTTAAGCGCCAAAAGAGCGTCGGCGAGCGGCGCGCCGGGAACCAGCGGCACGTTGCCGGCCCGCACGCCTCGATGGGCCAGATAGATGCAGGTCGGCGTCTTGGAGGTGCGGGAGACACCAACCAGAACCACGTCGGCGCGGGAGAAATCCACCCCCCCCTGACCGTCATCGTGGCCGAGCGCGTACGAGAGGGCGTCCATCCGGTTGAAATAGTCGGTGTCCAGGGAATACTGCGCCCCCACCCGGGTGGAAAGCGCGGCGCCGATGTGCCGCGACAGGGCCGACACCAGGGGATCGAGGGCGGCGATGCACGGCATGTCCAGCTTCTGACAACCGCTTTCGAGGAGGTGTCGCAGGGTTTCATCGACGATGGTGTGAAGGACGACACCCGGCGCGTTGGCGATTTCCTCGAGGGCGCGATGAAGTTGCCGCTGTGAGCGCACCAGGGCGTAGATGTGTTCGATGGGAAGCACATGGTTGAAGCGGGCGCAGACCGCCCGCGCCATGGCGTTCAGGGTCTCCCCGGTGGAATCGGAGACCAGATGGACGTGGAAATAGGTGGCCAGGCGGGTGGGCGGCGTCATCGCGGGCCTAATCTCGGTGGTTTACCTAAATGAGGTTGTGATTCCCTTGGGGTGCGAAGCTCCACGGGGGTCACGATGGCTTGGGCTGAACCCGCCCGCGCGCACTATCGGCGCGAGGGCCAGCGCGATGCAAGCGATCTGACCGATGCGAAATGGCTCTGATGGAGTCTTTCCCGCCGGCGCCGTCGAAGCGTGGCGGCCCCGCGAGACAGACGTTGGCCAGCGGATCGCGGCGATCGTGTCCACGACGTGCGATAAATTTTTCCCAGAACTTCCCAAATGGGCGCATAATCATTCGGCGCGGGAGGTGAGCGAAGATGAGAGCCGCGGTCGTGGCGGCAGGTTTTGTCGGTGTTATGGCCGCCTGGATTGGGGCGGGCGGGGCGGCGGCGCGAGCGTCGACGCCCGTTCCCCTGGCCCCCATCGTCGCGGCCCCGACGCCGGAGGAAGGGGCGGGAGCGGCCGAGAGCCTGCAACTGGCCCAGGATCCGACCTCGCGGCTGACCCTGGCGGTGAAGGTCAACGGCCAGGGACCCTTCGACTTCCTGGTCGACACCGGCTCCGACCGCACGGTGATCTCGCGCGAACTGGCCGCCGCCTTGGGCCTGCCCGCCGGGCCGAATGTGCTGATGCACGAGCCGGCCGGCGCGGACGAGGTGAAGACGGTGGTGATCGACCGCCTGGCGATCGGCAATCGGGTGGTGGAGCATATCGCGGCGCCGGCCGTGGCGGCCGAGGATCTCGGGGCGGCGGGCATGCTCGGCGTCGACGCCTTGCGCAACCTGCACCTGGTCATGGATTTCAAGACCATGCGCATGTCGAGCGCGCCAAGCCGGCCCGAACCGTTCGACGGCCATACCATCGTCGTCCATGGCTACGGCCGCTTTGGCCAGCTCATCCTGGTGAACGCCAGCATCCGGGGGGAGCGGATCTTCGTGGTGCTGGATTCCGGATCGCAGGTCTCGGTCGGCAACCCGGCGCTCCTGAGGCTGCTCAACCATCGCCCGGCGGCCGGCGATCCGCATATGACGACCGAGATCGTCAGCGTGACCGGCCGCAGGCTGCCCGTCGAGCTGGAAGTCATCGCCGAGGCCAATGTCGGAGGCATCCTCATCCACAACATGCCGCTGGCCTTCGCGCCGCTGCCGGTGTTTGGCCGCTTCGGCCTGACTCGCCAGCCGGCCCTGCTGCTCGGCATGGACGTGCTGAGCCTGTGCCAGAGGGTGTCGGTGGACCTGCGCCGGCGGGAGGCGACCTTTACGTTGAATTGAGGGCGGCGGCCTTCTCGCTATTGCGCCGTCCACCTCAGTCGCGGCTTGCGCGCCGCCAGAGTCTCGTCCAGCCGGCGCAGCGGGGCGTGAAACGGCGCGCCCTTGAACCGCTCCACGTCGCCGCCCTTCGCGGCGGCGGCCAGCTCCAGCAGGGCGTCGCAGAAGCGGTCGATCTCGGCCTTGGGTTCGGTCTCGGTGGGCTCGATCAGCATCGCACCGTGGACGACCAGGGGAAAATACATGGTCATGGGATGGAAGCCGACGTCGATCATCGCCTTGGCGAAATCGAGGGTGGCGATTCCCGTGCCTTCGAGCCAGCGGTCGTCGAACAGGGCCTCGTGCATGCACGGGCCGTCGGGGTAGGCGGCGGTCATGGCGCCCGATAGCCGCGCCTTGATGTAGTTGGCGTTGAGCACCGCGTCCTGCGCCACCTGCCGCAGGCCATCGGCGCCGTGGCTCATCATATAGGCCAGGGCCCGCACATACATGCCCATCTGGCCGTGAAAGGCGCACAGCCGCCCCAGGGCGGCGACCGCCTCGCCGCCGCCGTGTTCGATCAGGTCGAAGCCGGTCTCGCCGTGGGTGATCCACGGGACAGGGGCGAAGGGGGCCAAAGCCGCGCTCAGCACCACCGGCCCTGCCCCCGGCCCGCCGCCGCCATGGGGGGTGGAGAAGGTCTTGTGCAGGTTGATGTGCATGGCGTCGACGCCCAGGTCGCCCGGCCGCACCCGCCCGACGATGGCGTTGAAATTGGCCCCGTCGCAGTAGAAATAGGCCCCGGCGGCGTGGGTCAGGCGGGCGATCTCGATCACCTCGCGCTCGAAGAGGCCGCAGGTGTTGGGGTTGGTGACCATCACCGCCGCCACGTCGTCGTGCAGCTTTTCCGCCAGGTCGGCCAGATCGACGTGGCCGTCGGCGGTCTGGGCGATCTCCACCACCTGATAGCCGGCGAGAGAGGCGGTGGCCGGATTGGTGCCGTGGGCGCTGGTCGGCGCGAGCACCGTCTTGCGCGGATCGCCCCGGGCCTCGTGGGCGGCGCGGATGGCCAGAAGGCCGCACAGCTCTCCGTGCGCCCCGGCCTTGGGCGAGAGAGCCACCGCCGGCATGCCGGTGAGGGTCTTCAGCCAATGGGCCAGGGCGTCCATCACGGCCAGCGCCCCCTGGACGGTGGAGATGGGTTGCAGGGGGTGGAGGTCGGCGAACCCGGCCAGGCGGGCGAGCTTTTCGTCGAGCCTTGGGTTGTGCTTCATGGTGCACGAGCCGAGCGGATAGAGGGCCAGGTCGATGGCGTGGTTCTGCTGCGACAGGCGCACATAGTGGCGCAGGGTCTCCGGTTCGGAGAGACCGGGGAGATGCGGCGGCGCGGCGCGGGTGAAGCTTGCGAGGTCGGAGGCGTCGAGGCTCTCACCGCGCGCATCGCGGGGGAAATCGACGCCGGCCTTGTCCCAGCCGCCCAGTTCGAAGATCAGCGGCTCGTGCTGAAGCAGGCCGCGGCCGGGATGGGTCCGCGGCGTCTCTGGCGCTGGAGCGGGCCGGGTCGGGCGCCCGGCGTTGGCCGCCAGCGCGCTCATCGGGCGATCTCCTGGTTGAGCGCCTCGGCAAAGGAGGCGATATCCTCGGGCGTGGTGGTTTCGGTGGCGGCGACGAGCAGGACATCGTCCATGCCGGCGGCGGGATCGAGGCGGGAGACGGGGACGCCGGCCAGAATGTCGCGGCGCGCCAGGATCTCGACCATTTCGGCGGCGTTCCCAGGCAGGCGCACCGCGAATTCGTTGAAGAAGCGCGGGGTGAGGATTTCGACGCCGCGAACGGCGGCCAGGGCGGCGCGGAGTTGGCGGGCGCGGGCGTGGTTGATGGCCGCCAGTTCGGCCAGCCCCGTCCCGCCCAGCTGCGACATGTGGATGGAGAAGGCCAAGGCGCACAGGCCCGAATTGGTGCAGATGTTGCTGGTCGCCTTGTCGCGGCGGATGTGCTGCTCGCGGGTGGAAAGGGTGAGGACGAAGCCGCGCCGGCCCTCGGCGTCCACCGTCTCGCCGCAGAGACGGCCGGGCATCTGGCGGGTGAGGGCCTCGCGGCAGGCCATCAGGCCCACGTAAGGCCCCCCGAAGCTCAAGGCGTTGCCGATCGACTGGCCCTCGGCCACCGCGATGTCTGCGCCCATCTCGCCGGGGGATTTCAGCAGGCCGAGCGCCACCGCCTCGGTGACGACCACGATCAGCAGGGCGCCGGCGGCGTGGGCCGCCTCGGCGATGGCGCTCACGTCGGTCACCGCGCCGAACAGATTGGGTGTCTGGACCACCACGCAGGCGGTGTCGGCGTCCAAGGCCTCGAGGACGGCCGCTTCGGCGTCGAGGGCGGCGGGGAGGCGGCGGGTCTCGACGCCGGCCGAATGGGCCAGGGTGTGGGCGGCTTCGGCATAGTGCGGATGCAGCCCCCCCGACAGGACCGCCTTGCGCCGGCGGGTGACGCGGGCGGCCATCATCACGGCTTCGGCGCAGGCGGTCGAGCCGTCGTACATCGAGGCGTTGGCCACCGGCAGGCCGAGCAGTTCGCAGACCTGGGTCTGGAACTCGAACAGAACCTGCAAGGTGCCCTGGGCGATTTCCGGCTGATAGGGGGTGTAGCTGGTGAGGAACTCGGAGCGCTGGATCAGGTGATCGACGCTGGCCGGCACATGGTGGCGATAGGCGCCGGCGCCGCAGAAGAACGGCCCCGCCCCGGCCGGCCGGTTCCTGGCCGCCAGCGCCCCCAGCGCCCGCTCCACCGCCAGTTCTCCAGCGTGCGGGGGCAGGTCAATGAGGCCCGGCAGGCGCGCGGCGACCGGCACATCGACGAAAAGATCGTCGATGGTCTTCGCGCCGATCACCGCGAGCATGTCGGACCGGTCGGCGTCGGTGAGCGGGAGATAACGCATCGAGCTTAGAGCGTCGCCAGGAAGGCTTCGTAGGCGGCGCGATCCATCAGGGCGTCGATTTGGGCGCGGTCGGCGGGCTTGATCTTGAGAAACCAGCCGGCGGCCTCGGGCTGGTCGTTCACCGTCTGAGGGTTTTCCGCGAGGGCGCCGTTCGCCTCGACCACCTCGCCCGAGATGGGCGCAAACACATCGGAGGCGGCCTTGACGCTCTCCACCACCGCCAGGGCCTCGCCGGCCTTCACCGCCTTGCCCGCCTCGGGAAGTTCCACGAACACAACGTCGCCCAGCTGCTCGGCGGCGTAGGCGGTGATGCCGACGGTGGCCGTGTCGCCGTCGAGCTCCACCCACTCGTGGTCCTTGGAAAAACGCATGAGACGATCCTTCTGGTGTTCAGGCGGCGCGGCGATAACGATGGGGAACGAAAGGAAGGGAGGTGACTTCGGCGCCCTGGCGCTTGCCGCGCACCATGACGCCCAGGCGCGTCCCCGGCGCGGCCAGGGCCGGCGGGACATAGCCCATGGCGATGGACGCTCCCAGGCAGGGCGAAAAGCCGCCGCTGGTGACCGCGCCGACCGAGGCGCCGGCGGCGTCGACGATCGGCGCCCCTTCGCGGGCCGGCGCGCCGTGGAGAATGCGCAGGCCCACCCGCATCCGGGTCAGATCGCCGGAAAGCTCGCGCGCGATGCGGTCGGCGCCGCGCAGGTCGCCCGCCTTGCGCCGCCGCTTGGAGACGGCGAAAGCGAGGCCCGCCTCGACCGGCGAGCGGCTCCCGTCGAGATCGTGGCCGTAGAGGGGAAGGCCGGCTTCCAGGCGCAGGGAATCGCGCGCGCCCAAGCCGATCGGCGCCACCCGTTCGTCGGCGAGGAGGCGGTTCCAGAAGCGGGCCGCGACCATGGCGGGAAGGAGAATCTCGAAGCCGTCCTCGCCGGTGTAGCCGCCGCGCGAGACGATCAGGGTGTGACCTTCGAAGCTCATCCGGTCGAAGGTCATGAACGAGAGATCGGACGAGGCCGGCAGGATGGGGCCGAGCACCTCGGCCGCCGCCGGCCCCTGCAGCGCGATCAGGGCGCGGTCGTCGGCGCGGGTCAGGCGGGCGCGATCGCCGGCCGCTGCCGCGATGGCGGCGAAGTCGGTCGCCTTGGTTCCGGCGTTGACCACCATGTAGAGCATGCCCTGGCGGCCGGGGCTGGCCGGCCGGCCGATCCTCAGGTCGTCGAGGAAGCCGCCGTCACGATCCAGCCGCAGGGTGTAGCGCAACTGCCCGCGCTTCAGCCCGGCGATGTCGCCGCTGACCAGCGGTTCGATCACGGCGGCGGCGGCGGCGTGATTGGCCTCCTCGTCGCCGGTGCGGGCGATGACGTCAAGAAAGGCCGGGCCCATGTGCGAGACATCGAATAGGCCCGCCTTTTCGCGGGTCCACAGGTGTTCCTTGAGGATGCCGGCGGGATATTGCACCGGCATGGCGTAGCCGGCGAAGGCGACCAGCCGCCCGCCCAGGGCGCGGTGGGCCGCCGTCAGAGGGGTGGTCTTGAGCGCTTCGTCGGACACTTGGGCGAGACTCCAGCGACGTCGCGCGGCGACGGACGCTCCGCCATTTCCCGCGCGCCCCCACTGTCCCTTGGGCCTGAGAGATTCCGGGCCGCCCTTAAAAAGTGAAAAGGCCGCCCTTGCTCCTTCGGCGAGCCGCCGCGCCCTTAAGGCGCCGCGCCTCTTTCCAGCGTTCATCGGCCCGCGCGGTCCTTTTGCCTGAGCGTTTCCGGGGCGGTTGCGCCTTCGGCGCCGGCCCCTTTTGGCGAAGGGGCGCGGCCTCTCCCGCGAGGGTCGGCGGAAGGTGGGGGAGGCGGCCCGGCGAGTCAAGCGTCCGGCCCATCGTAGCGCGGGCTTCCAGCCCGCCCTTTTCCACTTTCATGGATGCGGGCTGGAAGCCCGCGCTACAGCGCCTCGCCGCGCAGCAGGCGGGGCAGATCGCCCAGGGCGCCGCCGGCTTCGCGCATGAAGAAGCGCCTGGCCGGGCCGATGCGGTTCACCGCCGCCATCCCCGCGCCTCGCGCGGCGCGCACCGCCGGGTGGTCGGTGGAAAAGAGGCGGGTGAAGGCGTCGGTGGCGAGCGCCACGCCGACGTTGTCGACGCCGCGCCAGCGGGCGTAGCGGTCCAGGGTGGTTTGCGCGCCCAGATCCTCGCCCAGCCGCGCCGCCTCGGCCAGCACCTGGGCCAAGGCCGCGGCGTCCTTGAGGCCCATGTTGAGCCCTTGGCCGGCGATCGGGTGGATGGCGTGGCCGGCGTCGCCCACCAGGGCCACCCGGGGGGCGGTCAGGCGGTGGGCGAGCAGCAGCGAGAGGGGGTAGCGGAAGCGCGGGCCCTCGACGGTCACGGTCCCCAGAAAGTCGCCGAACCGCCGGCGCAGATGGGCTTCGAACACCTCGGGGCGGGCGTCCTGGAGGGCGACGCCGCGGCGGCCCGCCTCGGTCCATACCAGGCTGGCGCGGCGGCCGGTCAGGGGCAGGATGGCAAAGGGGCCGGTGGGCAGGAAGTGTTCGTAGGCGACGCCCCGGTGATCGTGCTCGAGGGCGAGCGTCGCCACCATACCGGCTTGGCCGTAGTCCCAGCCGACGGTGCCGATCCCGGCCTCGCGGCGGACGAGCGACCCGCGCCCGTCGGCTCCCACCACCAGGGGCGCGCTCAGGGCGCGGCCACCCTCCAGGGGGACGCGGGCGCGGCCGGGGGCGCCGGCCGCCTCGACGCGCGTCACCCGCGCCGGGGCCAGAACCTCGATCCCCGCCGCCAGGGCCGCCGCCGCCAGGCCGGCCCGGATATGGCGGTTCTCGATCATGTAGCCGAGCGCTTCGCCCCCACCCCCATCGGCGTTACGGTCGGCGATCTCGGCGGCGTCGAAGCGCAGGAAGGCCGCGCCGGCCGGCCCCGCCGCCGCGCCGGGCGAGCGGCCGTCGGTGACCAGGATCTGTTCGATGCGCTGGGCGTGGGGTTCGAGGAAGGCCGCCGCGCCCAGCGCCCGCCATTGGCGGAAGGCGGAAAAGGCCACGGCGCTGGCCCGCCCGTCGAAGGTCGGCGCGATCTGGGCCTCGAAGGGTTGCGGGTCGATCAGCACCGCCGTCAGGCCGGCGCTCGCCAGGGCCAGGGCCAGGGTCGTCCCGGCCATGCCCGCCCCGGCGACGATGACGTCCGCGTCCGGCGAGGGGCTCATCGGCGGCTCACGGCGCCGCTTCGCTCGGCAGGCCCATCATGTGGAAGCCGGCGTCCACGTGGACGATCTCGCCGGTGGTCGAGCGGCCAAGGTCCGAGAGCAGCCACAGGGCCGCGCCGGCCACGCCCTCCATGGAGGTGTCCTCCTTCAGCGCGCTGAGCGCCCGGCCGGCGCTGAGCATCCCCCGGCCGCCGGAAATGCCGGCCAGGGACAGGGTGCGCATGGCCCCGGCCGAAATGGCGTTGACCCGGATGCCCTGGGGCCCGAGGTCGCGGGCGACGTAGCGCGTGGCCGCCTCCAGGGCCGCCTTGGCCACCCCCATGGTGTTGTAGTTGGGAATGGCTCGCTCCGAGCCCAGGTAGGTGAGGGTAATGATCGAGCCGCCGCTCTTCATAAGCCGCGACGCCCGCCGCGAGGCGTCGACGAAACTGTAGCAGGAGATGTCTAGCGCGAGGGCGAAACTGGCGCGGGTGGTATTCTCGACGAACGACCCCTTCATCTGTTCGCGGTCGGCGAAGGCGATGGCGTGGACCAGGAAGTCCATCGTTCCCCAGGCGTCCTCCACCACCTTGAAGGCCGCTTCCATGGAGGCGTCGCTGGAGGCGTCGAAGGTGGCGAAGACGCGGGTCCCGATGCTCTCGCCCAGCGGCTTCACCCGCTTTTCGTTGGCCTCCATATAGGCCAGGCCCACCTCCGCGCCCTGGGCGGCGAGCTGAGCGGCGATGCCCCAGGCGATGGAGTTGTGGTTGGCCACCCCCATGACCAGCCCCCGCTTGCCGCCCATCAGCGCCCCCTTGGGAAGGTCGTAGTCGTCGGCCATGGAGAGTCCTCTGCTTTCCTTATCTCCCCTTTATGAGGAGGGCGGCCTCGCGCAAAGCCGGAAGACGAGCGGCGACGGCCTCCGGGCCCCCGGCGCCCTCATGGCGCGGGCGCGATCGCCGAGGCGCCGGCCAGTTCGCGCAGCGCCGCGTTGGCGATGGTGAGCTTGGCGAAGGACCAGCCGCCGGGCGCCTTTTCGATCTCCTCGACGGTGCGCTTGACGGTTCGAACCGGCTCGGCGTGGGCGGCCGACCAGGCGCCGACCGCGCCCACCGCCCGCGCCGGCGCGTCGCGCGCGAAGGTTTCGCCGGCGAAGGCCATGACCGCCCCGGCCAGGCCCGCCTGCTCGACGAGCATGTCCTCGATCAGCCGGCGCACGGCGAGGCGCTCGAAGGGATCGCCAGCGGCCCGCGACCCGGCCGCCGCGCGCAGCCGATCGAAGCCGAACACCCCGCCGACCTTGTGATAGACGAAGGCGGCGTTGGCCACCGGCCAGCCCTGGGCGGCGGCTAGGTCGGTGAGGGTGACGGCGAAGGTCAGGGGACGCATCAGGGCGACCGAATGGGCGATGTCCTTGGGCGCGCCGGCCTTGATCCAGCCGGCCGCCCGCCGAACCGCCGCCTTCTGCTCGAACGGCGAGAGGACGCCCGGCACCAGGCGCTTCAGCGTATCCACCGCCGGCCGATAGGCGCGGATCAGGCCCTGGACATCGCCGCCCGCCCGCGACGCCCGCCGGGCCAGCCAATAGGTCTGGCCGCGCAGGACATAGACCAGCTCGCGGAAGAGGGCCGTCTGGCCGGCGGCCGGCGCCTTGCCGTCCAGCCGCTCCACCCGCCCCCACACTTCCGAAAAGCGCAGCGCCTGGCGCGCCGCCTCGAAGGCGACGACCAGGGCGGCGGTGTCGCAGCCCGCCGCGGCGCGCAGCCGCCCTGGGAAAGTGGGGCCGCAGAGGTTCACCAGGTCGTTGTCGATCACCGTGGCGATGATCTCGCGACGCAGCCGATGGCGCCTCATCTCATCCTCGAAGGCGCCCAGGGCCTTGGGGAAGTAGCCTTCCAGGGTGGCCAGGAAATAAGGGTCGTCGGGCGCGCCGGAGGCGATGATGTCGTCGAAGAGGTCGAGCTTGCCGTAGGCCAGGAGCACCGCCAGTTCGGGCCGGGTGAGGCCGGTCCCGGCCTTGGCCCGCGCCGCCAGGGCCGCCGCGTCGGGCAGGCCCTCGAGGGCGCGGTCGAGGCGCCCGCGGCTCTCCAGTTCGGCTATGAACGCCGCCTGGGCGTCGAGGTCGGCCGCCGCCTCGGCCTGCAGCAGCGAGAGGGCCAAGGTCTGGTCGTAGTTGTGGGCCAGCACTTGAGTGGCGATCTCGTCGGTCATCGAGGCCAAGAGGCCGTCGCGGTCGGCCGGGTCGAGACGCCCGGCCCGCTCGGCCATGCCGGCGAGGATCTTGATGTTGACCTCGTGATCGGAGGTGTCGACCCCGGCCGAATTGTCGATGGCGTCGGTGTCGATCCGTCCCCCGGCCAGGGCGAATTCGATCCGCCCGGCCTGGGTGAGACCCAGATTGGCCCCCTCGCCGACCACCTTGCAACGCAGGTCCGCGCCGTTGACCCGCACCGCGTCGTTGGCCTTGTCGCCGACATCGAGATTGGCCTCGGTAAGGCTCTTCACATAGGTGCCGATGCCGCCCAGAAAGAGCAGTTCGACCCGGCTCTTCAGAATGGCCGAGATGAGCTCGGCCGGGGCCAGGGCGTCGGCCTTGACATCGAGCATCGCCTTCACCGGCTCGCTGAGCGGTATCGCCTTGAGGGCGCGCGAAAAGACCCCGCCGCCGGGCGAGAGAACCGCCGGGTCGTAGTCCCGCCACGACGACCTGGGCAGATCGAACAGGCGCTTGCGCTGGGCCCAGCTGGTCGCCGGATCGGGGTCGGGATCGAGAAAAATGTCGCGGTGGTCGAAGGCCGCCTTAAGCTTGATCTGCCTGGAAAGCAGCATGCCGTTGCCGAACACGTCGCCGGACATGTCGCCGACCCCGGCCACGGTGAATGGCTCGCGCTGGATATCCATGCCCATCTCGCGGAAATGACGCTTGACCGCCTCCCACACCCCCCGCGAGGTGATCGCCATGGTCTTGTGGTCGTAGCCGGCCGAACCGCCGGAGGCGAAGGCGTCGCCCAGCCAGAAGCCGTAGTCGGCCGCCACCTGATTGGCGATGTCCGAGAAGGTGGCCGTGCCCTTGTCCGCCGCCACCACCAGATAGGGATCGTCGGCGTCGTGGACCACCCCTTGCGGATGAACGATGGCGCCTTCGGCGTCGATGTTGTCGGTCAGGTCGAGCAGGCCGTGCAGAAAGGTCTTGTAGGCGCCGATCGCCTCGGCCCGCACCGCCTCGGGCGCGCCGCCGCGCCGCAGGACCTTGGGATAGAAGCCGCCCTTGGAGCCCACCGGCACGATCACCGCGTTCTTCACCTGCTGGGCCTTGACCAGGCCCAGCACCTCGGTGCGGAAGTCGTCGCGCCGGTCCGACCAGCGCAGTCCGCCGCGCGCCACGGGTCCCAGACGCAGATGGACGCCCTCCACATTGGGCGCGCTCACATAGATTTCGCGGAACGGCTTGGGGGGCGGCAGGTCGATCAGCTCGCGGCTGGCCACCTTGAAGGCGATATAGGGTTTGGGGGCGCCGGCGGCGTCCGCCTGGTAATAGTTGGTGCGGGTGATCGCTCCCACCAGAGCCGCCAGCCGGCGCAGGACGCGATCGGCGTCCAAGGCGGCCACCGACCGCAGGGCCGCCTCGATGGCCAGGCGCAAGCCGTCGGCCGCCTCGGTTCTCGCCACCAACCCGGCCTCGGTCGCCGGATCGAAGCGGGCCGCGAAGAGATCGAACAGCAGCCGTGTCACCTCGGGGTGGGCCGAAAGGGCCGCCTCCTGGACCGCCTGGCTGGGATCGAGGCCCGATTGCTGGCGATAGCGGGCCAGGGCCCGCATCAGGGCCGCTTCGCGCCATGACGCGCCCAGCTCCAGGACCACGCGATTGAAGCCATCGCTTTCGGTGGCCCCGCTCCACACCGCGGTGAAGGCCGCCTCGAAGGGCGCCTTGATGTCCTGGAATGACAGATCGCCGCCGTTCTGGTCCTCCAGCACGAACTCATGGACCCAGACCCTGTCGCGCGCCGCCTCGCCGAGCCTGGGCGCGATGGCGAAACCTTCCTCGACCAGGGCGGCCAGGCCCATGTCGCTGAGGATCGGCAGTACGCGGGACAGGGCCGCCGGCGCCTCGCCGCGCCGATAGAGCTTGAAGCGAAAGCGCAGCGCCGAGTCGGCCCTCTGGCGGAAGGCCCGGACACTCACCGCTCCACCGTCGCCCAGGGCCTCGATGGCGAGCAGGTCGGCCAGCGCCTCTTCGGCGTCGTAGCGGTCGCGGTAACCGGGCGGGAATGCGCCTTCGTAGGTGGCCAGAATGGCCGGAACCCTGGCCGAATCGGCGACGCCGGCCCGGATGGCCGCCTCGAAGTCGTCGGTCCAGGTGCGCGCCGCCCGCGCCACCAGCGCTTCGACCTCAGTCATATCCGGATCGAGGTGGTCGCCCGGGTTGACCCCGATGATGTAGTGGATGCGGCCCATGCGGGCGTCGGAATAGCTGGGATAGTAGGCCGAGACGCGCCCGCCGTAGGCTTTGGCGAGAATAGCCCCGGCGCGCTGGCGCAGGCGCTCGTCGTAGCGCTCGCGGGGCACGAAGAGCAGCACCGAAAAGAAGCGGTCGAAGGGGTCGCGACGCACGAACAGCTTGACCTTCGGCCGATCGGACAGGTGCAGAATGCCCAGCGCGATGGCGAGCAGTTCGGGGGCGGCGATCTGGAACAGTTCGTCGCGCGGAAAGGTCTCCAGGATGTTGGCCAGGCGCAGGGCGTTGTGGCTGCCCGCCGCGAAGCCGGCCGCGGTCATCACCCGCGCCAGCTTGCGCCGCAAAAGCGGCGTGACTCTGGCCGCCTCGTCATAGGCCTGGGCGGTGAACAGGCCGACGAAGCGGACCTCGCCGGCGGGCTTGCCGTCGACCCCGTAGCGGCGCACCCCGACGTAGTCCATGTAGACCCGCCGGTGGACCCGCGAACGGATGTTGGCCTTGGCCACCACCACCGGCTCGGCGGTCTCCAGGCGCTGGCGCAAGGCGCCAGAGAGGACGGCTGGCTCGCTGGCCCGCCTCAGGACGGTCAGGGCCTGGTCGCGCAGCACCCCGAGGCTCCCCTCCGGCTGGTAGAGCGGCTCCTCGGCCGCGTAGCCGCCGTCGGCGGTGCGCGGATAATCGTAGAGGCGCGCGCCCAGAAACACGAAGTGCCCGGCGTCGATCCAGCGCAGGAAATCGATATCCTCGGCCAGGACGGCCGGGTCACCCGGCGCGGCCGCCGCCAGATCGTCGATGGCGCGCGCCAAAAGGGCCAGCATCGCCGAGAAGTCGGCCACCGCCGCGCGGACGTCGGCCAGGGCGGTGAGCAGCCGGTCGATGAGGCCGGCCCGCCGCTCCTCGCCCACCGGGGCCAGCCACACCTGGATCATCGACACCGGCGCCCCGCGTTGGTCGACGCCCCCTTGGGCGACGATCGGGTGGAACATGGCCCGGACCTCGGCCCCCGATTCGCTGACCTCGCCCATGACGCTGTCGACCAGGAAGGGGGCGTCGGGCTGGACGATCTCCAGCACGTCCATCATCAGGTCGCGGCCATCGGCCCCGCGCGCCCGGATCAGGCGCACCGCCGGCGAGTCCCCGGCGCCCGCCGCGTCGGTGGCGGCCGCTCCGAAGCGCCAGAAATCGGCCAGCACGGCGGCAAGGTCCGCCGCCGCCACGCCGGGCAACTCCTCGGGGCGGAAATCCTCCAGCACCCGCTCCAGGAATGTTTCCTGGGCCGCCGACACGGGCGCCGCACCGCCGGCCGCCTCGGCCGAGAACGCGGGCGCCAAGCCTTCAAGCGTGAACGCCGGGTCGGCGGGAGCGCGGCTGTTTTTCGGCATGCGCGTCACCCTAGCGGCAATCGCCCCTCATTTGAACCGGCCGGCCGCCGTTTCGTCCGCTACGCCTCGCCCAACCCTGCCGCCGTCTTCTCGCTCCCCCGCCCCATGCCCTCCGGATCGCCATCGGCTGACAGCAGGATGGCGATCCAGCGCGAGCCCTCGAACTGGGCCAGAATGACCATGACCAGCACGGTAAGCGGGGTCGACAGGAACATCCCCGGCAACCCCCATATCGCGCCCCAGAAGCCCAGGCTCATCAGCACCACCAGGGGGTCCATGTTGAGACTGTCGCCCTGCATGCGCGGCAGAAGGATGTTGCCGACCAGGAAGGTGACGGCGAAGAGGCCCCCCAGGACCAGCGCCGCCTGGCCGTAGCCGTCGAACTGGACCAGGGCGAACAGGGCCGGCAGGACGATGGCCACCGCCGCGCCGACGATGGGAATGTAGTTGAGGATGAAGATCAGGAAGGCCCAGAAGAAAGCGTTCTCCAAACCCACCGCCATCATCAGGAGCCAGCCGGCCACCGCGATCATCGCTCCGGTGATGGTCTGGATCCACAGATAGCGCTCCACCGCGTCGCGGACCCTGAGGAAGACCTGGAGGCTCTCGTGGCGGCCCTCTCGCGAGTTGAACAGCCTGACCATCTTGCGCTCGAAGGCGTGCCGCGAGGCGATGATGAAGCCTAGATAGACCAGCACCAGGACGGCGCTGGAGACAAAGCCCTGCAGGGCCTGGGCCACCGTGCCGAGATAGGGGGTGGGATCGAGCTGGCCGACGATCTGATCGACCGTGCCCGGCGCGCGGATGCCCAGCCGCGCCGTGGCGTCGGCGATCAGGCGGTTCAACCTGGGCTCGTAGCCGGCCAGCTTGCCGATGAAACCGCTGGCGTTGTCGGCGACGATCAGGGTGGCGGCGGCGAACAGCGCCACCGAGATGACGATCGCCGCCACGATCGCGGCGTTGGGCGGCAGGCGGGTGACGCGCCGACGGATCAGGCGGGCGAACCCGTCGACCATCACCGCCAGGAACACCGCCAGCAACAGCGGCGAAATGATGCCCCCCATCCACCGCAGGGTCGCACCGGCCAGGATGACCGCGATGATCACCAGGGCGTTGCGGGCGGTGACGGGGGAGGGGGCGGCCATGGTTTGGACTTGAAAGGGCTTTGGGCGCGACTGATCGCCCGCTCCGAGGCTGCGGTCAATCGCGGCGATCATCGAGGCGGTGGCGGCGAGCCGCCCCGACGTCCATAGTGGCGCCCATGATCGCGCTTCTCACCACCACCGACACGGTGAAGCTCTCCGCCGTCCAGGCCCTGTTGGCCGGCGCGGGCGTGGAGGCCGAGGTGTTCGACGCCGCCGCCGGCGCCCTGTGGCGGGCCGTCATTCCCATGCGGGTGATGATCGCCGGGCATGATCTGGCCCGCGCCCGCCGGGCCCTCGGGGAAGCGGGGTTCACCCAGGCGGCGGACGGCGACTGGGATCTTTAGCGCACGGGCGCCTTTCCCGAGCGGGCCGCCGACGATAGGCTTCGGGCCGGAGCCAACCAAAGGTGGAACGGAATGGGGGACATGGACCTTTGGGGAGCCTTTCTGACCAATGAGGGCGCCGTCATCCACAAATGGGAGCATTATTTCCCGATCTACGAGCGCTACTTCAGGTTCTGGCGCAACCGCTCGCTGACTTTCCTGGAGATCGGCGTCGCCAAGGGCGGCTCTCTGCAAATGTGGCGACGCGCCTTCGGCCCCCTGGCCAGGATCGTCGGCGTCGATATCGATCCCAAGTGTCGCCGCCACGAGGCGCCGGGCGTCTTCGTGCGCGTCGGCGATCAGTCCGACCCGGCCTTTCTGCGGTCGGTGGTCGACGAGTTCGGCGCGCCCGACATCGTGCTGGACGACGGCAGCCACCAGATGGCCCACCTCCGGGCCACCTTCGACTTCCTCTATCCGAAGCTACCCAAGAACGGCGTCTACATGGTCGAGGATCTGCACACCGCCTATTGGAAGGAATACGGCGGCGGCCTGCACGAGCCGGCAAGCTTCATCGCCCACGCCAAGTCGCTGATCGACCGCCTCAACGCCGACCACAGCCGCGGCGCCCTCGCGCCCGACGATTTCACCCGCGAGACCTTTTCCATCGCCTTCCACGACAGCGTGGTGGTGTTCGAAAAAGGCCAGGTGTGGCGCAAGGAAGCTCCCGCCATCGGCGGCCGGCGACGCGGAGCGTTCTGAGGATCGCGCCCCGCGACGGCGGGGAGGAGTCAGGCGAACTGGCCGGCGCGGAAAACGGAAAGCAGCCTGACGTCGTGCCCGGCCAGGAACGCCTCGGCTCCCTCGTCGCGGTTCACCAGGACCAGGGCGGAGTCCACTTGCGCCCCCGCCGTGCGGGCCGCTTCGATGGCGCGCCAGATCGACGCGCCGCTGGTCGCCACGTCGTCGGCGACAACCACCCGCCGCCCGCCCAGCGTTTCGTCGGGCCCAAGCCCCTCGATGAGGTCGCGCGTGCCGTGCGCCTTGGGCTGTTTACGGACGAAGAAGGTCTTGACCGGCCGCCCTTCGATCTCGCCGACGGCGGCCACCGCGCCGATGATCGGAACCGCGCCCATCTCCAGGCCGCCGACATATTCGGCGCCCTCCTCATGAAGGACGTCGAGGAACGACCTCGCTGACAGGTAGGCGCCGCGAGGATGCATCATCGCCGGCTTCAAATTGAAATAAAGGTTGCTTTCGACGCCGGACGAAAGTTTGAACAGCCCCCGGCGGAACGAGCGCGTGGCGATGATAGCGAAAAGTTCAGCGCGCTCTTCGCCGTCGCGATAGCGCGAACGGGTTTGCTGAATCGCGGCGGCCATGATCGATCCCTTGAGCCTCACGCCCTCGCGGGGGCTTTGGGCGTGAGTCGCTCCTAGGCAAGAATGAATCCCGGCGAGTCAAGGGTCAAGCGATAGTATGAAGCGCGCCGGCCAACCAGGCCAGGCGCCGCTCAGATCGTCACCTGCGCCCCCAGTTCGACCACCCGTGATGGGGGAATCTGGAAGAAATCCGCTGTGCGCGCGCTGTTTCGGCTCAGGAATATGAACAGCAGATCGCGCAGGCGAGACAGTCCCGCCTTGCGGCGCGAGACGATGGTCCGCCGGCCGAGGAAGAAGGAAGTCGCCATGATGTCGAACTTCACGCCGTGGGCGCGGGCCAGCTTCAGGCCGAGCGCCACGTTCGGCCGTTCCATGAAGCC
Organism: Caulobacteraceae bacterium; assembly: GCA_051002715.1. GTDB lineage: Bacteria > Pseudomonadota > Alphaproteobacteria > Caulobacterales > Caulobacteraceae > Acaudatibacter. Next base: position 22,581 of record JBPCMA010000178.1, read on the forward strand.
GTAGGTGAGGATCAGGGATTTGACGCCCTTCGAAAGCTCGCGAACGGCGACGCGCTCGGCTTCGCCCACCCGCGGGCGGCGCACGAAGCGCACGGTGAGCAGAATCAGTTGCTCGTGCAGCACCTGATTGTGCTTGAGGTTGTGCAGCAGGGCGCCAGGCGCGGCCTCCGGGTCGCCGGTGAGAAACACCGCGGTCCCCTTGGCGCGCATCGGCGGCCGGTCGTCAAGCATGGCCAGCACCTCGGAAAGCTGGAGGCCGCCGCGCTGCTGGGCCGCGCGAAGCTTGGCCGTCCCTCTCACCCAGCTCCACATGATGGCGATCGTCACCGCGGCGATGAGCAGGGGAACATAGCCGCCGTGCGCCAGCTTCGAGAGGTTGGCGATCACGAACACGCCTTCCACGGCCAGAAGGGGAGAGAAGAGGGCGACCGACAGCCAGATCGGCTTGTTCAGCAGCCGGTGGATGGCGACCACGGCCAGGATGGACGTCGTGATCATCGCCCCGACCACCGAGATGCCGTAGGCCGAAGCCAGGGCGCTGGAGGAGTGAAAGCCGATCACCAGGGCGGCCACCGCGATCATCAGCAGCCAGTTCACCTGAGGCGCGTAGATCTGGCCGGCGTGATCTTCGGAGGTGGCGAGCAGGCTCATGCGCGGCAGAAGGTCGAGCTGAATGGCCTGCTGGGCGATCGAGAAGGCGCCCGAGATCACCGCCTGGCTGGCGATCACCGTCGCCGCCGTGGCGATGGCCACCAGGGGAAGCTGAAACCAGGCCGGGGCTATCAGGAAGAACGGGTCGGCGGCGGCGGCGGGATGGATCAGGACAAGGGCGCCCTGCCCAAGGTAGTTGAGGGTCAGGCAGGGAAAGACCAGCGACAGCCACATGGTCTGGATCGATCGCCGTCCGAAATGCCCCATGTCGGCGTAGAGGGCTTCGGCCCCGGTCACGGTGAGGAAGACCGAACTCAGGAGCGCCGCGGCGAGCCACGGATGGATCGCCAGAACGCGCGCGCCCCAGAGGGGATTGAGCGCCGCCAACACCCCCGGCGCCCGGACGATCTGATGAAGGCCCAGAACGGCGATGGTGGCGAACCAGACCGCGCAGACGGGGCCGAACCACCGCCCGATCCCCCCCGTGCCATGCCGCTGGACCAGGAACAGGGCGGCCAGGACGGCCAGGGAGATGGGCACGATGAAGACATCCAGCCGGCCACCCAATCCCTTGACCACCGTCAGTCCCTCGACGGCGGAAAGCACCGAAACCGCCGGCGTCAGCACCGCGTCGCCCACGAACAGGCCCGCGCCGAGCATGCCGATGACAAGAATCCAGCCGACCCCGCGCGCGCCGGCCCGCTGAACCAGGGCCATCAGCGACAGGATGCCGCCCTCGCCCTTGTTGTCGAAGCGCATGACGATGAGAACGTATTTGACCGTGACGATCGCCATCAGGGTCCACAGCATCAGGGAAATGACGCCAATGACATCCGCCCCGGCCACCGCGCCGGTCGGAGAGCGCAGATGGGCGATCGATTCGCGGAAGGCGTAGAGTGGGCTGGTGCCGATATCCCCATAGACGACGCCGACCGAGCCCAGGGCCAGGCCCAGGAACCGGCGCGGATCGCGGCGCGCGCCGGCTTCGACGATGGCCGGTAGGGTCGATGCGATCATGAACGCAGGCGCCTCGGGTGGAAGGGGGTTTTCGCTCGCGACCCCATAAAAATCCCATGATGTTGTGGGGGTTCGCCGCCACGAACGCCTTGCATGAAAGCCGCTGGGCGGTGCTTGTTGCGCCCTGGCCCCGCGCCGGAGAGGCTCGCCGTCATGTCCGCCAGCGCCGACACCGTTGTCGCAAACCCCTCCCCGCCCGAACCATCGGCGTGGCTTGGCTATGCGCTCGCCCCGCCGCTCGTCGCCCTGACGACCCTGATCGCCGTCGTCACCGATCGATCGGTCGCCATACCCAACCTGTCGCTGATCTTCGTTCTGCCGGTCATCGTGCTGGCGGTCACCTCCGGCTGGGGCGCGGCGCTGCTGGCCGCCGTCGGCGGCGTGGTCTGCTACAACTTTTTCCTGATCGAGCCGCGCTACACCCTTCGGGTGGCCGATCCGGCCAATGTCTGGGCGCTGGCCCTGTTCCTGGTCGTGGCGACCGTGGCGAGCGCGGTGGCGGGCGTGTCGCGCCGGCGGGCGGCCGAGGCGCGGGAGTACGCCGATCAGGCGGCCGCCCTGCAAGGGCTGGCGCGCGCCCTGGTGGCGGCGCCGGATCGCCAAGCCATCCTTACCGCTGCGGCCGACGCCCTGGGCCGGCTTTTCGCGGCGCCGGCGGCCGTGGTGCTCGCCGACCAACACGATGTCTCGGCCTCGGCGCTCGGAACCGGCGCCTGCCTGTCGCCCAACGATTGGGAGGCGGCGCGGTGGGCGCTAGTCTCCCGCACGCCCACTCGAGCGGACACCTATCCGGTGGAGGCCGCTGACTTCGATTTCTGGCCGGTGGCGGCGCCGGCGCCGTGGCGGGCGCTCATCGGCGTGAACCTCACCGTCCGGGGAACCGGGCGCCCGGTCAATCCCGAGAGGCTGGTCGAAATCGTCGGCGGTTATCTCACGGTGGCGCTGGAGCGCGACGCCTATGCGGCCAAGGCGGCCGCGGAGGCGCTGAGACGGCAGGGCGACCGCGTCAAGGCCGACCTGCTGGCCGCCGTGTCGCATGACCTCAAGACGCCGCTGTCCACGATCCTCTTCGCGCTTCAGAGCCTGCGACGGTTCGAGGCGGAACATGACAAGGCGACGCGGGCCGAGCTTCTCGCTCTGGCCGAGACCGAGACGGCGCGCCTTTCGGGCCTGGTCGGCAACCTGCTGGACATGAACCGCATCGAAGCGGACGCCGTCGCGGTTCGCCTCAGGCCCGAAGACCCGGCCGAGCTCGTCCTGTCGGCGCTGGACCGCGCCGCGTTGGCGGTGGCGGGTCACCCGGTGGAAAATCGGGTCGCCGACGGCGCCCGGGTGCTGGCGGACCATTCCCTGGCCGAGATCGCCCTGGCGAACGTCATCGAAAACGCCGCCAAATACTCGCCGGCCGGAACGCCGATCGAGATTCGCCGCGCCGACGATGGGGGCATGGCGGCGATCGAGGTGCTGGACGGGGGACCGGGTTTTCCCGATGCGGTCGAACCCCTGTTCAAGAGGTTCGCCCGCGGCGTCGAGGGAGACGGCCGGCCGGCCGGGACCGGTCTGGGCCTGGCCATCGCGCGCGGTTTCCTCGAGGCCCAGGGCGGCTGGATCGAAGCGCGCAATCGCGACAATAGGGCCGGCGCCCTGGTTCGCATTCACCTGCCGTTGGCGGCGGCGGACGCGCCGGCGTGACCGCCGACGCCGATCCCGCCACCATCCTCGTCGTCGAAGACGATCCCAGCCTTCGCAAGGTGCTGATGGCCACCCTCAAGGCCGCCGGGCTGCGGCCGGTCGGCGCCCGCGACGGGGCGGAGGGGCGCCGGTGGTTGGCGCACTACGCGCCCGAGGTGGTGCTGCTCGATCTTGGCCTGCCGGACATGGATGGCCTGGCCCTCATCACGGCGATCCGCGCGGCGGGGACGACGCCCATCGTGGTCCTGTCGGCGCGCGATGGCGAGGCGGTTAAGGTGGCGGCCCTGGACGCCGGCGCCGACGACTATGTGACCAAGCCGTTCGGCGTCGATGAACTGCTGGCGCGGCTGCGGGCGGCGCTTCGCCACGGGGTGCAGGCGCGCGGCTCGGCGCCGGTGGTGCGGACCGGCGATCTGGAGATCGACCTGGGCCTGCGCACCGTGCGCAAGGGCGCCGTGCTCGTCAGGCTCTCGCCCAAGGAATACGACCTGCTCGCCGAACTGGCTCTCAACCTCGGCCGCCCGATGACCCACAAGGATCTGCTGGCCGCCGTCTGGGGCTCCGAACGCGCCGACGTCCAATACCTGCGCGTCTACATGGGCCAATTGCGCCAGAAGCTGGATGCGCGGGGGCCGGAATTGTTCATTTCGGAACCGGGCGTCGGCTACCGTCTGGCCGCGCTGCCGCCTCGGCTGCTCGTACCCTGAGACGAACAGCCCCCGTCGAGCGCCGATCCGGCCACCTTCGCCTGTCCGCCCATCAACCCGCATGGACCCTTTGCGCGGTTTGCGCCGAGAACCCTTCGGCCGTCCCGGCCGATTCGGCGCGGGACAGGTCTGTCCAAGTTTTCAAGGAAGGGGGACATGTGAGGGGAGGGTGGAAGGCGTCGCCATGGGCCACCGTCTGCGCATTCGCCGCGATTGTCGCTCATGGCGCCAGCGCCGACCCGCTGGCGGCCGATCCCTATCCGACAGATTTTGAAGTCGGCTCGCTCGAAAAAATATACGTGACCTGCCCCTCAGCGGACTGGCGCTCGCCCAGGATCGGTGACCGGAGCAGCAATCCTTCATCATCTTATGATGCGCAGTTGTCGGCGCGAAGTGCAACCACCGCGCCACTGCCTCCGGCTTGTCCGTGCCCGGACTGCGTCCTTGCTTTTGTTGGAGCGGGCGAAGAGATTCGAACTCTCGACCCCAACCTTGGCAAGGTTCTTCAGACTTCTATCCGGCGTTATCCGCGTCTATCCGGAAACCCGCTATCTATCAGGATTTCCATGATAGTTCCGATACCTCTTATCCGAAAAGCACGCCGAGATATCCCATTTCCCCATCCAAACTGCTTACAAGGTGCTTACATTCTGTCGCGACCGTGGTAGTGTAAGCAAATTCGAAATGCGCGGCGAGCGGATCATGGGCAAGCTGACGAAGCAGGCCGTCAAGGACCTGGAAACACCCAAAAAGGGGCAAACCTTCCTATGGGACGGGGAGCTGAGAGGCTTCGGCATCCGCGCGATTCCGTCAGGCCTCAAGACGTTCGTCCTTCAGTACCGGAACGCCGAGGGCCGAAGCCGACGGATCGTCCTAGGTCGGTTTGGCGTCCTGACGGTCGAGCAAGCGCGGGATAAGGCGAAGATCAAACTCGGTGCCGTCGCTGACGGCGGTGATCCGGCAGAGGAGGCCGGTCCGCGGGAAACAATCACGGTAGCGGAGATTTGCGACTGGTATCTGGCAGAAGCTGAAGCTGGCCGCATCCTCGGACGCCGCAATCGCCCGATCAAACCGTCCACCATGGCCATGGATCGAAGCCGAATCGAAACGCATATCAAACCGCTGCTCGGCCGACGTCAGGTTCGCGCACTCAAGCTCGCCGACATCGCTGGCATGCAGGCAGACATCGCGGCCGGGAAGACAGCCAAGCAGCGGGGACCGGGTCGCGGCGGCGTGACCACGGGCGGTGCAGGCGTCGCCGCGCGCACCCTTTCGACGCTCCAAAGCCTCCTTGCTCACGCCAGGCGCCTAGACGTCATTGCATCCAACCCCGCGGTCGGCGTGCGCAAGCTTGCCGGTAAGAAGAAAGAGCGCCGCCTAAGCGTCGCCGAGATCAAAAAGCTCGGCGAAACCATGTGCGCCGCCGAACGAAATGGGGAGCACCCAATCGCCCTGGCCGCTGTCCGCCTCCTGCTCTTGACCGGCTTTCGGATTTCTGAAGCCCAAGGCCTTCGGCGTGAGTGGCTGCATGCGGATCAGGGTTATGTCCATTTCCCCGATACCAAAAGCGACGGGCAGGTGCGTGCGATCGGGCCGTCGGCGGTCAAGCTCGTGGCCGGCCAGCCGACCCGCAGGAACTGCGCGTACGTCTTCCCGGCCGATGTGGGTGATGGCCACTACACGGCAGCGAAGAGCTGCCTTGCGCGCCTATGCGCCGCTGCGAAGATCTCGGGAGTCACCCCCCATACGTTGCGCCATACATTTGGCAGCGTCGCAGGCGACCTCGGGTTTTCCGAACTGACAATCGCCGCTCTTCTCGGCCACGCCGCTCGGGGAGTGACTCAAGGCTATGTTCACCTCGACGAGGCACTTCGGCTGGCCGTCGAGCGTGTTTCCACGGAGATCGCCGGACTTCTTATCAATCAGCGACCGGCGGACGGCCAACTGGCGGCCCAGCCGCCCGCCCGCACGCCGGTCCGCTTTAGGACCTCAACAACGGCTAGGCGATAGGCCCTGGAGGCCGCCCTGCGGCAAGGGATGCACAGCGCGAGGATGCCTCCCGCGCGAGCTAGTCCTCAGGCGGGTCCGCTGCGACGCCAAACCTCTAAATTGCAAAACGCAATTATTCTCTTGATTGCGAATTGCAATTGTGTTAGTTTTCGCCATCGAGCAATTTCAAATCGAAGCCCCCCATGTCCGACTCGATCCCTCCTTCCAAGACCGCACCGGCGACCTCCCTTTCCGTCAAGATTGGCGGATGGTTCGAGGCGCGCGCCACCGGCTGGGGCGTGGTGGCATCCCTATCCTGATACTCTTGGTAGCGCTCGCGGCCGTGTGTCACGTCGCGCTACGATAGTCGTAGCGCGATCTGCCGATCGAGGTTCTCCCTTCATCGCTGGCGGCGGGTGATGCGCGCGGTCGCGGCAGCTCGTGGTGAATGTTCGGGGGGTGGGGACGTCCCAGTTCCCCAAGAGTGAGAGTCGGGCCGGATCGGCCGTGACGGGTTGGGGTTCGCGAGAGAGGCTCGCGGCGCCCGTCGCGGAGATCCGTGATGTCACGTTCAGCTGCTTGTGGTCGGGCCAGTCAGGACCGGCCGAGCCTCTACCGAGAAATCACCGACAAGATCATCGCCGAGCTGGAGGCCGGGTGCGTTCCCTGGGTCCAGCCTTGGGGTACAGCGGCCGCCAAGGCGGTGCTGGCGATGCCGAGGAATGCGGCGACGGGACGTCGCTATTCGGGGGTGAATGTGCTCATCCTCTGGAGCGCCGCCATCGACGGCGGTTTCACAGGCCAGGGCTGGCTCACCTTCCGCCAGGCGCTCGGTCTCGGCGGCAACGTGCGCAGGGGCGAACACGGGGCCACCGTCGTCTACGCCGACCGCTTCACGCCGGACAAGGAGCGCGAACGCGCCGCGCGCGATGGCGAGACGCCAGGATCGATCCACTTTCTGAAACGGTTCACGGTGTTCAATCGCGATCAATGCGACGGCCTGGATGGCGACGACACTCCACCGGCGCCCAGGGGGGCCGATTTGATCCTTCCCGAGGTCGAGGCGCTGATCGCCGCGAGTGGGGCGGACTTCCGGATCGGCGGCGATCAGGCATTTTATCTACCCGCCCATGACCGCATCCATGCGCCCCACCTCAGCCAGTATCACGATCCCATCAACTGGCACCGCACGGCACTGCATGAACTCTCCCATTGGACAGGTCACCCCTCTCGCCTCGCCCGCGGCTTTTGCACGGACTTCGGATCGTCGGCCTATGCGCGCGAGGAACTGGTAGCTGAAATCTCCGCCGCCTTCTGCTGCGCCACCCTCGGAATCGTCCCGACCGTCCGCCATGCCGACTACATCGGTAACTGGCTCGAAGTGCTGCGCGGGGACGACCACGCGATCGTGCGCGCCGCCAGCGCCGCGTCGAAGGCCGCCGACTTCATCCTCGCCTACCGTCCCGATGACGAATCAACCGAGCCGACGGCGGCCACAGACCGGGAGGCGGCGTGATCGCCGCCTCCACGCTTAAGTGCGACGAGGCGGGAACAGCCGCCGGCATACGCCTGCAAGTCTTGAGCCTCGGCGCCGGCGTGCAATCGACCACGCTGACGCTGATGGCGGCCCACGGAGACGTCGGCCCTGGTGTGGGACCTGACGGTGCGCGGCCCGATGATCGCCGTCGGCGATCGCGTCAGCGATCCACCCTACCACGCCTTCTCCTTCGCGCCGCTGGCGGTCGTGGCGGAGGCCTACCGCAAGGCGGGCGCGGGGGTGTTCAACCTGCCGCCCGCCGGTGCGGGTGAGGCGATCAGAGAGTGAGAGGATCGAAGGGGGTCTTCGTGACGGGTTTGGAGGTCGAGGGAGAGTCCCGTTGACCGCCCGTCACGGAGAAACCCCATGGCCCAAGTCGCCAAGATCGCCCTTAGTTCATCCAGGGACATCCCCTTCAACAAGCTGGTGCTCAGCCAGTCCAATGTCCGCCGGATCAAGACCGGCGTCTCGATCGAGGAACTCGCCGAGGACATCGCCCGCCGCACCTTGCTGCAGGGCCTGAGCGTGCGGCCGGTGCTGGACGCCGCCGACGTCGAGACCGGTATGTTCGAAGTCCCCGCCGGTGGACGCCGCTTCCGGGCCCTGGAACTGCTGGTCAGACAGAAGCGCCTGGCTCGGACCGCGCCCGTCCCGTGCGTGGTGCGCTCGAGCGAAGACGTCACGGCCGAGGAAGACAGCCTCGCCGAGAACATCCAGCGCGCGCCGCTCCATCCTCTGGATCAGTTCCGCGCCTTCCAGGCCCTGCGCGAGCAAGGCGCGGGCGAAGAAGAGATCGCCGCGCGCTTCTTCGTCCCGGTCCAGGTGGTGCGCCAGCGCCTCAAACTCGCTTCGGCCTCGCCCAAGCTCCACGACATCTATGCCGGCGACGGCATGACCCTGGAGCAGCTGATGGCCTTCACCGTCGCCGCCGATCACACGCGCCAGGAGGAGGTCTGGGAAGCGCTGTCGCAGGGCCGTTACAAGGAGCCCTACCAGATCCGCCGCATGCTCACCGACGGCGCGATCAGGGCCTGCGACAAGCGGGCGCAGTTCGTCGGCGTCGAAGCTTACGAGCAGGCCGGTGGGGTCGTCCTGCGCGATCTCTTCCAGCACGACGACGGTGGCTGGTTGCAGGATCCGGTGCTGCTGGACCGGCTGGTGGCCGAGAAGCTGGCCCGCGAGGCCGAAACCATCGCCGCCGAGGGTTGGATGTGGGTCGAGGTGGATCGTGACTTCCCTTATGGCCACACCAACGGCCTGCGCCGCCTGGTCGGCGAGACCGCCGCGGTCGACGACGAGCACGAGGCGTCCCGCGACGCTCTCCTGGAGGAGATGGAACGCCTGCATGCCCAATACGAGGGCGACGAGGACTTCCCGGAGGCGGTCGATGCGCGGCTTGGCGAGATCGAGACGGCGCTGGAGGCCTTCCAGAACCGCACCGTCCAATACGATCCCGCCGAGGTCGCCCGCGCCGGCGTCTTCGTCAGCCTCGACGGTTCGGGCGTCCTTCGGATCGAACGCGGCTATGTGCGGCCTAAGGACGAGCCGGCGGTGGAAGCCAACTCGACCCAGGGCGACGTCGAAGAAGTCCACAACTCGGGAGCGGGGTCCACCGCGCCGGCTGGACAAAGCGCTGTCGGCGCCCTCGGCGGCGCGGTCGCCCACGAGCCCGAGCCGGAGGAAGACGAGGGCCCAAGGCCCATCCCCGAGCGGCTGCTGACGGAGCTGACCGCCCATCGCACCCTGGCGCTGCGCGACGCCCTGGCGGGCGACCCTGACGCGGCCTTCCTCGCGGTCCTGCATGTTCTGGCCCTGAACGCCTTCTATCGCTTCGGGACCCATTCGTGCCTGGAGATCGAGGCTAAGAGCGCGGGCTTCACCGGGCAAGGGCGGGGGCTCAACGACACCGTCTCGGCCAAGGCGATCACCGCGCGGGGCCAGGCCTGGGCCGACCAGCTTCCCAAGGAGCCCGGCGAGCTTTGGGAGGCGCTGCGAGGCTTCGACGGCGACAGCCGATCGGCCCTCTTCGCCCATTGCGCGTCGGTGACGGTGAACGCCACGCACGAGCCGTGGAACCGCTCGCCTGGCCGGCTGGTCCACGCCGACAGCTTGGCCCAGTCCGTCGGTCTCGACATGGCGGCGGCGGGGTGGGCGCCCACGGCCGACAACTATCTTGGCCGTGTCACCAAGGCGCGCATTTTGGATGCGGTGCGCGAGGCCAAGGGCGAACAGGCGGCGCAGCTTCTCGACCATCTCAAGAAGCCTGAGATGGCCAAGGAGGCGCAGCGGTTGCTGGCCGACACCGGCTGGCTGCCCGAGCCGCTGCGCACGCCCCTCGATCAGGCCGGCGAATCGGATGCGGCATCAGTGATCGAAGGCGGCGACGAGCCCGAGAGCCTGCCGGCGTTTCTGGACGGCGGCGAGGCGGGCGAGCCGAATGGCGAGCTCGAAGAACCCGAACCGGGCGCCCACGCCATCGCCGCCGAATAGTCGAGTCTTAAGCGGGGCGGCCCCTGGCCGCCCCGCACCCTCTCACATCAGGAGATCCGCCATGGCCGACATCCCGGTCACCCCCACAGTCACGTCTGAATTCAGCCTCTATCAACGGCAGGCGAGTGACCGCGACCGCCTCGCGGGCGAAGTCCGGCCCGCCAACAAGGCCGCTGCCTTCGATCCGCTCGCCGCCGCGGGCGTCACAACCGTCGTCGTCTTGTTCGACGGATCCGGCGACTCCGGCCAGATCGACTCCATCGACGGCTACGCCGGTGGCATCGCCGCCGAGCTTCCCGCCGTCGATGTCGAGATCGCCACGCCCGCCTGGGATGGCTCGGGCATCGAGCGTGGGACCTGTCCCCTGCGCGTGGCGATCGAGGCGCTCGCCTACGACTTTCTCGAAGAGACCCACGGCGGCTGGGAAGACAACGAGGGCGCCTATGGCGAGTTCACCTTCGACGTCGCCCATCGGACCATCACCCTCGCCTACCACGAGCGGGTGCTGACGTCCGGCTACTTCGAACACCAGTTTTAGGGAGGGCGGGATGGGACATTGCTATCACCACGCCCTTTCCTCCGTCAGGAAGTGGGGCGGCGCGGCGGAGGACTATCTGGCCCTTCACCAGTGGTTCGACGAGTCCAAGGCGATCAGCGCCGACTTTCGCCACCGGGCGCTGCGCCATCACGCCGAAGGCATCTTCATGCTGGAACGCTTCTTCGGGGCGACGATCGCCGTCAGCACCGGCCGGATCGTGCCGGTGCGGCTGATCGGCGAGCAGCACGTCCGCGAGGATCTGGGCTTCATCCCCAGCTTCGCCGACTGGGTTCGCGCCATCCGCCCCGAACCTTGGATGGGACGGGCCCAGCCGATCCATCGCGACGTCGATCCCTTCGCCGCCATCACCTGACCTTTCCCCGATATCAGCCCTTCAAGAGCCCGGCCGCCCCGCCGGGCTCTTCGCATCTCAAGGAGGCTTGCGAATGGCCGACTATCTCACCCAATTCTCCTGCCGGCTCGAGGTCGGCACGTCCGACAACGCCGCACGGGCGCTCGCCATCCACAAGGAGATGGCGGACGCCCTGGAGCGGGACGACATCGCGATCGGCTTCGAGGTCATCATCGATCCGACCACGGTCGGATCGCTCTTGATCCGCGACGACGGCGGTTTCGGGGAACCCGAGCACGTCATCGACTTCGTCCTGCGGTGCGCAGGGGCCTTGGATCTCGTCGGTCGCTGGGGCTTCGCTTGGGCGCTGACTTGCTCGCGGCCGCGTGTCGACAGCTTCGGCGGCGGAGCACAGGTCCTCGATCTTGGCGCCCGCGAGAGCCTCGCCTGGACCGACTGCGAGCACTGACTGAGCGCCAGGCGCAGTCCCTGAACGGCCTCGTCACTTGGCGCCGATCCGACCCAACCATCCTCACGAATGGCCTGCCTTTAGGGCGGGCCATTCTCTCTACTGGGAGCTTCCAATGAACTGGAACATCTCTTGCTCTGGCGCGCCCGGCGCCAAATCCCGTTTCCATCGCGCCGCGCGGGTTCGCCTGCGCCAACTCGCACTCGCTCTGCGATTTGCGCCGGCCAGCTACGATCTGCGCTCGAACCTGGGCGGGATGGCCGGATCGGGCGAGATCACCCTCCACCACGATGCGCTCTACATCCAGGTGAGCCAATCGGCGATGGGCGGCGACATGGGGGTGCTGATCCGCACCTGTCGCGGCCGGCGGGACTACACGGGCGGTCAGAACAACTTCGTTCCGCTCTCCATGCTGGACGACATTCCCGCTCTCGCCACGCGGGTGCGGGCGATCACGGGGTCGAACGCGGGTTCCAGCCCGCCACAGGCGCCCGCATGCCCGAGTTCACGCCTTCACGGGAGATAGACGATGAAGGTCAACTCTTCACTGCGCCTCTTCTTCGACGGCGGGGCTGCGCACCTGTGGGGCGGCGCACCTGTCGCCGACATCGCGCACATATCTCGAGCGCCAGGTCGCGGGCGCCGCCGCCTTGCCTCGCAGCTAGGCGGCCAAGACACCGTTCGGCTGGTTCGTCTGGGCCGACGATGAGCCGGACGAAACCATGCCGGGCGACCTGGCCGCCATCATGCGCCACGCGCGGGCGCGGGGCGCGCAGTACTTCCTCTTCGGTGCCGACGCCCAAGCGGGCGCGGCGCTGCCGACGTTCGATTGGTCCCTGACGGCGCGATGTCTGACGCCGCGCGCCGCACCGACACCCAAGACCCTACCCGCTGAGCCCGGCCATCGCGCCGGGCTCCTCTCGTTTCAACCCCGAAAAGGACACCGCCATGGGCTGGCTCTACATGACATCGCTCAACGGCCACTCCGGCCCGCGCCAATATCTCGACGACCAGTTCACGTATCAGCGACCGGAGGGCCGCTCGCGCGTGCTGCGCTCGGCCCTGGTCAAGATGCGGATCTACTACGCAGCCGTCGAACAGGTCCGCGTCACAGGCCAATTTGAGGTCTTCGCCCTCGTCTGCCTAGTCCGCTACAACCCGCGCGACCGCGAAGGCTATATCTTCGGTTACAAGGACATGACCGAGGCCATGGGGCCGTGCGAGTCCGATTGCCCGACGGCCATCCTCGATCTGTTGACCCCCACGGACCATGAATACGCCCTCGCGTGGCGCGAGCGCTGCCGGACCAATGCCGAAGTCCGCCGGGTCCGGTCGGCCAAGCCCAAGCCCCGGTCTGGCCAGACGATCGTGTTCGAGACGCCGATCGCTTTCGCGAACGGTCGCACATTCGAGCGACTTGAGGTGGTCGCGTATGGGCGGACCCATCGGACGGTGGTGTTTCGTGATCCTCAATTGGGCGGCCTCTACCGCATCCCGATCCTCAAGACCCGGGACTATCGGCTGATCGGCGAGCCGAACGCATAGTCGGCGGCGGTAAGGACGAGACCTTGAAGGGTCCGACGCGCCGCGTTGGACCCTTTTCTCATGCGGCCCAAGGGAGAGGCAGAGGTCGGCCGGAACGGGTTTGAGCCGGCGGGGTCAGAGAGAGCGCCCGTCCGGCTTGGCCCCGTCCAAGCTCTCCTGGGAACATCACCATGCCGTTCATCGCCTCCGAAGCCGCCTCCGCCGCCCCGACGCTTGCGCCCGCCGCCCCGACCCATAGGCGCGCCGCCGACCTCCTCGCGGCGGCCGACTTCATCCTGCCGGACCTCGCCCGCGGCGTCGCCGTGGACGCGGTGTCCCTCCGCGCCGCCATGGAGCAGGCCTTCAGCGGCTCCGATTCGCAAGGCCTGTGGACTTGGAAGGACGCCTATGAAGCGGGCGAGGTCGCCCAGGTTCAGTTCCTGCGCCGGTTCGGACCGGCCATGCGGGCCCGCACCGTAGCCGCCCAGATCGCCATGCTGGCCAAGCTCGCCGCCCTCCTGCCGTCCCACATCCGCCGGTCGGAAGAGAGCCAGGCCCTTCAACAGTTCTCGACGCCGATCGGTCTGGGATTCATCGCCAGCCTCGCCGCGGCGATCACGCCAGGCGACGTCGTTCTGGAGCCGTCCGCCGGCACGGGCCTGCTCGCCATCTTCGCCGAGTTCGCGGGCGCATCGCTGGTCCTGAACGAGCTGGCGGAAACCCGCGCCGGGCTGCTCAGCGGCCTCTTTCCCACCGCGCCCGTCTCCCGCCACGATGGCGCCTACATCGACGACCACCTCGACCCATCGGTGTGTCCGAGCGTCGTCCTGATGAACCCGCCGTTCTCGGTGGCGGCGCACGTGGAGGGCCGCGTCGCCGACGCCGCTTCGCGCCATCTCTCTTCGGCGCTGGCGCGCCTCGCCGAGGGCGGGCGCCTGGTCGCGATCACCGGCGCGGCTTTCTCTCCCGACAACCCCGCCTGGCGCGGCGCCTTCGTCCGCCTGCAGGCGCGGGCGCGGGTGGTGTTCACCGCCACCGTGGGCGGGCGCGTCTATGCGCGCCACGGCACGAGCGTCGAGACGCGCCTGACGGTGATCGACAAGACACCAGCGGACGACATCGACGACTTTCCCGTGTCGCCGGGCTTGGCGCCGGATCTGGCGACCCTACTCGACTGGGTGACCCGGCTTGTTCCGAGCCGTCTTCCCCTCGTCGGCGTCGCTTCGGCCGCCGGCATGGCTATCCCCGCCCCTTCTCGGTCTCTTCCCGCGCGACGCCCGCCCTCGCCGGCGCACGGCCTCGCGCCCATCGCGGACGACGCCGTTGAACTGGCCTATGAGGTCGCCCCGACCGCGCCGGCTGCCAACACTCGGCTGACTGAGGCTCTTTACGAGCCCTATCGGCTGCAGACGATCCGCATCGAGGGCGCGCGAGCCCACCCGACGCCGCTCGTCCAGTCCGCCGCCATGGCCAGCGTCGCGCCCCCGGCGCCCACTTATCGTCCGCATCTGCCGGCGGGTCTGGTCGCCGACGGCCTGCTGTCGGACGCCCAGCTGGAGACGGTGATCCAGGCTGGCGAGGCCCATGGCGGCCAGCTCGCCTGCGCCTGGCTGGTGGACGAGACCTATGACGTCGTCGCCGCCGCCCCGGACGACGCCAAGACCGCCGTGCGCTTCCGGCGCGGCTTCATGCTCGGTGACGGCACCGGCGCGGGTAAGGGGCGCCAGGTCGCGGGCGTGATTCTCGATAATTGGCTGAAGGGTCGGCGCCGGGCGCTGTGGGTCTCGAAGTCCGACACCCTGATCGAGGACGCCCAGCGCGACTGGTCGGCGCTGGGCCAGGAGAAGCTCCTGGTCACGCCCTTGTCCCGCTTCCGCCAAGGCGCGCCCATCGCTCTTGAGGAAGGCATCCTATTCGCCACCTACGCCACGCTGCGCACCGACGAGAAGGCGGAGAAGGTTTCGCGGGTGCGCCAGATCGTCGATTGGCTCGGCTCCGACTTCGACGGAGTCGTCGTCTTCGACGAGAGCCACGTCATGCAGAACGCCGCCGGCGCCGCCGGTCCTCGCGGTGATCAGGCCCCCTCGCAACAGGGCCGCGCCGGCCTGCGCCTGCAGCACGCCTTGCCGAACGCGCGGGTCCTATACGTTTCGGCGACCGGCGCCACCACGGTGCGCAACCTCGCCTACGCCCAGCGCCTGGGCCTGTGGGGCGGCGCGGATTTCCCGTTCGCGACCAGGCCTGAGTTCGTGGCCGCCATCGAGACCGGCGGGGTGGCGGCCATGGAGGTCCTGGCCCGCGATCTGAAGGCGCTTGGCCTCTACACGGCCCGCTCGCTCTCCTACGACGGCGTCGAATACGAACTGATCGAGCACACCCTCAACGGCGAGCAGATCCGCATCTACGACGCCTACGCCGGGGCGTTTCAGATCATTCACACCAACCTGTGCGCCGCCCTGGAGGCGACCGGCGTCACCGGCAGGGCGGCAAACGGGGGAGCTAAGACCCTCAACGCCCAGGCCAAGTCGGCGGCGCGCTCGGCCTTCGAGAGCTCCAAGCAGCGCTTCTTCAACCACCTGATCACCGCCATGAAGACGCCGACCCTGATCGGCTCGATCGACGCCGACCTCGCCGCCGGACACGCCTGCGTCATTCAGATCGTCTCCACCGGCGAGGCGCTTATGGAGCGGCGGATCGCTCAGATCCCGGCCGAGGAATGGGCCGATGTCCAGATCGACATCACCCCGCGCGAATACGTCCTCGACTATCTCGCCCACGCCTTTCCGACCCAACTCTTTGAGCCGTTCACCGACGGCGAGGGCAATCGCTCCTCCCGGCCGGTCTTCCGCGATGGTCAGCCCGTCCAATGCCGTGAGGCGGTTGAACGGCGCGACCGACTGATCGAGCATCTGGCCGCCCTGCCCCCCGTGCAAGGCGCCCTCGATCAGATCGTGCAGCGGTTCGGGACCGACGCGGTCGCCGAGGTCACCGGCCGCTCGCGGCGGATCGTCCGCAAGCACGGCGACGATGCCGAGACTCGCCTCGCCGTCGAGCGCCGCCCGGCGGGCGTCAATCTCGCCGAGACGCAAAGCTTCATGGATGACGACAAGCGCATCCTCGTCTTTTCCGAAGCCGGCGGCACCGGCCGCAGCTACCACGCCGACCTTGGGGCCAAGAACCAGCGCCTGCGCGTCCACTATCTGCTCGAGGCGGGCTGGAAAGCCGACGCCGCTATCCAGGGCCTGGGGCGGACCAACCGCACCCACCAGGCCCAGCCGCCCCTCTTTCGGCCCATCGCCACCGACGTGCGTGGCGAGAAGCGGTTCAGCTCCACCATCGCCCGGCGGCTGGATACCCTGGGCGCGATCACGCGTGGCCAACGCCAGACCGGCGGTCAGGGGCTCTTTCGCGCCTCGGATAACCTGGAGAGCGACTACGCCCGCGCCGCGCTTCGCCAGCTCTACACCCTGGTGATCCTCGGCAAGGTGGAAGACTGCCCGCTCCAGACCTTCGAGGACGCCACGGGACTCGCGCTGATCACTGAGGACGGCGCGATACGCGAGGATCTGCCGCCGATCACCCAGTTCCTCAACCGGGTCCTGGCGCTTCGGATCGATCTGCAGAACCTCCTCTTCGAGGTCTTCGACGGCCTGCTCACCGCCCGCGTCGAGGCCGCGATCGCGGCGGGAACCTATGACCTCGGCGTCGAGACGGTGACGGCGGAATCGCTCACCATCGTCGAGCGCCGCACCGTCTACATCCATCCGGCGACGGGCGCGGAGACCCAGGCCTTCACCGTGAGCCGGCGCGATCGCAACAAGCCCCTCAGCCTCGACGATGCCCTCAGCCGTGGCGCGGAGCTGCGCTCGCGGTTCCTGATCAACGCCAAGTCCGGCCACGGCGCCGTCCAGGTCCCGGCGCCCAGCGTCACCCTGGATGACGGCGAGGTCGAGCGCCGCATCCGCCTGCTGCGTCCCTTGGAGCGGCGGGCCATGCCGTTCGAGGCGCTGACCGGCTCGCATTGGCGGGAGGTCGATGAAGCAGCCTTCGCGACCGCCTGGCGCAACGAGATCGAGGCCCTGCCGGAATATGTGGAGAGCACCTTCCACGTCGTCACCGGCCTGTTGCTGCCGATCTGGCGCCGGCTCCCGGACGACGGCTGCCGGGTCTACCGCATGCAGACCGACGAGGGCGAGCGGGTGATCGGACGACTGGCGTCGGAGGCCTGGATCGCCGACGCCCTGGGGACGACAGCGCCTGCGGTGACGCCGATCGACGCCTGGCGCGCGGTGCTCTCTCGCGGCGCGGCGCTGCAACTGGTCGACGGCTTGGCGATCCGCCGTTCGCTGGTCATGGGCGCCTATCGCGTGGAACTGACCGGCTTCACCGACGGCATGGTCGAGCGGCTCAAAGCCATGGGTCTGATCTCCGAGATCATCGCCTGGAAGCTGCGCCTCTTCATTCCCACCGGCGCGCAGGGACCGGCGATCCTGGCCGCCCTGCTGGGTCGCCATCGCCTCGTGCGTATCGCCGACAAGGCGGCGGCCTGACATGGCCACGCCCTCGCCAGCGGCCGAACTGGCCCACCGTCTCGCGCGCGAGGCCGAGGCGGTGTGCCGCCACTATCTCTCCAACGGCCGCCGAGAAGGACGCTATTGGCTGGTCGGCGATATCGCCAACACCCCGGGGCGCAGCCTCTTCGTCCGCTTGAAAGGACCCGACGGCGGCAAGGGCGCCGCCGGCAAATGGACCGACGCCGCCACCGGCGATCACGGCGATCTGCTCGACCTCATCGCCATGAATCGCCGTCTCGATCGCCTGCGCGACGTCCTGGACGAAGCCCGGTTCTTTCTCAGCCTGCCGCGACCCGAACGCGAGCCCGAGCCTTTCCAACGCCACCCCTCGGCTCCGATGGGATCACCGCAATCCGCACGACGGCTGTTCGCCATGGCCCGACCCATCACGGGCACAATCGCGGAAACCTATTTGCGCGGGCGCGGCGTCACGGCTTTGCACGACATCACCTCCTTAAGATTCCACCCCCGCTGCTACTATCGCCCTGATCGCGACTCGCCGACGCAGACATGGCCGGCGCTGATCGCCGCCGTCACCGATCTGGAGGGTCACATCACCGGCGTGAATCGCACCTGGCTGGACTCGTCGGGCAACGACAAGGCGCCTATCGACACCCCGAGGCGCGCCATGGGCCATCTCCTCGGGCACGGCGTCCGATTCGGTGTGGCCACGGACGTCCTGGCGGCCGGCGAGGGCATCGAGACCATGCTCTCGCTGCGATGCATGCTCCCGACCCTCCCCATGGTCGCCGCCCTCTCGGCCGCTCACCTTAGAGCCCTCCTCATCCCGCCGACCTTGAGCCGCCTCTACATCGCGCGCGACGATGACCCGGCCGGCGACGCGGCCGTGGCGACCTTGATCGAACGGGCCGAGCTGGTCGGGGTCGAAGCGCTCTCGCTCAATCCCACGCTCGGCGACTTCAACGAGGACCTGCGCCGCCTCGGCGCCGATCATCTTCGGGTAGCCCTTCGCGCGCAGCTCGCCCCGGACGACGGGACCAGGTTCACCAGGTCGCCGAGGATGGCCGGGACGGGAAGGCGATCCGCGCGAGGCCTCGCCGGTCTCGATGTCACGGCCGGTCGCGGGTGATCTCCCCCTTGCCGGAAAGGGCCGCGTCCACGGCCTTCTAGAGGGCGATTTGGGCGGCGGGCGCCCTTGAACCCGCAACGGCGTGCGGCGACTATTTTCCGCCGCGCTAAGTGTCCTCATCCATCGCTGACGCGATGAGTCCCTAAGGCCATGGCGCTTTGCATCGCGAGGCAAAATAGCCGCCGCCCGCCGTCCTCCGCGTCCGCTGCGGCCGCTTCGCGGTGCGGAACCCAGGTCGCCCGCCAAGAGGATCGCCACGAAGGCCGCGATGGTCGCGGCCATACCGACCAAGGAAGACCCCCATGGCGACCCACCACGACGCTGTCGACTTCGAGCCCCCGCACGCCTCCTCTCCCACCGATCACATCCTCAGCGAACTCGCACTCCATGGCCACCGCCCGTCACCAGACGATCCCGACACCCGGCCCCTCCCGCAGATCGACGCCGCCGGCGCGGCCGTGGCCGACATCTTCGACGCTCTGGTCTCTACCTTGATCGACACGCGCCTCGAACCTGACCTGGGCGAACTCCTTTGGTCAGCGGTCAACCTCTTCCACCGCGCCGCCGACCGGGTGCAACGCAAGCTCGACGACAACGAACAGGCCCAGAAACAAAGCCAGCGCGAACAGGACGGCTCCGAGGTCCGCTCGGTCGAACTCGAACGGCTCCTGGAAGGGGGCCTCACCCTCATCGATCGCCGCGAGACCCTGGAATTCCTTCGCGACCAGGCCGCCGACCAGTTCGAACACCACACCGGATCGGCCTGGCGACCGCGCGCCGGGTCGATGGTCAACCATCGCGCCCTGACCTCGGCGGTGATCGACTCCCGAGACTTCCTCGCCGCCAAGCGACGCGCCGAAACGGCGGTGCTCATGCCCCCCGGGGCCAAGATCGCCTTCACCGGCGGCCTCGATTTCAACGATCACCGAGCCATCTGGGATCGGCTCGACAAGGTCCACGCCAAACATCCCGACATGGTGCTGCTGCATGGCGGCAGCCCTCGAGGCGCCGAGCGCATCGCAGCCTGCTGGGCCGACAACCGCAAGGTATCGCAGATCGCCTTCAAACCGGACTGGACTCGCCATGCCAAGGCGGCGCCCTTCAAGCGCAACGACCAGATGCTGAACGTCCTGCCCATCGGGGTCATCGCCTTTCCGGGCTCGGGAATCTCAGCAAACCTAGCCGACAAGGCCAAGGCGCTCGGCATTCCGGTGTGGAAATTCGGGGAGGGCGGCGCGTGAGCGCCGCCATGTGATAAAGGCCTCAATCAGAGAAGGACATTATCAGATAGGACTGCGCAGGTCCGGAGCGCCGCACGGGGAGGGCAATGAGCGAGACGTCCAAGTGGAAGGAGGAGGTCTATGCGGCCTTCCTCGCCAATCGAACCATGCAAGAGAGGATGACTCGCGAGGAGCGCTTCGCGGCAGGCGAATTCTCGATCGATCTGGTTCCAACTTCCGATGAGCCGGCCGACGGGGATCCCGCATTTCAGGATGGACTGTCTAGCTTTGGCGCGACGGTTCGCGCCGCCGGCGTCCCCTTGTCTCAAACCGCGATCGCATTCGACGCGGCGGATGCAAACGGCTATCCGCTGCCAGAGTTCATCGTTGCAATCAAAGCGTTGGGGCCGCCTGCAATTACCGCGCTGGCGGCCGCTGCCGGCGCATGGGCGCAAGCTCGATTCGGGCGAAAAGTCCGACTCAAGGTGGGCGACGTCGAAGCGGAAGGGCGCACGGTCGCGGAAATCGAAAAACTGCTCAATATGGCGGCCGAGTTTCAAGATCGCGGTCGCGACGCGAGCGGCGACGAATGAATCAACTGGTTCCGATCCTAGCTTCGCAAAACCTGCCGGCCATCGTCGCGACCGCCGGCGAGCGCGTCCAATCCGCTTCCTCGCATTCTTCGCCGCCAACATCCGCAACGCTCACACACGCCGCGCCTACGGCCACGCCGCGGGCGACTTCCTGACCTGGTGCGAGGGGAGGGGAGTCTGCGCGCTGTCAGACGTCCAGCCGCTCCACGTCGCCGGCTATGTCAAAACCCTGAGCCGCGAGCGCTCAGCCCCAACGGCGAAACTACACCTGGCCGCGATCCGCCACTTCGCTGTCCACTTTCATGCTTCCACGCGAACGCCGCCGTTCTATGAACGACGGAGCGACGAGACCTCGCCGAGAAGGATCGAGCGGGGGAGGATTTGACCGATGGCGAAGCCGCTAGGCTGCTTGATGTTTTTCCTGGCCTGGTTGGCGACAACCGCGCCGATCGCGCACGTCCTGGAATTGCCCAACAAGTTGGCGTTCGACGGACCATTGTGGCTGACGACCCAAAAACGCCTCTACCAGGGATGGGGCGTGATTTTCGGACCTGTCGAAATCGCGGCTCTGTTGTCGAGCGTGCTGATCACGTTTCTCGTCCGCGCGGAACGTCGACGGTTCATCGCCATGGGGATCGCGGCCTTGGCGTATTTTGGGATGCTGGTGGCTTTCTTCCTGATGAATGCCCCCGTAAATGATGCAGTCAATCGCTGGATCCCGGCCGATCTGCCCGCCGATTGGCCGCGCTATCGCCTGCAATGGGAGAGCGGCCACGCGGTTGCGGCCGCCCTGTCATTGATCGCCCTTGTCGCGATCATCGGCGCGTTGAGGCGCGAAAAGCGGGCGTAAACCAGCTTGCAGCTTGACGTCCGTCAGCTCGTCTAGGATGACTCCTCGCCGCGGAAGCGGGCGGCACGCTCCACCAGATCGACCATGTGAGCGGCGGCCTGCGTCGTCAGCGCATGATGCGTGAAACCTGGCCGAGGCGCGATGTAGGCGGCCATCTCACCGGCCAGTTCGAGCTGTTGATGTGAGGCGGTGGCGAGCAGGGAGATCAACAGGTTCTCAAGCGCGATAACCCGGACATGCAGAGAGGCCATCTCGGCGGGGCCATTTTCGGGCATGGCTGCTTCGCC